>CAYZWR010000089.1:0-14864 GCA_964481735.1 uncultured Thermoanaerobaculia bacterium
GGGCTTCCCCACCTACGGCGGGCTCGCCGGCCGGGACCTCGAGGCGATCGCGGTCGGGCTCTACGAGGCCCTCGATCCCTCCTATCAGGACTACCGGCACGCCTCGGTGCAGTACCTGGGCAGCCACATCGCGGCGGCCGGCGTGCCGATCCTCCAGCCACCGGGCGGCCACGCCATCTATCTCGACGCCGCCGGCTTCCTGCCCCACATCCCTCGCCACCAGTACCCCGGCCAGGCGCTCGCCATCGAGCTCTACCGCCACGCGGGGATTCGCAGCGTCGAGATCGGCTCGGTGATGATGGGCAAGCGCGACCCGGCGACCGGCGAGGAGCGCTTCGCCGAGCACGAGCTCGTGCGGCTCGCCATCCCGCGACGCGTCTACACCCAGAGCCACATCGACTACGTGATCGAGGCGCTCAGCGAGATCGCCGCGCACCGCGAGCGGATCCCGGGCGTGGAGATCGTCGAGCAGCCCCCGGCGTTGCGCCACTTCAGCGCCGTCTTCGCGCCGCTCGCGGTCACCGCCGGAGCGGTGCGCTAGGTCCCGCGATGGGCGCGCCCGGCGGCACGCCGCTCGCTCGTCTCGGCTCGCGCTGGAACGACGGCGATGCCGCGCGCTGGGCCGCTTCGACCGCCGATCCCGAGCTCGGGCGGCGGATCTACACCTCGCGCCTGCTCGGCGCCGACCCGTCGCTGGTGCTCTGCGGCGGCGGCAACACCTCGGTCAAGTCGATCTGGCGCGACCTCCACGGCGAGGCGCGCCCGGTTCTATGGGTCAAGGGGAGCGGCGCCGACCTCGCGGAAGTCGACCGTTCCGGCTTCGCGCCGGTCGACCTCGCGGGGGCGCTGCGGCTGCTCGATCTCGAGTCCCTCTCCGACACCGCGATGCTCCGCGAGCTGCGCGCGCTGCGGCTGGATCCCGACGCGCCGACCCCCTCCTGCGAGGCGCTGCTCCACGCCTTCCTGCCGGCGCGCTACATCGACCACTCGCACGCCGACGCCGCCCTCGCGGTGGTGAACTCGCGCGGCGGCGAGCGCCTCGCCGCCGAGATCTGGGGCGACGACTTCCTCGTCCTGCCCTACGTCAAGCCCGGCTTCGATCTCGCGCGGCAGGTGCGCGAGCACTGGCTCGCGGCCGGCCCGCGGACGACCCGTCTGCGCGGACTGATCCTCCTCCATCACGGCGTCTTCACCTTCGGCGAGACGGCGCGCGAGAGCTACGAGCGGATGATCGCGGCGATCGAGCGGGCGCGGCGCCGGTTGCCGCGGACCGCTCGACCGGCCGCCGGAGCGGTGCCCGCGCGGCGCTGGCGCCCGATCGATCTCGCCCGGCTGCGCCACGCCGTGTCGCGGCTCGCTGGACGCCCCCTCGTCGCCGCGTTCGACCTCTCGCCGCGAGCCCGGCAGGCGGCGAGCGACGCCGCCCTGCGGCGCGCCGCCGCGCGCGGCCCGCTCACCCCCGACCATGCGCTGCGCACCAAGCCCTGGCCGCTCCTGGTGAGCGGACCGGGGCAGCTCGCCGCGGCGGTTGCGCGTTATGGCGAGGAGTACGCGACCTACTTCGCGCGGCTCGCCGACGCCCGCCCGCTGCTCCGTCTGGACCTCGCTCCGCGCGTCGCCTGGCTCGCCGCCGGCGGACTCGCCGGCTTCGGCGAGACGCCGCGTGCCGCCGCCTCGGCGCTCGCCATCGCGCGCCACACCGCCGCCGGGATCGCCGCCGCCGAACGGCTGGGGGGTTATCGCCCGCTCGCGCGGCGCGACGTCTTCGAGGTGGAGTACTGGGAGCTCGAGCAGGCGAAGCTCAAGTCGGCCGGCACTCCGCCGCCCCTCGCGGGCAAGGTCGCGTTCGTCTCCGGCGCCGCGCGCGGCATCGGACGGGCGGCCAGCGACGCCCTCGCGCGGCGTGGCGCCGCGATCGCCGGCCTCGATCGCCTGCCGATCGAGCGCTCCGGCGCCGACCGCCTGAACCTGACCGGCGACGCCACCGATCTCGCGACCCTCGAGCGCAGCGTGGCCGCGACGCTCGAGCGCTTCGGCGGCCTCGACATCCTGGTCCTCAACGTCGGCTTCTTCGCCGCCGGCCAGGAGATCGCCGAGCTCTCCGACGAGCTCTGGCGACGCGCGTTCGACCTCAACGTGACCGCCCACTTCCGCCTGCTGCGCGCCGCGATTCCGGCCCTCGCGCTAGCCCCGGAGGGTGGCGCGGTGGTGGTCGTCGGATCGCGCAACGTGCTGGCGCCCGGTCCCGGCGCCGCCGCCTACTCGGCTTCGAAAGCCGCGCTCACCCAGCTCGCCCGCGTCGCCGCCCTCGAGCTCGCGCCGCGCGGCATCCGGGTCAACCTGCTCCATCCCGACGGGGTGTTCGACACCGACCTCTGGACGCCCGAGATGCTCGCCGGGCGGGCGGCGCGCTACGGCTTGACCGTCGAGCAGTACAAGCGGCGCAACCTCCTGGCCTGCGAGATCACCTCGGCCGACGTCGGCGAGCTCGTCGCGGCGCTCGCTTCGAGCCTGTTCGCGAAGACCACCGGCGCGCAGATTCCGGTCGACGGCGGCAGCGACCGCGTGGTCTGAGCCTCAGGCGCCCGCCGGCGCCGGCGCGTGCGCCGCGAGGAAGGTCTCCTTGCGACTGAAGACCTTGGCGAGGTTCATCCCCTTGCGCACCGCCGCCGGGCTCACCTTGCCGGTCGCCAGCGCCGCGCCGAGCTGCAGGTAGGTGCGCATCTTGCCGCGATGGCGGTAGCGCACCTCGAGCACGTGACGCCAGAGCCTGGCGTACTCCTCGTAGAACTCCTCGAGCGGCAGGCGGGTCGGCAGGATGGCGTGGATGATGTCGTACATCTCCCAGTTGTGGGTCGTCACCTGCTCCCTGGCGGAGCTCCAGAGGTCGGTCCCGGGCAGCGGCGTCAGGACCGAGAAACCGCTGTTGTAGGCGCCGGTGCGCGAGATCCACTCGCGCAGGCGCGCGAAGTCCTCGCGATCCCAGGCCGGATCCACGATGAAGTTGGGCGTGAAGCCGACGCCCAGCTCCTTCAGGATGCCGAGCGCCCGCTCGTTGTTGGCCGCGCTGTTCTTCTTGTTCACCCGTTCGAGCCCCTCGTCGGTCACCGCTTCGAGGCCGAGGAAGATGGCGAGCGAGCCGCACCCCTTCCAGAGCTCGATCAGGTGCGGGAACTTGCAGATGATGTCGGTGCGCGTCTGAACGGTGAAGTACTTCTTGATGCCCGCCGCCTGGATCGCCCGCGCCAGCTCCTCGCTGCGCTTGACGTCCATCCAGAAGATGTCGTCGGTGATGAAGACGTTGGGCGCGTCGATCGCCGCCAGCTCGGCCACCACCCGCGCCGGCGACTTCTCGCGGAAGCTCGACTCGTGGAACTTCCAGACCGAGCAGAAGTTGCACTTGAACGGGCAGCCGCGGGCGGTCTCGAGGAGCGCCAGCGGCTTGCGGAAGTTGATGTAGTAGTGCGGCGCGTATTCGGCGATCAGATGCCGCGCCGGCAGCGGCAGGGTGTCGAGCTCGCGGCGCGCCGGAGCATGTCCGGTCGCCCGCTGCCCGCCCTCGCGGTTGAGCACCAGCCCGGGGACCGCGGCGAGGTCCCGCCCCTCGTCGAGCGCTTCGACGAGAGGCGTCAGGATCTCCTCGCCGTCGCCCACCGCGATCGCGTCGATCGCCGGATCGCTGAACCACCCGGGCTCGCGCGAGGCGTCGTGCCCGCCCATCACGACGAAGGCGCCGGGCAGCTCGCTCCGCACCCGGCGCGCCAGGCGTTGCGCCCGGAACCGCTCGGTCGTGAAGTTGCACTGCAGGCCGACGACGTCGGGCGCGAACTCCCGGCAGCGCGCGAACCCGTGCTCCTCGCCGTCGATCCGCAGGTCGAAGATGCGCACCTCGTGCCCCGCTGCTTCGAGCCCGCCGGCCACGCAGATCAAGCCGAGCGGCTCGACGAAAGTGAGCATCTCCAGCCCGAGGATGCCGCCGATGGGGGCCTTGAGCAACGCGATGCGCATCCTGCCTCCAGGTCCTGCTCCCGAGTGACGCTTCGATCCGACCAGAAGGCGCCCGCGCCTGTCAAACCGCTCCGCAGTGGACGTTACTCCCCCATGGGGTGGCCGCGCGGGACCCTGCCCTGTGGCAGATTCGAGCGCGATGCACCGCTCCACCCGACCCGTCGCCGCCGTCCTGTTGGCCGCCCTGGCGCTCGCCGTTCCCGCGACCGCGCTCTCGCGCAAGGAGAAGGAGCGAGCTGCCCTCCAGGCGGCGCCGGTCCTCCTGGTGTCGATCGACGGCTTCCGGGCGGACTACCTGGATCGCGGACTGACCCCTTACCTGGCGATGTTCGCCCGGGTCGGCGCCCGCGCCGAGTGGCTCACCCCGTCCTACCCGACGCTCACCTTCCCGAACCACTACAGCCTGGTGACCGGCTTGGTGCCCGATCACCACGGCATGGTCGGCAACCGGATGGTCGATCCCGCGCTGGGCCGGTTCACCATGCACGACCGATCGACGGTCCAGGACGGCCGCTGGTGGGGTGGCGAGCCGATCTGGGTGACTCTGGAGCGCACCGGACGCAAGACCGCCCCGGTCTTCTGGCCCGGCTCCGAAGCGGCCATCGGCGGCGTCCGACCGGCGATCTGGAAGCCCTTCGACGAGGCGCTGCCGGACGAACAGCGGGTCGACGAGCTGCTGGCCCGGCTCGACCTGCCCGCCGCCGAGCGCCCCGCCTTCCTCACCCTCTACTTCGAGCTGGTGGACGACGCGGGACACGACTTCGGTCCCGACGCACCGGAGACCAACGCCGCCATCGCCCAGGCCGACCGCCTGCTCGGCCGGCTCTACGACGGCCTGCGCGCCCGCAAGCTCGACGGCAAGGTCAACCTGATCGTCGTTTCGGATCACGGCATGGCGGCGATCCGGCCCGACGGCGCGGTGGTGCTCGACGAGTTCGTCGACCCGTCGAAGCTCGACCTGATCTACGTCAGCTCGGTGGCCCACCTGGCCCCGCTGCCGGGGGCGGAGGAAGCGGTCCAGCGCACCCTGCTGGGCGCGCATCCGCACTTCACCTGCTACCCGCCGGGCGGTTTTCCCCCCGCCTGGCGCTATGGCGACAACCCGCGTGTCCCGCCGATCACCTGTCAGGCCGAGGTCGGCTACCGATTCGGCACCCGGGAGTGGTTCGCCGCCCATGCCGACGAGGCCCGAGGAGGCAACCACGGCTTCCCCCCCGAGAGCGTCGAGATGCGGGCCCTGTTCATCGCGACCGGTCCGGGGATCGAACGCGGAATCACCGTGCCGGCCTTCGCCAACGTCCACGTGCAGGCCCTGATCGCCGCGCTCGCCGGCGTCGAGCCACCGCCGAGCGACGCCCGCCGGGCGGTGATCGCGCCGCTGCTCGTCAAGGCGCTGCGCTGAGAGTCCGCGCGAAACACCGGCGCTGCTATCGTCGTAGAGCTGGTTCTGCGGTCGTCTCGCCTTCCGGAGGTCCCATGCGCATTCCCATCCCGACGCTGCTCGCCGCGAGCCTGATCGCTCTCGGTCCCGCGCTCGCCGATCCGCTGCCCACCGCGGCGGAGAGAGTCGTCGACTACACCATCTCCGTGCGGCTCGATCCCGACGCCCAGGAGATCACCGGCAGCGAGCGCCTGACCTGGCGGAATCCCTCGACCGATGCGGTCGGCGATCTCTGGTTCCATCTCTATCTCAACGCCTTCAGCAACACCGAGAGCACGTTCTACCGCGAGTCCGGCGGGCAGTTGCGCAGCGACCGCTCGCGCAAGGACGGCTGGGGCTGGATCGACGTGACCGCGATGAAGCTCACCGACGGCACCGACCTGTTGCCCACCTGGACGTTCGAGCACCCGGATGACGACAACGGCGAGGACCGCACCGTGGGCCGGGTGCTGCTCCCCGAGCCGGTCGCGCCGGGGGGCGAAGTCACGCTCGACATCGCCTTCAAGGCCAAGCTCCCCAAGGTCTACGCCCGCACCGGCTACGCCGGCGACTTCTTCCTCGTCGGCCAGTGGTTCCCCAAGGTCGGGGTCTACGAGCCGGCGGGCACGCGCGGCCGGACGGCTGGCGGTTGGAACTGCCACCAGTTCCACGCCAACTCCGAGTTCTACGCCGACTACGGGCGCTTCCGGGTGGACATCACCGTGCCCAAAGGCTACGTGGTCGGCGCCACCGGGCGCCGCCTTTCGGCCGAAGACAACCCGGACGGCACCGTCACCTACGTGCACGAGCAGGCCGACGTGCACGATTTCGCCTGGACCGCCGACCCGACCTACGTCGAGCTGGTGCGCCCCTTCTCGGCGACTGCCGACGTGACGCCGGAGGAGTACGCCGCCTGGGGCCAGCGGCTCGGCCGTTCGCCCGACGAGATGCAGCTCTCCGACGTCGAGATCCACCTGCTGATGCAGCCCGAGCACCTGCCGCAGGCCGAGCGCCACTTCGCCGCCGCCAAGCTGGCGATCAAGGGCTTCGGCTTGCGCTTCGGCCGTTATCCCTTCCCGACCCTCACCGTGGTCGATCCGCCGGCCGAGGGGATGGGTGCCGCGGGCATGGAGTACCCCACCTTCATCACCGCGGGCACCAGTTGGCTGATCCAGCACTGGCCGCTCTCCGGCGTCCGCATGCCGGAGCTGGTCATCGTGCACGAGTTCGGGCACAACTTCTGGTACGGCATGGTGGGATCGAACGAGTTCGAGGAGTCCTGGCTCGACGAGGGATTCACCGAGTACTCGACCGCCCTCGTGATGGCGGCGGAGTGGGGCGAGGAGCGCGCGACCGCGGTCCTTCCGGGTCTCGAGGTGGGCGCCTTCTCGCTCAACTACGCCGGCAACAGCCTCAACCGGCGCTTCGACCGCATCCGGACTCCGGCCTGGAAGTTCTCCTCGTCCGGGGCCTACGGCTTCAACTCCTACGGCCGTACCGCGCTCGTCCTGCGCACCCTCGAGAAGATGCTCGGCGAGGAGACCATGGCGCGGATCCTCCGCACCTACCACGAGCGCTGGCGCTTCCGGCACCCCTGGAGCCCCGATTTCTACGCCGTGGCGAGCGAGGTCGCGGGCCGCGACCTCGGCTCCTACTTCGAGCAGGTGGTCGAGGGTCCCGGGGTCTTCGACGCCGCGGTCGCGGAGCTCTCCGCCAAACGCGTCGAGGAGCCGCGGGGCTCCTTCCTGCGCGAAGGCGAACGGATCACCGTGACTCGCGAGGACGCCGACAAGAAGGACGAGGAAGCGGAGGCGAGCGGCGCCGAGCTCTATCGCAACCGGGTCCTGCTCAAGCAGCTCGGCGAAGTCCGCCTGCCGGTCGAGGTCGAGCTGCGCTACGAGGGAGCGCCGCCCGAGCGCCGCACTTGGGACGGCAACGAGCGCTGGGTGCGCTGGGAGGAGGTCCGCCCCGAGAAGCTCCTCGAGGTGAGGCTCGACCCCGACCACGAGCTCGCGCTCGACGCCAACCGGCTGAACGACTCGCGCCGGATCGAATCCGACACCCGCGCCGCCGCCCTGTGGACGGCGCGCTTCTTCTTCGCGGTCCAGCAAGGGCTGGCCGCGCTCGGCATGTAGGAGGGGCGATCGTGTTCCTGGTTCACGCTTTCAAGGGTCTCGTCCGGGCCGCCGGCGCGCCGCGCCTGGTCGCCCTGCTCTGGCTGATCAATGGTCTGCTCGCCGCGCTCGCCGCGCTGCCCTTCGCCTTCTTCCTCTTCGGGCAGCTCGGAGAGGCCCCCGAGGGGGATCGTCTGCTCGCGGGCGGGTCGCTCGAGCTGCTCGGTATCCTCGGCCGCGAAGCCGGCGGCTTCGGAATCGCCATCCGCGCCGGGCTTCTCGCCGGAGTGGTCTTCGCGCTGCTCGCCAACGCGCTCGTCGCGGGCGGCGTCCTGGAGTCGCTCACCACCACCGATCCGCGCCCCTTCCTGCATCGCTTCGGGCGGGGCGCCGGGCGCTTCTTCTGGCGCTTCTTCCGCATGGGCCTGGTGGCGCTGCCCACCGCGCTGCTCGCCGCGGCGATCCTGGCGGGCCCGAGCTTCGCGGTGCGCCGCCGCCTCGTCGAGACCGGACCGGAGACCACCCGGCTGCTGCTCGGCGTGCTCGGCCTGGTCCTCGCCGTGGTCGCCATCGCCTGGGTGACCATGGCCCTCGACCTCGCCCGGATCCGGGTGGTGCGCGAAGACCACCGCCGGCCGATCCGCCTCTTCTTCCGCACCCTCGGCACGGCGCTGCGTCACCCGGTGCGGGTGCTCGGCCTCTGGCTGGTCAACACGCTCGCGTTCGCGGCGCTGCTCGCGCTCTTCTTCGCCCTGCGCGCACTGCTGCCGGCCTGGAGCTGGGTCAGCATCGCCGGGCTGATCTTCCTCCAGCAGCTGGTGATGCTCGGCCGCGCCACGCTGCGCATCGGTCTCTGGGCGGGCGAGCTGGAGCTCGCGAGCGAGCTCGCCCGTATCAAGGGGTGGGGCGGGTCACCGCCGAGGGTTGCGCCGCCGCTTCCAACCGCCGAAGCGCCGGTTCCATTCGCCTGAGCGTTCCCGCGGCGAAACCGGCGAAGCTCCGCTCCGCCTCGATCAGCCGCGGACGCGCGAGCTCCAGCACCTCGCGCTGCGGCGCGGTGGGGAGCTGATCCGCCCCGCCCAGATCGATCGCCAGCTCGGTGAGCTCGCCGTGCAACCGCACGACGTCCGCGCTGCCGCCCGCGGCGGCGGGGAGCGCGGCGAGCACCGTGCGCGCCGCCTCGAAGCGGCGCCGCTGTCCGCCGGCGCGCGGATCGGCCGCGGCGAGCTCGAGCCGCGCGCCCGCCCCCGCCACCCGCGTCGCCAGCTCGGCGGAGCGTTCGAGCGTGCTCGCGACCTCGGCCTGGAAGTCGGCGAGCGCGGCGAGCTCCGCGGGGCTCGTCGCGACGCGCGGATCGGCCAGCACGCGGAGCGGCTGGCGGAGCGTCCGCTCGCCGGCGATCAGTCGAACCTCGTAGTCGCCCGGGACGACGAAAGCCCCCTGCGGCAGCGCGGTCATCGGACGCCCCGGCAGGGCCGCCATGGACCACTCGGGATGGAGCACCCGCGGCGGGGTCCGTCGCAGGTCCCAGACGAAGCGATGGTGTCCCGGAGTCGCCAGGAGCGGCGCGGGAGCTCCCCGCCAGAGCGGCGCGAAGTAGGGCTCCGCGGCGGGCGCCTCGGCCGGCGCGTCGCTCGCCCAGCGGCGCACCACGCGGCCCGCCGCATCGGCGATCTCGAGCACCAGCGGGGCGCGCCAGTCGGGAGGTACGAGGTAGTCGATCAGCGCTCCGACCGGCGGATTGGGCGCCCGCGGCTCCTCGGGCGGCAGCGGGGTGTCCCGGTTCTGATTGGCTCGCAGGCGCACCGCCGGCGCGCTCGCCAGCAGCCGCGGTCCCGCGCCGAGCTCTTCGGCTTTCGCGGCCGCGAGCTGCCGCAGCGGCTCGATGCCGTCCAGCGCCCAGATCGCCCGCCCCTGGGTGGCGACGATCAGGTCGTCCCCCTTCACCAGCAGATCGTTGATCCCGGTCGTCGGGAGATTGAGGCGCAGGCTCTGCCAGCGTCCGCCGTCGTCGAAGGAGACGTAGACCCCGCGGTTCGTACCGGCGAAGAGCAGTCCGGCGCGGCGAGGGTCCTGACGCACCACCCCCACCCATTCGCCGGCCGGCAGGCCCTGGCCGATCTCGGTCCAGGTGACGCCGAAGTCGCGCGTGCGGAAGACCAGCGGCCGCGAATCGTCCAGGCGATGCCGGTCGGCGGCGAGGTAGACGGCGGCGGAATCGCTCGCTGACGCATCGAGGGTGTTGACCTTGCTCCAGTCGGCGAGCCCCGGCGGCGTGACGTCGCTCCAGGTGGCACCGTCGTCGCGGGTCAGTTGCACCCGCCCGTTGTCGGTGCCCACCCAGACCACGCCATCGGCCGCCGGCGACGGCGCGATCGCGAAGATGACGCCGTAGCCGCAGCGCGTGGCGCGCTCGACCGGCACGTCGCCGGCGCAATCGGCGGCCCCATCCACCTGGCCGGTGAGGTCGGGGCTCACCGTGCTCCAGGAAGCGCCGCCGTCGAGCGAGCGGAAGAGCACCTGCGCCCCGAGGTAGATGGCGTGCGGCGGGCGCCGCGAGATGGCGAGCGGGGTGATCCAGCCGTAGCGATAGCGCGTGGTGCCGGGACGGGCGGCGTAGCTCGCGAGCGGCCAGGGGGAGACGTTCTGCACCTGGCCGGTCCGCCCGTTCCACTTCGAGAGCCGGCCGCCGAGTCCCGCTCCGTAGACGATCTCGGGATCGCGCGGATCGGGGATGTCGCCGTCGCGCTCGTCGCCCCCCACCGGGTGCCAGTCGCGGAAGGTGAGCTGCCCGTAGTCGCTGCGCGACGCGATGCCGACCGTGCCGTTGTCCTGCTGGCCGGCGTAGATCCAGTAGGGGAAGCGATCGTCGGTGGCCAGGCGGTAGAGCTGGCCGGTCGGCTGGTTGTACCAACTGCTCCAGCTCGCGCCACCGTTCAGCGAGACCACCGCCCCCTGATCGGCGCCGGTGATCATCCGTCGCCGGTCGGTCGGGTCGATCCAGAGCGCGTGGTAGTCGTCCCCTCCGGGGGAGCCCTTGACGATCGCGAAGCTCTGGCCGCCGTCGGCCGAGCGGCGGAGCGATCGGCCGCCGGCCCAGAGCACCTGCGGATCTTCCGGATCGGGCAGCAAGAGCGCCATGTAGCTGTTGACCAGGCTGCCGTCGGACGAGAGCGCGCTCCAGGTCGAGCCGCCGTCGGTCGAGCGGTAGAGCCCTCGGCCATCGACCGCCGCGAGCACGGTGCGGCCGGCGCTGCCGGGGGCGACCGCGAGCGCGATCCGCCCGAGCGGCCCGGTGGGAAAGCCCTCCGTGCCGCAGGCGGTCCAGCTCCGCCCGCCGTCGGTCGAACGGAGGAGGCCCGTACCCGGACCCTCCGCCGGTTGGAAGTAGTCGAGCCAGGGATGGCGGCGCACCTGCCAGAGAGCGGCGTAGAGCCGGTCGGGGTGGCGCGGGTCACCGGCGAGATCGGCCGCTCCGGTGTCGGCATCGCGATAGAACACCTTCCGCCAAGTGGCGCCGCCGTCCTCGGTGCGGAAGATCCCGCGCTCCTCGTGCGGCGCGAAGACGTGACCGAGCGCCGCCACCAGGGCGACGTCGGCGTCGCGCGGATCGACCCAGAGGTCGCCGATGTGCCGCGTCTCGACGAGCCCGCGATGCTCCCAGGTGACGCCGCCGTCGGTCGAGCGGTAGACGCCGTCGCCCGCCACGATGTCCCAGCGCTGATGCACCTGCCCGGTGCCGACCCAGAGCACGTCGCGGTCGCTCGGCGCGACCGCCAGCGCGCCGATCGAAGCGCTGCCGCCGCGCTCGAAGATCGGCTGCCAGGTCACTCCGGCGTCCGCGGTCTTCCAGACACCGCCGTCGGCGCCCCCGAAGTAGAAGGTCGTCGGATCGCCCGGCACGCCCGCCACCGCGGTCGCCCAGCCGGCGCGGAAGGGTCCGACCAGCCGCCAGGCGAGCTCTTGGTAGGCCGTTTCGGGAACCTCGGCCGCCCCACCGACGGGCAGCAGGGCGAACGCGACGAGCAGGACGAGCGAACGACGGCGCTGCGGCATGAGCGGGCCTCCTCGGGAGACCCGCCCATCCTAGCCCGCGCGCTGCGCGCGTCGTCTACCGGGCGAGCGGCCGTCCAGCGCTGTCGACCCGCACCACCGGCCCGAGACCGAGCTCCTTCAGGCCGGCCTCGACCTTGGCGGCGTCGCCGACCACCAGCAGCGCCGAGGCGGCCGGGCGGGCGTGCTTGGCCGCCGCCGCGCGCGCCTCGTCGAGGGTGACCGCCGCCACCCCGTCGGCCGCGCGCTGCAGCTCGCTCATCGGCAGCCCGTCTCGCCAGAGGCCGGCGACCTCCTCGGCCACCCGGGCGTAGGCCTCGAACTGCTGGGCGTAACCGCGCAGCTTGCGCAGCCGCGCGGTCTCGAACTCCTCGGCGGTGATCGGCCGGGCGCCGGCGATCGCCTTCATCTCGGCGTCGAACTCGACCACCGACTCCTTGGTCTTGTTGGTCTGCACGCCGCCGCCGGCGTACCAGAGCCCGGCGTCGCGGTAGAGCGCGAGGGACGAGAAGACGCCGTAGGAGTAGCCCTTGTCCTCGCGCAGGTTGAGATTGAGTCGGGTACCGAACCCACCGCCCCCCCAGACCGCATCGGCGAGCTCGAGGGCGTAGTAGTCCGGGGTCTGCCGCCTGGGGGCGATCTGGAACTGCGTCACCACGCTCTGGGCCGCATCCTGGCGGTCGACCAGGTAGATGGACCCGCCGGCGGCTGGCTGCGGTGCCGGGACGGCGACCGCCGGAGCGGCTCCCCCCGACCAGCCACCGAAGTGGGTCTCGGCGAGCTGCTTCACCTCGGCGAGGGTCACGTCGCCGACGAAGACCAGGGCCGAGCTCGCCGGCTTGAAGCGCGCGGCGTGGAAGGCGGCGAGATCGTCCCGGCTGATCTTCTCCACCGTCGCCGGCAGTCCTTGCGCCGGCCGGCCGTAGGGGTGGGTGCCGCCGAAGGCGAGGATGGCGCGCACTCGTCCGGCGATCGCGTTGGCGTTCTTCTCCTGCTGGCCGAGCGCGTCGAGATGCCGCTTGGTCTCGCGGGCGATCTCGTCCGCCGGGAAAGTGGGGTTGCGCACCACGTCGGCGACGATCGCCAGCGCCGGATCGAGATTGCGCTTGAGCACCTCGAAGCCGAGCTGTGCCGCCTCGCGCTGCGCCCCGCCGGTGAGCGTGGTGCCGAGGTCGCCCAGGGCCTCCTCGATCGCCAGCGCCTGGCGGGTCTTGGTTCCCATGTCGAGCGTCGCGGTGGTCAGGAAGGCCACGCCGTCCTTGCCCGGCGGATCGGCGATCGTGCCGGCGCGGGTGACGAAGGAGACCGCGACCTTGGGCAGGTCGCTGCGCGGCACGACCAGCAGGTCCATGCCGTTGGCGAGCTTCGCCGTCTGCACCTCGGGCGCCTTGAAGGCGCGATCGGCGCCGAGCGGCGGCACCTGCGAGCGGTCGACCTCGGCCGCCGTCGGACGGCCGGAGACCTCGGGCCGGAAGCGGAGCAGCAGGCGATTCGGGGTGTCGAGCCAGCGACCCACCGCGACGCGCACGCTCTCGACGGTCGCGGCGCGATAGCGCTGGAGATCCCACTCGAAGCGCCCCGGGTCGCCGAGGAAGGTCGCGTACTGGTTCAGCCGGTCGGCCTTGCCACCGAAGCCGCCGATCCGCTCGAGGCCGGAGACGAAGTCGAACTCGAGCTTGGTGCGCGCCCGGTCGAGCTCGGCCTGGGTCGGCCCCTCCTTGGCGAGGCGCGCGATCTCGGCGGTCACCGTGCGCTCGATCTCGGCGAGGTCGGCGCCGGGGCGGGCGGTCGCGATCACCACGAACCAGCTGGCGATCTCCTGCGAGTTGTTGAACGCCTGCACGCCGGTGGCGAGCTGCCGGTCGTAGACCAGCACCTTGTTCAGCCGCGACGCCAGACCGTCGGCGAGGATGCCGGCCGCCAGATCCATCTCGGCCTCTTCCGGCGCGTAGTACTCGGGGGTCGGGAACGCCATGTAGGTCCGCTCCTGCGGTACCCGGTCGGCGATCTCGAGGACCTTCTCGCCCGTGAGGACCGGGATCCAGCGCTCCGGCCGGGCCAGCGCCGGGCCGGGCGGGATCGGCCCGAAGTACTTCTCGACCAGCCGCTTGGTCTCGACCGGATCGAAGTCGCCGGCGATCGTGAGCGTCAGGTTGTTCGGCGTGTAGTAGGTGCGGAAGAACTCCTTCACGTCCTCGAGCGAGGCGGCACTGAGGTCCTCCTGGCTGCCGATCACCGGCCAGGAGTAGGGGTGCCCGGCCGGGAAGAGGTTCTCGGCGAGCAGCATGTACCAGCGGCCGTAGGGGGTGTTCTCGAGCCCCTGGCGGCGCTCGTTCTTCACCACGTCACGCTGGTTGTCGAGCTTGGCCTGATCGGTCGCCTCGGCGAGCGTCGCCAGGCGATCGGCCTCCAGCCAGAGGATGCGCTCGAGGTTGGCCGAGGGAACGGTCGCGAAGTAGTTGGTGCGGTCGGTGTTGGTGGTGCCGTTGACCCCGCCCTCGAAGAGGTTCGCACCCGCCTTCTCGACGTAGCTGAAGTACTCCTCCTTGGCGTTCACGGAACCCTGGAACATCATGTGCTCGAAGAGGTGGGCGAACCCGGTGCGCCCGGGCTTCTCGTTCTTCGAGCCGACGTGGAACCACTGGTTCACGTTGACGATCGGGAGCTTGCGGTCGACGTGCAGGATCACCCGCAGGCCGTTGGGCAGGGTGTACTGCTCGAAGTCGACCTTCGGGGCGGCCGGCTGAGCGGCCGGGGTCTCGGCCGCGCCGAGCGTGGCGGCGAGCGTCCAGGCGAGCGCCAGGGTCAGGATCTGCTGGGTACGCACACGGTTCATGATTCGTCTCTCCTTGCTGGTCGGGACAGCCAGCGGCGCGACCGCCCGAATCTCGTCGGCGAGCCGACGGCCGGCCGCCGGTTGGCGGTGGTTCCTCTCTGGTACGTCGCCGGCGGCGGAAGGTTCGCCTCTGCGCTCCCGTCCGGCGTGGGCTACTCCGCCTCTTCGGCGCGGATCGGGAAGAGCTCGGCCTGTCGCCGGTCGAGGCTGCGCGGCGGGACGCGGTAGTCGCCGCTCCAGCAGGCCGAGCAGTAGCTCTCCTTGGCGCCGTGGACCGAGGCGAGCACCCCCTCGAGCGAGAGGTAGCCCAGGCTCTCCGCCTCGACGAACTGGCGGATCTCCTCGAGGCTCTTCTGCGCCGCGATCAGCTCCTCGCGCCGCGGCGTGTCGATGCCGTAGTAGCAGGGCCAGCGGGTGGGCGGCGAGGAGATGC
>CAYZWR010000090.1:0-14723 GCA_964481735.1 uncultured Thermoanaerobaculia bacterium
TCGTCGTTGATCAGCACGACCACCATCGGCGTGCGCGCCGCCATCTGCTTGAGGTAGTAGAACTCCTCGGCATTGGTCTGCTCGGGCGGGCTCTGCTTGCGCCGGGTGACGGCGCGCGGCTGGTCGTTGCGCTGCGCCTCGGAGATGTCGGGACGGATCAGCTTCCTGTGGGTCATGACGCCTCGGTCGCCGGATGGTCGGCTTTCGGTTTCTTGGCACCCTTGTACTGATCGTCCTCGTAGGCCAGGCAGCAGAGCAACCGGCCGCACTGGCCGGAGATCTTCGAGGGGTTGAGGGAGAGGCTCTGTCGCTTGGCCATCTGGATCGAGATCGGCCGGAACTCCTTCAGCCAGGACGAGCAGCAGAGGGTTCTCCCGCAGACTCCGACCCCTCCGAGGAGCCCCGCTTCGTCGCGCGATCCGACCTGCACCATCTGGACGCGGGTCGCGAAGCGCTGGGCCAGGTCGCGCACCAGTTGCCGGAAGTCGATCCGATGCTCGGCGGTGAAGTAGAGGGTGGCCTTCTTGCCGGAGAGGGCGAACTCGACGCGCGAGATCTTCATCTGCAGGTTGAGCGCCCGCGAGCGCTCCTGAGCGAAGAGCTTCGCCGCCTGCTGGCGCTCCATCTGGCGCTCGAAGGCCTTGCGGTCGTCGTCCGAGGCGGCGCGCAGGATCTTCTTGGCGCTCGACTTCTGGCAGGGCTTGAAGACCGGCATCGGCGACTGTTCGACCTTGGCGAAGGTCGGCTCACCGTCGACGTCGACGATCACCGGCACGCCGCGCCCGTAGATCTGGCCGGCGGTGCCGCAGAGCGTGAGGTTGGTCTCCTCCCAGAAGCGGACCCCGACGAAGGCGTTCTCGACCGCCGTCGACATGCCGCGAAAGGAGCACCCACCACAACCGGACATATTGGCTTCTCAGGTTTGCACGATCAGTACCAGTCCGCCGGACCGCCCGGCGACACGAAACGCCACGTCCCGTCGTGCCGGAGACCGCGCCATGCGGGCGTGCGAGTACCTTGGGCGCCATGATGGCACCCGCACCATGGGCTGTCAACATGAAGTGCGCCGCGGCGCGGTTCAGGAATCGACCAGCGGCGGCAGCCGGAACGCCCCGCTCTCGCCCGGCACGTAGCCCTGCTCGAGGATGCGCCGGCCGATGTCCTTGCGCAGGATCTTGGACGGCCAGGAGATCTCCCCGGCCGCCGCGTAGGCGCTGCGCAGCGCCTCGGCCAGAGTCGCCCCGGTCGCCGCGACGTTGAGCACCCGCCCCCCGGCCGAGAGGATCTCGCCGCCACGCGCTTCGGTCGCCGCGTGGAAGACCTCCACCCCCGGCACCGCCGCCGCCCGCTCGAGGCCGCGGATCGGCTCGCCGCGGACCGGCTTGTCGGGGTAGCCCGCGCTGGCGAGCACGACCACCGCCGCGGCCTCCTTGCGGAAGTGCAGGCGGGAGAGGCCGAAGTTCCCGGCCGCGCCGGCGGCCAGGATCGGCAGCAGGTCGTCCTCGAGACGCAGCAGCAGCGCCTGCGCCTCCGGGTCGCCCAGCCGGACGTTGAACTCGAGCACCTTGGGGCCGGCGTCGGTGAGCATCAGGCCGGCGTAGAGCACCCCGGAGAACGGGCGCCCCTCGCCGGCGATGCCGGCGATGGTCGGGTACATCACCTCTTCGAGGATGCGCCCCGCGAGCTCGCTCGACAACAGTCCCGAGGGGCTGTGGGCCCCCATGCCGCCGGTGTTCGGCCCCTGGTCGCCATCGGCCAGCCGCTTGTAGTCGCGCGCGGTGGCGAGCGGCAGGACGTGGGTGCCGTCGGAGAGGGCGAGAAACGAGACCTCCTCGCCGGCCAGGAACTCCTCGACCACCACCCGCTCGGCGGCCCCGGCGAAGCGCCGCTCCTCGAAGAAGCTGGCCAACGCGCTCTCCAGCTCGGCGGCGTCGGCGGCGACGATCACCCCCTTGCCGGCCGCGAGCCCGTCCGCCTTGAGCACCACCGGAAAGCCGAAGCGTGCCGCGGCGCGCGCCGCATGGTCGCGATCGTGCGCCACCTCGAAATCGGCCGTGGGAATGCTGTGGCGGCGGAAGAACTCCTTGGCGAAGACCTTCGATCCCTCGAGCTCGGCGGCGAGCTTCTTGGGCCCGAAGATGCGCAGCCCGCGCGCCTGGAATTCGTCGACGATGCCCAGGGTGAGCGGCAGCTCGGGGCCCACCATGGTCAGCTCGACTCCCACCTCCAGGGCGAAATCGGCGAGGCGATGCAGTTCCTCGGCGGCGATCGGCACGCAATCGGCGAGCGCGGCGATCCCGGGATTGCCTGGCGCACAATAGAGCTCGGTGAGCTCCGGGCTCTGACGCAGCTTCCAGCAGAGCGCGTGTTCGCGCCCACCGCCGCCGACCACCAGGACTTTCACGCGGAGCTCCTTTCTGCCGCGGCTGCCGCAGCCGCGGTCATCACGTCGAGCACGTGGGTGCTCGAACCGCCGCGTGATAGATCGTGCACCGGATGGGCGAGCCCCCGCAAGAGGCCTCCACGGCGCGGGCTCCGGCGGCCTCAGGCGGGTCGCGCGGCCGCGAGGTCGAGCAGCGCCGCCTCGACCTCGTCGACCACGTAGTCCGGCGTCGAAGCGCCCGCGGTCACGCCGACCGTCTCGACCCCGTCGAACCACTCGCGGCGCAGGTCGGCGGCGCCCTGCACCAGGTAGCTCGGCTTGTAGCGCGCGCAGATCTCGTAGAGGTGCCGGGTGTTGGCGCTGCGGGTGCCGCCGATGACCAGGATGCGCTCCACCTCGGCGTCGCGCCCGAGGGCGTGCGCCGCCTCCTGGTTCTCCTTGGTCGCGTAGCAGATCGTGTCCGCCCGCCGGACGTCCGCGGCGCGGCTCTCGATGGCGCGCACGAGCTCCTCGAAATCGTCGGCGTTGAGCGTCGTCTGGTAGAAGATCTTGACCCGCGGGTAGCGCGACCAGTCGATGCGCTCCGCTTCGGCGACGGTGGTGAGCACGTGGTAGCTCGCCGGATCGAGGTCGTGGGTGTAACCGATCACTTCGCGATGCTGCGGGTCGCCCACGAAGACCAGGTGGGCCCCCTCGGCCAGGGCGACGCTCGCCTCGTCGTGGATGTCGTAGACGAACGGACAGGTGGTGTCGAGGATCCTGAGACCGCGCGCCTCGGCCTGCTCGTGGAACGAGGGCGGCACGCCGTGGGCCGAGAAGACGATCGTCCCCGGGGGCGCCTCCTCCAGGCGCTTCACCGTCGCGACGCCGAGCCGCTCCATCTCCTCGACCACCCGTTCGTTGTGCACCACCTGACCGAGGATCGATCCGCGCTCGCCGGCGCCGGCGAACTTCTTGACCTTCTTGTCGGCGATCCGCACGCCGGCGCAGAAGCCGTACTTGGCGGCGCGCTTGACCTTCATGGCGCGGGCGAGTCTAACAAAGCGCCCAGCGCCACCCGCTCAGGTGAAGAGGCGCTGCAGCTGGCCGCGCCAGCCGTCGAAGCGCACGGTGCCCTCGAGGCGGAAGAGAATCCAGCAGGGGTCGCCGTCGAGCGTGTCGGGGCCGTGCGCCGAGCCCGGTTCGTAGACCGCGTAGTCACCGGCGACGAACTCGCCGCGCTCGTCCTCGTAACCTCCCGACAGCACGACGGCGTGCTCGTAGCCCAGGTGCTCGTGGCGCGGGAAGCGGCGGCCACCCGGCATGAAGCCGAGGCAGAGCCAGGCGCCCGAGGCGACGTCGCGGGCGAGCTGGGCCATGCGGCCGCCATTGAGCGCCAGCGAGTGCCAGCGCGGCCGCTCGGCGAGGGCGAGCTCCCGGCGGATCGTCTCCGGCAGCGGGATCTCGGGAGCCAGGCGGTCGACCGGCGGCGGCGCCGCCAGCCGCCGCTCGAGCCGCCCCCAGAGCTCCGGCGACGGCGCTTCGTCGGGCAGCCCGCGGAGCAACCATCCCCCGGGCGTGGCGAGCTCTTCGACGCTTCCCCGGCAGGCCGGGCAGAGCTCGAGGTGGGTCTCGACCACCAGGCGGAGCGGGCGATCCAGCCGGCCCGACGCGGCGGCGAGCAGGGTCTCTTCACCAGGGTGCTTCATCGACTCTCCGAATTCCCGCGTCAGCCATCACGAACCGCCTCCGGCGAGCTCCTGCCGCATCAGGGCGAGTCCGGCGCGGATGCGCGACTTCAAGGTCCCCAGGGGGACCTGCAACTGCTCCGCGGTCTCCTCGTAGGTCAGGCCGCCGAAGTAGGCGAGCTCGACCGCCTGGCGCTGTTCGCGCTTCAACCCCGACAGCGCCTTGCGCACGCTGAGCGAGACCACCTTGCGCTCCGCGCCCCCCTCGTCGACCAGCAGGCGGGCGAAGTCGATCTCCCCTGCGTCGTCACCCACCGGCAGCTGCCGCCAGAGGTCGACCAGCTTGTTGCGGGTGATGGTGTAGAGCCAGCCGGCGACCTCCCCGCGCTCCGGCCGGTAAGTCCCCGCCCGGCGATGCACCGCCAGGAAGACCTCCTGGACGACATCCTCCGCGGCGTCGCGCGCCCGCCCCAGGGCGCGCACGTAGGCGAGCACCTTGGGGGCGTAGCGGTCGTAGAAGATGCGGAAGGCCTCGCGATCGCCCGCGGCGATGCGCTCGAGAAGGCTGCGGTCGGAGGGGCTGTCGCTCATCGTCGTCGCGCGACCCACCGCGCCCGCGGGACCTCTCGGCGCGCCAAAATGGGTGCTGTGCTCGGCACTCGCGAACATCATGCCACGGCCTCCGTCGCCGACTCCGCTCTCCCCAACCACTACGCCGGAGGCGGGCGGGCGGATGACCGGGCGCCGGGTTCAAGGCGACGGGGGCGGCCGGCGGGCCGGAGGCATCGCCGAGGAGGTCACCTGACGCCCCCGAAACCGACGATCTCCAGCCGCACTCGCGCCGGCGGGCGCGCCACCAGGATCTCGACCGGCGTCGCCACGGCATCCTCCGCCAACCAGAGGTCGAGCTCCCCCTTCCAGACGCGACGGCCCGGGAGCTCCACCGGCCGGACGGCGTAGCGCCGCGCGGGGATCTTGCGGCCGAGCACCGTCCGGATCTCCCGCCCCTCGGGGCGGACGGCGATCGGGTAGAGCCGCCCGTCCGACCAGATCTCGAGCTGCTGCGCGGCTTCGGGTCGCTCGCGCCGCAGCAGGGCGATCGCCGAGGCGACGTCGACCACCCCGGCGGCCTCGATCGGGCTCGCCTTCTCCTTGCGCTTGCCGCGCCAGAGCTGACTCGACCAGGCGCGCAGGGTCCGCCCGCTCGCCGGGTCGAGCTCCGCGCCATAGCGGAAGAAGTCCGCGGTCTCGGAGGCCCGCGAGGTGATCAGCAACTCGTACACCAGATGACCGTCCGGCTGGCGGCGCGAGCTGAGCTCGCCCTCGCCGCTCGCGGGAACGAAGAGGCTGGAGATCGCGCCGAAGAAGCCGAGCAAGCGCCAGCGGTAGAGCAGGCGTTCACCGTCGCCTTCGCCCGCGGCGAGCGCCGGTGCCCCGAGGAGCAACAGGCCGACGAGCGCCAGGGCGCGGCGAGACGGCAACGGCCGGCGCATGGCGGGCATCCTACCGAATCGGCTGTGCGAGAATCGCGCCGGGCCGGCGGACCGCCGGTTCGAGCCCGATGACCGCCGTCCGAACCCCTCGACTCGACGACCTCGACCTGCTGCTCGCGGTGTTGCCGGCCGCGCTACGCGAACCCCTGGCCGGACGCGACGACCTGGGCGAGTTGCTCGAGATCGTGCTCGATCTCGGGCGGCTCCCCGAAGCGCGCTTCGCCCAACGCACGATCGATCTCGTCGACGCACCGCTCTCGCATGCCGACCTGGCGCACATCGTCGAAGGCGTGGGGCGCTTCGGACCGGACAATCGCGCCGGCATCGAACGCACGCTGCACCGCATCTCGGCGCTGCGCAACCGGCGCGGCGAGGTGGTCGGCCTCACCTGCCGGGTCGGCCGGGCGGTGGTCGGCACGGTGGACATCGTCCGCGACGTCATCGAGGGCGGGCGCTCCACGCTCCTGCTGGGCCGGCCGGGCGTCGGCAAGACGACGCTGCTGCGCGAGGCCGCCCGCGTGCTCGCCGACGCGCTCGGGCGCCGGGTCGTGGTGGTCGACACCTCCAACGAGATCGCCGGCGACGGCGACATTCCGCATCCCGGCATCGGACGCGCCCGCCGCCTGCAGGTTCCCGAACCCGCCCAGCAGCACGCGGTGATGATCGAGGCGGTCGAGAACCACATGCCGGAGGTGGTGGTGATCGACGAGATCGGCACCCAGGCCGAGGCGCTCGCCGCGCGCACCATCGCGGAGCGCGGCGTCCAGCTGATCGCCACCGCGCACGGCAACACGCTCGAGAACCTGCTCGCCAATCCGACCCTCTGCGATCTGGTGGGGGGCATCCAGACGGTGACCCTCTCCGACGAGGAGGCGAGGCGGCGCGGCACGCAGAAAACCGTGCTCGAGCGCAAGGCGCCGCCCACCTTCGAGGTGCTGATCGAGATCCAGGACAAGGACCGCTTCGCGGTGCATCGCGAGGTCGCCGAAGTGGTCGACCGGTTGCTGCGCGGTCTGCCGGCCCGGCCCGAGCTCCGGCTGCGCGGCTCGGCGGGCGAGGTCGAGATCCGCCCGAGCACGACCGGCTCCCTGCCGGCGCTGCCGGTCGGCCGCCGCGCCGCAGACGAACGGCCGGGGCACGGGACCTGGCGGCGGGTGCGCATCTTCCCTTACGCTGTCTCGGTGCCGCGCCTGGAGAGCCTCATCCGCTCGCTCCGCGTGCCCGCCAGCGTGGTCGACCAGGTGGACGAGGCCGACTGCTTCGTGACCCTGAAGTCGCAGGAGCGGCGGCTGCCGCGCGCGGTGCGCGCCGCCGCCGCCGAGGGCCGGCCGCTGCACGTGCTCAAGGCCGGCACGGCCGGTCAGGTGGAGAACTTCCTGCGCGGGCTGTTCGGAGTCTCCGACGCGCTCGACGACCAGGCGAGCGCGCTGCGCGAGGTCGGTGAAGCGATCGATGCCGTGCTCGACGGTGCGACGGCCGTCGAGCTCGCGCCCCAGGCCTCGTACCTGCGCCGCCTGCAGCACGAGGCGGCGGAGCACCAGGGCCTGACCTCGACCAGCCGCGGGCAGGAGCCCTTCCGCCGCGTCGTGGTGCTGGCGCCATGATCCCCTGGAACGCCGCCGCGAGCCTCCTCCTCTTCGCCGGCGGCGCGGGCGATCCGGGCGAGGGGCCGCGACCCGACTTTCCACCGCCGCTCGACGGCTACGCCGGCGAGAGCGGCCGGGGGCTGCTCGAGATCCTCGCCGGCCGGATCGCCGCCGAACCGCTCAATCTCGTCGCGACGCTGATCTTCGCGTTCGCCCTGTTGCACACCTTCCTCGCTCCCAAGCTGCTCGCCCGTGCGCATCGCCTGGAGAGCGCGCTCGGGGCTCAGGGTAGCTCCGGCCGGGGCTTCTCCGCCGCCACCTTCCGTGCCGAGATGCTCCACTTCCTGGGCGAGATCGAGGTCGTTTTCCTGCTCTGGGCGGTGCCCCTGGTCGCCTGCATCGCCGGGTTCGAGGGGTGGGGCACCGCGAAGTACTTCCTCGGCCACCTGGTGCAGTTCACCGAGCCGATGTTCGTGGTGGTGATCCTCTGCGTCGCGGGGACCCGCCCGGTGCTCGACTTCGCCGAGCTGGCGATCGGCCGGATCGCCGCCCTCGGCGGCGGCACGCCGTTCGCCTGGTGGGTGGCGATCCTCACCGTCGGTCCGCTGCTCGGCTCGTTCATCACCGAGCCGGCGGCGATGGTCATCTCGGCCCTGCTCTTGTCGCGCACCGTCTTCCCTCGCCGGCCGAGCGCGCGGCTGCGCTACGCGACTCTCGGGCTCCTCTTCGCCAACATCTCGGTCGGCGGCACGCTGACCCATTTCGCCGCGCCGCCGGTGCTGATGGTGGCCGCCAAGTGGGGCTGGACGACCCCCTTCATGCTGCGCCAGTTCGGCTGGAAAGCGGCGCTCGGAGTGGTCGTGGCGACCGCCGTCTACGCCATCTGGTTTCGCCGCGAGCTGCGGGAGCTGGCGACACGGCCGGCGGAAGGGACGGGCGCCGAGCGCCCGGCTGGCACCCCCGGCTGGTTGATGGCGGTCCACCTCGGCTTCCTCGCCTGGACGGTCTTCACCGCGCACACGCCACCGCTGTTCATCGGCGGCTTCCTCTTCTTCCTCGCCTTCCACGAGGCCACCGCGCCGCATCAGGATCCGCTCGAGCTGCGCAGCAGCCTGCTGGTGGGCTGTTTCCTCGCCGGTCTGGTGGTCCACGGGTCGCTCCAGGCCTGGTGGGTGGCGCCGATCCTCGGCGCGCTCTCCCCGCTCGCCCTGCTCTTCGGCGCCGCCGCTCTGACGGCGGTCAACGACAACGCCGCGATCACCTACCTCGCCTCCCTGGTGCCGGGATTCTCGCCCGCGTCGCGCTACGCCGTGGTGGCGGGAGCGGTCGCGGGCGGCGGGCTCACGGTGATCGCGAACGCCCCCAACCCCGCCGGCCAGGCGTTGCTCGGCCGCTTCTTCCCGGGCGGCATCTCGCCGCTCGGCCTGCTGCTCGGCGCGTTGCCGCCGACCGCGATCCTCATGGCCTTCCTGCTGCTCGGTCTCTGAGCCACGCGCGTCAGCTGATCCCCGATCGCGGCCACGGCCGCTCGGTGGCGATCAGGCGACGCACCGCCGCAACCACGGCGAGGCCGGTCGCACCGCGGGCGCCGGTCACCAGGTCGACCAGGCGCTGGCGCTCGGCCGCGGCGAGCTCGGCGCGCACCAGCGCGACCCAGGGCAGATGGGGCATGCCCTCGCTCTGACCGCCGCAGGCCAGATCGAGCCCGCCGGTCTCGCCGTCCGCGAGGTCGATCACCACGGCGGCGAAGCGCCCGCCGGCGAGCTCCGCCTGGGCGCGTGGCCGGCTCGCCGGGCGCACCGCCTCCAGGCCGAGCCGGGCGAGCTCCGCCTCGAGCTCGTGGGAAGCCGCCCCTTCGCCGAGCGCCAGGCAGACAGCACCGCCGGAGCTCGCCGACCGCGGGGCCATGCGCTGCCGCACCGTGGCGCCGAGGAGCACGAGGTCGACCGGCAGCGCGAGGCAGCGATCGAACCCGACCGCGACTCCCCGCACGCTCCCCGGCGCGAACGCGAAGAGGACGAGCGGCAGCTCGGCGCGCGCCAGCTCGTGCTCGAGGCCGACGAGCACGCGCCAAGCCTCGGGCCGAACGGGGTCGAGATCGAGCGCCACGACCGCTGGCCGGAGCTCGCGCACCATGCGCCGCGCCTCCTCGAGATCGGGGGCACGCACCGCGAGGAACCCCTCGCGGTCGAGATCCCCCGCTACCGCGGTGAAGCGCCCGCGGTCCGGCTCGAGCACCACGACGCGCGGCCGATCGCCTGGGGAGGGCTCCTGGTCCGAGCTCGCGCGCGCCCCCGTGGCGCGCGCCGCCGCGTCCACCGGCAGGAGCACGTGGAACGCCGTGCCGACGCCGGGCGAGCGCACCTCCACCTGGCCGCCCAGCAGCTGCACGAACTGGCGCACGATCGGCAGACCCAGGCCGGTTCCGGCGATCGTCTCACCGCGCGCCGCGAGCTGCCGGAACGGCTCGAAGATGCGCTCGCGATGCTCGGGCGCGATGCCCGGTCCCTGGTCGGTCACGATGACCTCGTAGCTCTCGACCCCGAGCTCGGAGCTCGCCGCGCCCACCCGGCGGGTGGTGATCGAGACTTCGCTGCCGGCGGGCGAGAACTTGATCGCGTTCGACAGCAGGTTGATGGTGATCTGACGCAGCTTCGCGACGTCCACCAGGATGGGGGGGGTGGTCTGCAGGTGGCGCGTCGTCAAGCGCACGCCGCGCGTCGCGGCATAGCCCTCCATCAACCCCGCCGCGCTCTCCACGATCGCCTCGAGCGCCGCCGGCTCGAGGTGCAGGTCCATGCCTCCGGCTTCGATCTTGGCCTGATCGAGCAGGTTGTTGATCAGGCGGAGAAGGTGGTTGCCGCTCTCCCGGATGTTGGCGAGATAGCGCGCGTGGCGGGCCTCCATCCGCCCCTCGAGACCGTCGCCCAGGAGCGCCGCGAAGCCGAGCACCGAGGTGAGCGGGGTGCGCAGCTCGTGACTCATCTTGGCGAGGAACTCCGCCCGGTAGCGGTCCGCCTGGCGGATCCGTTCGTTCGCCCGGTCGAGGGCGTCGACGTTCTCCTCGAGCGCCCGGGCGTAGCGCGCCAGGTCGTCGGTGCGTTCGTCGACCAGCCGTGCGAGCTCGCGATTGCGCCGCTCGACGCGGCGCGTGCGCAGCCAGACGGCGGCATAGACGAGCACTCCGAGGAGCGCCATAGCGCCGGCGCGCGCCGAACGCGTCTGGAACCACGCGGGCTCGAGACGCAGCGCGAGCTCGACCGGCTCGCCCCAGGCCCCGGCGCCGATCGCCGCCCGTGCCCGCAGGCGGTACTCTCCGGGGTCGAGATTCGTGTAGTAGCGGAAGGGCTCGGCCTTGGCCTCGCTCCACTCGCTCTCCAGTCCCTGCAGTTGGTACTGGTAACGCACCGCCTGCTCGCCGCGCAGGGTGCGCGCCCGGACGGCGATGCGCAGGTCGCGATCGCCGTGCGGCAGCACCACCGGCCCTCCCCCGAGGAGCCGACCGCCCCCTGCGCTGCCGCTGAACGGGGCCTGGAAGAGTCGCCCCGCGCCACTGTCGAGTCGCTCGAAGGCGAGCTCCGGCGGCGGCATCTCGTGCGCCGGCGCGAAGCCGCGCGGGAAGGCGGTCAGCCCGCCCTTGAAGCCGAACCAAGCGCGCCCCTGCGAGTCCCAGGCGAAGGCGCTCGAGTGCGAGATCTCGGCCGAGAGCAATCCGGTCGCATGGTCGAATCGGGCGACGATCGCGCCCTCGCCCTGGCGTGCCACGGGGTCGAACAAGAAGACCCCGTGGTTGGTGCCGAGCAGCAGGTGGCCGCTCTCGCTCTCCGCGATGGTCAGGATGAGCAGGTCGCTCAGCCCGCTGCGCACACCGTAGATCGCGAAGCGGGGCGTGGGCCCGCTGAGGATCAGATGCGCGAGCTGGCCATAGCCGCCGACCCAGAGGGTGCCGTCGCGCCCGACACCGAGCGTCCGCGCGGCGCGCAGGTCGAGATCCGAGCTCGCGTCCACGGCCGCGAACCGCTTGCCGTCCCAGCGGCTGAGCCCCTCGCCGTGCGCCACCCAGAGCCGACCGTCGCCATCCTCCGCGACGGCGTAGCAGCGCGGCTTCGCGAGCCCCTGCTCGACGCCGAAACGGGTGATCTCCGGCCGCCCTTGGCCGGCGAAACGCAGGCGCGCCAGGCCGTCGATCGACGCCACCCAGAGCGCCCCCTGCCGATCCTCCGCCAGTCCGACCACGTAGTCGCCTGCCAATCCGTCGGCGGCGCGAAAGACGTCGACCACCCGCCCGTTGCGCAGCCGCGCGAGCCCGCCCTCGGTCCCCGCCCAGACGTCCCCCCGGCGGTCGGCCAGCACCGCCCAGACCCAGTTCGCCGGCAGGCCGCGGTCCCGCCGCCAGCGTTCGATCGTCGGTCGGCCCTGGGGGTCGATCGCGAGATGGGCGAGGCCGTCGAAGGTCCCGACCCAGACGCCGCCTTGCCGGTCGCTCGCCACGCCGTAGACCTGGTGGTCGGGCAGTCCTTCGGCCTCGCCGTAGCTCCAGAGGTCGCGCCGCGCGAGCTTGACGAGCCCCCCTTCGGTGCCGATCCAGAGGGTCCCCTCGCGATCCTCGAACAGCGCGCGGACCCCGTCGTCGCCGAGGCCGTTGGCTTGCGATAGTCCCAGGCAGGGGGTGAGGCCGGGCAGGGGGCAGATCGCGAGACCGTGGTCGGCACTGCCCACCAGGAGATTCCCGCCGCGGTCGACGAGCAGCGAGTAGAGGTCGTCGCCGGGCATGCCGTCCTTTGCCCAGCGATGCTCGAACCGCTGGCCGTCGAAGCGCGCCAGGCCGGCGCCGCGCGTCGCCAGGTAGACGTTGCCGGTGCCGTCCTCGACGATCGCACGCACGCTGCCGGAGAGAAGGCCCTGCGCCTCGCCGAAGACGCGGCAGGCGCCGAGCCTTCCGCCGCGCTCCACGTTGCAGCGGGTGACCCCGTGCCCGCGCGAACCCAGCCAGATCGCTCCGTCACGCGCCAGCAGGAGCGAGTAGACGTAGTCGTCGGCGAGGCCGTCGGCGCGGCCGTAGGTGCGGAAGGTCTCGCCCACCGCCGCGACCAGTCCGCGGTCGGTGCCGAACCAGGCGACGCCGTGGCGGTCGATCCCCGCCGCCCAGATGGTGGCGGCGAGGGCGCCGCCCTGGTCCGCGAAAGAGGTGACCCGCTCGCCGTCGTAGCGCGCCAGACCCGCGTTGGTGCCGATCCACAGCGCGCCGCTCGGATCCTCGAGGCTCAGCCGGAGGTTGGCGCTGGGCAGGCCCTGCGGCACCGAGAGCGTGGAGAAGGCGACGCCGTCGTAGCGCGCCAGGCCCCAGGTGGTCGCGATCCAGAGATAGCCCCGCCGGTCCTCCAGGAGGTGCCAGACCTGCGTCGCGGGCAGACCGTCGTCGGTGTTGTAACCGGTGAAGGGGAGGCGCTGCGCCGGCAGGCGCTCGGGCCCGACGGCCAAGGCGAGCAAGAGCGCCGCTCGCGTCACGGCGCGAGCCTGTCGGCCGGCTCTCATCGACCCGCTCCTTCCCCAGGGCTCCACGAGTTGCGACGGCAGCGCGCCGAGGCTACCACGCACCCCCGCGGGACCAGCGGGTCATTCGGTGGAGATGGGCTGGTCGCCGCCGGCGAGCGCCGCCTGCAGCGTGTGCCAGGCGAGCGTCGCGCACTTGACCCGCATCGGAAACTCGCGCACCCCGGCGAGCGCCGCGAGCTTGCCGAGCCGCTCCTCGTCGGGCGGCGCCGCGCCCATCACCGCGTCGCGAAAGGCGGCGAAGAGGGCCGCGAACTCGGTGGGTCGGAGGCCCTGCACGGCTTCGGTCATGAGCGAAGCCGAGGCCGTCGAGATGGCGCATCCCGAACCCTGGAAGCCGACCCGAACGAGCCGCTCGTCCTCCACCAGGACGTCGATCTCCACCCGGTCGCCGCAGAGCGGATTGTGCCCCTCGGCGTGATGCGTCGCGCCGGGCAGCGGGCCGAAGTTGCGCGGCTGCCGGTAGTGGTCGAGCAACACCTCCTGGTAGAGCGCCTGCAGGTCGCTCATCGCCGGAAGAGCTCCGCGGCCGCCTCGACCGCGGCGAGCAGGCGGTCGACCTCGTCGTTGGTGTTGTACAGCGCGAACGAGGCGCGCACCGTCGCCGGCACACCGAGGCGCTTCATCAAGGGCTGAGTGCAGTGGTGTCCGGCGCGCACCGCGACCCCGTGGTGGTCGAGCACCGTGCCGAGGTCGTGCGCGTGCACTCCCGCGAGCACGAAGGAAACCACCCCGGCCTGCTCGCGCGGCCGACCGATCCGGATCACGCCGGGGACGCGCTCGAGCCCGGCCACAGCGCGCGCCAGCAGCTCCCCCTCGTGGCGCGCGATCGCCGGTCGGCCGACCGCCTCGACGT
The DNA here is from genome assembly GCA_964481735.1 of uncultured Thermoanaerobaculia bacterium. Classification (GTDB taxonomy): domain Bacteria; phylum Acidobacteriota; class Thermoanaerobaculia; order Multivoradales; family JAGPDF01; genus JAGPDF01. Next base: position 13,539 of record CAYZWR010000090.1, read on the forward strand.
AGTCGAGTGCCGCGGCGAGCCCGATCGCTTCCGCGGCGGCCGGGGTGCCGGCCTCGAAACGCCGGGGGGGCTGATCGAACGTCGTCTCCTCGAGCTCCACGCGCAGGATCATGCCGCCCCCCGTCTGGTAGGGCGGCATCGCCGCGAGCAGCTCGCGCCGCCCGTAGAGCGCGCCGATGCCGGTCGGGCCGTAGACCTTGTGCCCGGAGAAGGCGAAGAAGTCGCACCCCAGGGCGGCGACGTCGACCGGCAGGTGCGGCGCCGCCTGCGCGCCGTCGAGCAGCACCGGGACGCCCACCGCATGCGCCCGGGCGACGAGGTCGGCCACCGGCAGCACCGTGCCCAGCGCGTTCGAGACGTGCGCGATCGCCGCCAGCCGGGTGCGCGGGCTCAAGGAGGCGGCGAAGGCGTCCGGGTCGACCTCGCCCCGGTCGTCGACCGGCACGACGGCGAGCCGGGCGCCGCGCTCGCGGCAGACCTGCTGCCAGGGGATCAGGTTCGAATGGTGCTCGAGATGGGTCACCAGGATCTCGTCGCCCGGCGCGAGTCGCGGGCGGGCGAAGCTCGCCGCCACCAGGTTGATCGCCTCGGTCGTGCCGCGCACGAAGACGATCTCCTCGGGCGACGACGCGTTGAGGAAGCGCGCCACCCGCCCGCGTGCCGCTTCGTAGGCCGCCGTCGCCTCGGCCGAGAGGCGGTGCACGCCGCGCGCCACCGAGCCATTGCTCCACTCGTAGAAGCGGTCCATCGCCGCGAGCACCGCACGCGGCTTCTGGGTCGTCGCCGCGTTGTCGAGGTAGACCAGCGGCCGATCCCCCAGCCGGCGGGCGAGGATCGGGAAGTCGGCGCGCAGCCGCGCGACGTCGAGGCGCTCGGGCTCCGCGGAGCTCCGTCCCTCACCCACCGGCCGCGCTGCGGTGGTCATGGCTCGCCCTCCTAGACCGCGTCGCGCACCACGTCGCCCTGCGGGATCCAGGCGAAGAGGAACTCCTGGAGCTCGTGCTTGAGCGGCGCGACCTTGACGCGCTCGACCAGGTCGCTCGCGAAGGCGTAGGTGAGCAGGCTCTTCGCCGCCTCGAGGCCGATGCCGCGCGAGCGCAGGTAGAAGACGGCGTCCTCGTCCAGCTGGCCGACCGTCGAGCCGTGCGTGCACTTGACGTCGTCGGCGAAGATCTCGAGCTGCGG
>CAYZWR010000091.1:0-14228 GCA_964481735.1 uncultured Thermoanaerobaculia bacterium
AAGGGGAGCGCGGCGAGCTCGGCCGGAGCGCCGGACTCGAGCTCCAGGCGAGCGGGTGGCTCGCCCACGCGCTGGTGGAGGATGCCCAACCCGATCGCGCCGTGGCGCGGCGAGTCGGCCACCGAGGTCGCCCGTCCCGCCGGGCGACCGTCGTGGAGCAGCACCGCACCGGGAGCCGGCAGGCCGCCGGGAAAGCGCAGGCCCCAGGGCTTGCGCTGCACGCCGCCGCGGTAGTGGATGCGGGCGATCACCTCCTGGCCGAGATAGCACCCCTTGGTGTAGCTGACATCGCCCTCCCGGCCGGTCTCCTGGGGAAAGTGCTCGCTGTCGAAGTCGACGCCGAAGCGCAGCTCGCCGTCCTCGATCCGCGCCACCTCGCGCGCCAGCGCGCTCACCTTCCGCAGACCGACGCTTCCAGCCTCCCGCAGCAGAGTCTCCTCCAGATGGACCAGCCCGGAGGCTCCGGCCAGGAGAAGGCAACGGCCGCCCGGAGGGGCGACGGACAGCGCCAGAACCTCCGCTTCGAGTCCGTCCGCCGCGAGCCGCCCGACGCGTCCCGGCGGCGGCGCCGGAGTGCCGCTCCAGGCGACGAGCGCTTCGCCCGCCCGCGGTCCGACCACCTCGAGCGCCGGCGGGAACGGGAGTTGGCGGATCTCCACCCGCGCCGCGAGCCGGTACTTGTCGAGATGCGCCGCGATCGCCGCGCCTCGTCCCGGCGGCAGCAGCAGGCGCAGCGCTTCCTCGCCCTGGAGGGCGACGAAGTCGGCGAGGATCTTCCCCTGCCGCTCGGTGAAGAAGCCGGCGACCGCTTCCCCGGGCGCGAGCTGTCGCACTTCGCAGGTCACCAGTCCGTGCAGGAGCTGCAGGCGGTCGGGCCCGGCGAGCTCGAGGAGATCGAACGGCGGCGCCGCGACCAGCCCGGCGCCCGAGCGCAGCTCCGCAAGCTCCTCGGCCAGACGCTCGGCCGCGAGCCCGCCCGGCCGGCTCACGGCGAGACTTCGGACCAGCGCGAGGTGTTGCCGCGCTCGAAGTCGTCGGCGAAGACGATGTTCGACGGCACCGTGATGCCGTAGTTGCAGCCGAAACCGCCCGAGGCGTCGTTGTAGATCGACGCGATGGTGGAGAGCGTCGTCGCGCCGTAGCCCAGCTCGGCCGCCGCCTGGATCACCGCCTGCGCCGCCTGCGCCTGGTTGGTGGTGCCCCCGGTCATCGAGATCCCCTCGAGCACCGCCTCGTCGGTGGCGGCCAACCCGATGAGCTCGGCGACGTCGATGTTGCACGACGCCCAGAACTGGCCGTCGGTGTGGATCTGCCCGGTCAGATTCGTCGGATAGAGGTGGTTGTCGTTCCAATTGGTGAGGCGCCCGTTCCAGAAGGGGTTGTGGCCGTCCCAGCTGAAGGTCCAGTCGTACTCCGGATCGGCCGGGGTCCACTGGCCGGCGAACGAACGGCTGTAGGAGATCGCGAAGTAGTCCCCCAGGCCCTCCGATAGCCCCTGCACCTGGGAGAGCCCGCCGTTGGTGATCCAGTCGTGGATGCCGTGCCCGAGCTCGTGGATCACCACGTCGGCGTCCTCGGCGTCGTCCACTCCGCCGTCGCCGAAAGCGAGGTACTGGCTGCCTCCGACGTAGTGCGAGTTGTCGTCCCCGTTGAGACCGTGCGCGTCGAACCGCACGCCGGTCGTATAGGCCGAAGGGCGGACCGGGATGCCGAGAGTCTCGTTGATGTACCGCATGAAGGTATCGATGTGGTAGTAGACGTTCTGGTGCTCGAAGAAGTCGTTCGAGCGGCTGCCCACCGCGAAGGCGCCGGTCGCCGAGGTCATGCATGGGATGTTGGGCGATTCGAGGTTGTCGCGGCAGTCGGCGTAGGGGCCGGCCAGGCTGTAGGTCCCGGCGGCGAGCGTGATGTCGAGCAGCGGGACCGGGAAGATCTCGGCCACCAGTTGCGCCGTGTCGGCATCGGCGCCGTCGGTGTAGCCCGGATCGTTGTAGCTGGCGCCGGCCGAGGAGAGCGGGTCGGGCAGGAAGGCCTCGCCGGTGCCGTCCACGTAGGCCGCGCGATCCTCGAGGCGCAGCAGCGCCCCGCTCACGGCGTCGATCAGGACCTCCCAGTCGCCCACCGGAGCGCTCGTCGGCACGAGCCGCTCGACCCGCACCAGGCGCGCGCGATCGGCGCCCGGGAAGACCATCAGCTCGCTGCGCGAGTAGCTGAGCGGGCCGGCGACGCCGAGCGCCGCGAGCGCCGTCTGGCGCGCCGCTTCGGCGGAGACCTCCGCCGCCTCGGCGATCGTTCCGACGATCGGCCGGTAGTCGTTCGCGACGTAGATCACCTGTCCCTTGCGGTTGAGCGACACCGCGATCTCGCCGCCATAGACCGGATAGCCGGCCGCCGTCTGGCGGAAGCGCACCACGTCGATCGCCTTGCCCCGGCGCTCGGCCTTGAGCTCGAGGTCGGCGAGCGCCGGATCGGCGAGCGCGAATTCGCGCGCCCGCGCCGCGAGGAAGTCGCGGGCCATCGCCTCGAGGCTCGCCCCGCGCGCGGCATAGCTCTGGTTCGCAAGCATCCGCGGCACGCCGGGCGCGGGCTCGGCGAGGGCGGGACCGGGAAGCGAGGGGCGATCACCCCCCGGCGCCTTGGCGGCGGCGAGGGGCTGGGTGAGCAGCAGCGCTGCGAGCGCCGCGAGAAGCAGATGATTCGATTTCATGGCGGATCTCCCGAGGAGCCAGTCGTGCGGCCTCCGCCGGAATCCTATCGCTCGGCTCCGTGCGGGGCGATCTCGCGGCGCCAACCCTGCGCCATCTCGGCGCCGTGACCCGCTCGCCGGCTCAGGCGGGCGCCGGCCCAACCGCGTCCGGCGCTTCGAAGAGCACGAAGGCGGCCTCGATCTCGGCGTGGCTGCCGACCAGCACCAGGTCGTCTCCCGTCTCGAGCCGGAAATCCGCGGGCGGATTGGTGTGCGAGCGCTCGCCGCGGACCGCCGCGATCACCGTCGCGCCGGTGCGTCGGCGCAGATCGAGCTCGCCCAGCGTGCGGCCCACGGCCGGGCTCAGCGCCTCGACGCGCAGGACGTCGGTGGTGCCGGCGGCGAGCGCCTCCAGCACCGCCGCCGAGACCCGCCCGTCGCGCGCCGGGGCGCGCAGCATCCGGTAGTCCTCGCCGCGCAGCACGCGGGTCTGGGCGCGCACCACGTTGCGCGGCACGCGGTAGAGCGCCAGCACCCGGGTGAAGATCTCGATCGAGCTCTCGAACTCCTCGGCGATCACGTCGTCGGCGCCGGCCGCGCGCAGCGCTTCGATCTCGGCGACCAGCCGGGTGCGCACCAGCAGATGGAGGTTGGGCGCCTCCGCTCGGGCGATCGCGAGCGCCCGCCGGGTCGCCTCGGGGTCCGAGATCGCGAAGACCACCAGGCGGGCGCGCCCGACGCCGGCAGCGCGTTGGATCTCCGGCCGCGTCGCGTCGCCGAAGAGGATCGGCTCGCCCGCCCGCCGTGCCCACTCGACCAGCCGGGCATCGGACTCGACGACCCGGTAGCGGATGCCCGCTTCGGCCAGCACCCGGGCCAGGGTCCGTCCGCCAGCGCCGAAACCGACGATCACCACGTGGTCGTCCACCGGCTTCTCGACCTCGCCCGCCACCGGCTGCGAGTCGCGATCGAACCAGGCGAGGAGTAGCCGGGGCAGGCGGTCCGCGAGGCGGGGAGCCAGCGCGATCAGCGCCGGCGTGGCGAGCAGGGTGAGCACCGCCGCGGCGATCACCACGGCGTGCAGCCCGGCGTCGAGCAGGCCCAGCGCGCGGGCCGAAGCCGCGATGACGAACGAGAACTCGCCGATCTGCGCGAGACCGAGGGCGGTCAAAGCGGCGATCCGCGCCGGAAAGCCGACCGCGCGCACCGCGAGCGCGGTCGCCAGCAGCTTCGCCGCGACGAGCAGCAGGACGACGAGGGTGACCAACGGAAGGTGGCGGAGGATCTCGGCGACGTCGACCAGCATGCCGATGGAGACGAAGAAGAGGCTCGCGAAGAGATCGCGGAACGGCTCGACGTCGGCCGCGACCTGGGAGCGGTAGTCCGACTCGGCGACCAGCAGGCCGGCGACGAACGCGCCCAGGGCCGGCGAGAGGCCGAGCGCCTGGGTGGCGAAGGCCAGCCCGAGACAGGCGAAGAGCGAGCCGAAGAGGAAGACCTCGCGACCGCGGGTCCGCGCGACGCGCCCGAAGAGGCGGGGCAACAGCCGGTGCGCGACGAAGAAGACGACGCTGACCGCGATCGCCGCGAACGCGAGTCGGGCCGCGAGGGCGAGCTTGGGGGTGGCGCTCGCCGTAAGCAGCGGCAGGACGACCAGCATCGGGACCAGCATCAGGTCCTGGAAGAGCAGGATGCCGATCGCGCTGCGCCCCTGCGGCGCGTCGAGCTCGCGGCGATCGCGATAGAGCTTGAGGACCACCGCGGTGCTCGAAGGCGCGGCGACGAAGCCGAGCGTCAGGGCGACCGGCCAGGCGAGCCCGGTGGCGAGCGCCAGCGCCGCGACGAGCGCCAGAGTGACGAAGGTCTGGATCGAGCCGCCCAGCCAGAAGAACCGCGCCAGCTCGCGCAGCCGGCCGAAGGAGAGCTCGAGCCCGATGGTGAAGAGCAGGAAGACGACGCCGATCTCGGCCGAGATCTCGACGCTCGCGGGGTCGGCCACCAGCGCCAGACCCGAGGGCCCGATCAGCGCCCCGGTGAGCAGCAATCCCACCACCGCCGGCATGCGCAGCCGGTGGCTGGCGAGCAACACGAGGGTCGCGGCGCCGCAGAGGATCGTCGCCTGGAGCAGCAGCGCCTCGACCGCCGGACCGATCACCTGAGCCGCAGTCTACCGGTTGCGGAGCGCGATCTCCTGCGCGGCCGCCGGATCGCGCCCCTCGTCCCACTCCAGCAGGTCGGCGAGCACCCGGTCGGCGCCCGCGCGCACCAGCTCCTCGGCCGAGGTCCAACCGGTCGCGACCGCCCAGCAAGGGATGTGGTTCGCGCGCGCGCACTCGACGTCGAGCGGCGAATCGCCGACGATCAGCGTCTCCTCGGGCAGGAAGCTCCGGCCGGCGCGCTCTCCGGCGCGCAGCAGCGCCACCGGTGGCAGATCCCGGCGGTCGATCTGGTCGTCGCCGAAGGCGCCGAAAGCGAAGAAGCGGTCGAGCCCGACGCTGCCCAGCTTGATGCGGGCGCCGCGCTCCCAGTTGCCGGTCAGCAGGCCGAGGGTGAGGTCGGCGCGCCGGGCGAGCGCCGTCAACCGCTCCTCGACCGCCGGCAGCACGCGGACCCGAGCGGGATCGAGTCGCGCCGCCAGCCGGTCGAGGTAGGCGTCGCGCAGGCGCGGCAGCTCCTCCAGCACCCGCTCCGGCGCCACCCCGGCGCCGGTCATCAGATCGAAGACGATGCGCGGATCGGTGCGCCCGGTGAAACGGTAGCGCGCGATGTCGCCGGCGGTCCCGAAGATCTCGACCAGCGCCTCGGCGAAGAGCGGCTTGGGTTGGCCGCCGCAGTCGATCAGGGTGCCATCGACGTCGAAGAGGATGAGCCGGAAGGGGTGCGCCGACGGGGTCACGGGCGGGCGACCACCAGGACCTCGCCGTTCCGCTGCGCGATCCAGAGCTCCTCTCCCACCGCGGCGAGGCCGCTCGGGCGGTCGAGCCCGGGGATGCCGTGCGCCGCCGTCACGCTGCGCCGCGCCGGGTCGAGGGTGAGCAGGGTGCCGAAGCGGGCGCTCAGGGCGTAGAGCTTGCCGTCGGCCGCCGCGAGCCCGCTCACCACGTACTCGCCGAGCGCGCGCCCCTCCCCCGCGAGGCGGAGTCCTGACTCGGGCGCCAGCGCCGGCTCGAACTCCTCGCCGAGCGTCAGGTCGCGACGCTCGAAGCGCGACACCACCAGCTTCGGCTGCTTGGCGCTCGGCACCGCCACGCTGTAGAGGGCGTCGCGCGTCGCATCGAAGGCGAGCGAGTGGACGTACATCAGCCGCGCCCGCACGGTCGCGAAACGGCCGCGCGTCACCTCCTCGAACTGGTCCGCCCCGGAGAGGAAGAACTTGAAGTTGCGCGCGCCGTCGGCGCGATCGCTCGCGGCGAGCAGAACGTAGCTCTTGTTCTCGGCGAGGGCCATCAGCTGCCCGCTCGGGACGAAGGCAGCGCCGACGAAGCCGCGCCCCAGGTCGACCGAGAAGGCCGGGTCGACCACCGCGCCACGCTCCACCCTGGCGAGGTCGCGGTCGAGCAGGTAGACCCCGTGCTCCGCCGTCACCGCCAGGAACCGCCCGCTCGTGGCGTCGAACGCCAGGTCCTCGACCGCGCCGGCGAGCGCAGGGGCGATGCGCGTCCGCCGGCGAACGGCGAGCTCCGGCAACGCGGCGAGCGGCCCTTCCGCCGGATCGCTCGCCAGCCCCTCGAGGGTCGGCTTGGGAATCGCCCAGCGGCCGCGCCAGGAGGGGCCGGGTCCCTTGTACTCGTCGAACGACCACTCCCAATGGCGCGGATCGAAGGAGAAGCGGATGGGGTCGCCCGGGCCGACGTAGGGGGGCGGCCCGGCGCCCGCGAAGGCCTGCAGCACGTTGCCGGCGATCGCCACCAGGAACGCCACTGCGGCGGCGTTGCCGAGCGCGCCCAGCGGCCGCGGCGCCGCGCTCGCGAGCTCGCCGTCCCGCAGCAGCAGCAGGAGCACGCCCATCATCACCACCGCCACCCAGTAGATGAGCGCCGACCAGCTGTAGGTGTGGGCCCCCAGGAGCTCGACGCTGAAGCCCTGTCCGATGTCGCGCGCCAGATGCAGCCCCGAGTGCCGCGCCGCCATGTAGAGGCCGAAGGCGGCGATCAGCACCCCCAGCCCGACGTAGCGCGGCCGCGGCCCGAAGCGCAGGATGAAGAGCCCGACGAGCGCGATGAGCGCCATGCCGAGCCGCTGCCCCCAGCAGAGGATGCAGGGCGAGTCGCCGAGCGCGAAGCCGAGGACGTAGGCCGAGATCCCGAGGGGAACGACCGCGAGGACCAGCACCGCCAGGGCGAGCAGCGTCTCGACCGGCCCGCGGCGCGGCGCGCTCATCGCCGCGCCTTCACAGGTTGACTCCCGGCAGGATCGAGGTGCGGGCGCCGACGAAGAAGGCGAAGACCAGCAGCGCGAGGCTCACCAGCAGCAGCCGGAAGGCGAGCCGCTCCTTCTCGGGCCGGCGCCAGACGAGGTAACCGGCGGAGAGGATGCAGAGGAGGTTCAGGAACTCCATGGCGTGCCTCCGCGGCGGCGTCAGCTCCGCCAGTCCGGGGTCTGCTTCTCGGCGAGGAAGGTGGCGATGCCCCGCCGGCAGTCGGCGGTCGCGCGCGCCGCGGCATTGGCCTCGGCGGCGAGGCTCAGGCGCTCGTCGAGCGGCCGGCCGATCAGCTCGAGCAGCAGCCGCTTGCTGCGCGCGATCGACTCCGACGAGGCCTTGCGCAGGATCTCGCCGGCGAGCTCGAGCCCGGCCTCGCGCAGCGCCTCGCGTGGCACCACGCGGTTGACCAGGCCGATCGCGAGCGCCCGCTCGGCGGGGACGAACTCCGGATTGAGCAGCAGCTCGCGCAGGTCCGTGCCGCGCAGCCGCAGCGGCAGGTAGGTCGCGACCAGCGCGGCGACGAAGCCGATGCGCACCTCGCTGTAGAGGAAGCGCGCGTCGTCGGCCGCGATCACGAAGTCGCAGGCCGTCGCGAGACCGCAGCCTCCGGCGACGCAGGAGCCCTGGACGAGCGCCAGGGTGAGCGCCTCCTGGCGCAGCACCGCGGCGAAGAGGTCGCGCAGCCGGCGCGAGTCGAGCCGGTTGTCGAGCTCGCTCGCGGTCTGCAGCGCGCGCAGGTGCTCGAGGTCGGCGCCCGAGGAGAAGTGCCGGCCCGCGGCGGCGAGCAGAATGGCGCGCACGCCCTCGGCGCGCCAGTCGTGCCGGTAGACGTCGATCAGCCGCCCCACGAGCTCCGGCGAGAGCGCGTTGGCGCGCCGCGGATCGTCGAGCTCGACGTGCAGCAGGTCGCCCTCGCGGACGGTGCGCAGCGGCTCGCTCACCGCAGCAGCTCCTCGGGCACGTCGATCTCGAGCTCGAGCAGGCCCTGGCCGTGCGTCTTGCCCTGCGCATCGGTCAGCAGCGACGCCGTGCCGCCGCCGCCCAACGCATCGTGCAGCAGGAAGTTGAGCGCGAGGAGGTTGGGCACCTCGAAGCGCTCGACCTCGCCGCGGCAGATGGCGGCGAAGTGCCGCTTCACCCGTTCCGCCGTGACCTCGCGCCGGATCACCGCGTAGAGCTCGGGCGACGCGGCGATCAGGCCGACGTTGGAGGCGTCCCCCTTGTCCCCCGAGCGGGCATGGGCGACGCGAGCGAGCGGAACCCGCATCCGGCTAGACCTCCTCGACCGAGACCGCGAGATGGCGCTCGACCGCTTCGCGCGCCAGCAGCGCCGGCCAGTAGGCGACCACTTCCTGCGCCTTGGGACGCCCCCCGGCGAAGCCAGTGACTCCCGGTGGGCCGGCGGTGACGAGCGGCGCGATCTCCTTGCCGAAGCGCTCCACCTTTCCGCGGTCGGCGCTGCGCACCGCCAGGCGGAGCACCACCTCCGGAGGCTCGGACGGTGGCGCGAGGATGCCGGGCAGGACCGCGGAGACGCCGAGCAGCTCCTCGGCGCGCTCGCTCGCGGCGAAGACCACGCCGGCGCGCTCCAGGCGCTTCCAGACGATCTCCGCGGCGAGCCGCGCCTTGGCGATCGCGCGCGGCCCCGACACGGTGACCTGCCCGGCCGCCTTGTAGCCGTCGAGATAAGAAGCGGAGACCTTGAGATAGGGCGTCTTGGCCCGCCCGCGGATGCCGGTGACGCGCACCCGGTCGGGTCCCTCCTGGGCGAGCTGGATCGAGGTGAAGTCGGCGGTCACGTCCGGCGTGATGTAGCTCGCCGGATCTCCCATCTCGTAGACCAGCTGTTCGGAGACGGTGTCGACGCTCACCAGCCCTCCCGTGCCGGGGTGCTTGGTGACCACGAAGCTGCCGTCGGCCGCGACCTCGGCGATCGGGTAGCCGACGTTCCACAGGTCCGGCACCTCCCAGAAACGGGTGTAATTGCCGCCGCTCGCTTGCGCTCCGCACTCGAGGATGTGGCCCACGATGGTGCCGGCCGCCAGCCGGTCCCAGTCCTCCTCCGGCCAGCCGTGCTCGTGGACCAGGGGCCCCAACGCGAGCGCGGTGTCGGTGACCCGGCCGCAGAGCACGATGTCGGCCCCCGCGGCCAGGGCCGCGGCGACCGGCCGCGCGCCGATGTAGGCGTTGGCCGAGGTGACCTGGCCGAGCACGCGCGCGATCGGCTCGCCACTGTCCATGTTGGCGAGCGCGTGCCCCGCCTCGACCAGCGCCGGAAGCCGGGCCAGCAGGTCGTCGCCCTCGACCACGCCGACGCGCAGGCCACGGATCCCCAGCTCGCGCGCCACCTCGAAGATCTTCGCCCGGCAGGCCTTGGGGTTGAGCCCGCCGGCGTTGGTCACCACCTTGACCCGGCGCGCGACGAGCGCCGGCAGGGCGCGCCGCACGAAGTCGATGAAGTCGGTCGCGTAGCCCGCCGCGGGGTTCTTGAGCTTCTGGCGCATCATGATCGACAGCGTGACCTCGGCGAGGTAGTCCATGCCGAGGTAGTCGATCGGGCCCCCCTCGATCAACGCGAGCGGGGCGTCGACGTTGTCCCCCCAGAAACCCTGTCCGTTGGCGATCCGGATGACGCGCATCGTTCCCCGCGAGGCTATCAGAGGCTCCCCGCTCGCCGTGGGCTACCCGATGGGGTGTGGGACCGCCGACGCCTCGCTGCGCTAGATTTGCGCCCTCGGTAACCCGGAGGAGCGCCATGAGCCAGCCGACGTCGCGAATGGAACTGCTGCGCAACCCGATCAGCGCGATCGGCGCCCTGCTCGCCGCCATCAACCTCGCGCTCGGCGCCGCGCTGCTCGTGGTGCACTTCCTCGAGCCGCGCAACAACCCCTACTTCGGCATCTTCCTCTTCATGGTGGTCCCGGGGATGCTCTTCACCGGCCTGCTGCTCATCCCCCTCGGGGTCTGGCGCGAGGTGCGCCGGCTCAAGCGCGGCGGCGCGCCGCCGGCCAACCGCTGGCCGGTCCTCGACCTCAACCGCGCCAACCAGCGGCGCCTCACCGCCATCGTGGTCGTGGTGACCACGGTGGTCGCGGTGGTCTCGGCGCTCGGCGCTTACAGCGCCTATCACTACAGCGAATCGGTCGAGTTCTGCGGCACGACCTGTCACATCGTGATGGAGCCCGAGCACACCGCCTACCAGAACTCGCCGCACGCCCGGGTGACCTGCGCGCAGTGCCACGTCGGCCCGGGGGCCGACTGGTTCGTCAAGGCGAAGATCTCCGGCGCCTACCAGGTGTATGCGACCCTGGCCAACAAGTACCCGCGCCCGATCCCCACCCCGGTCCGCAACCTGCGCCCGGCGCAAGAGACCTGCGAGCAGTGCCACTGGCCGGGCCGGGTCTACGGCGGGCAGTTGAAGAGCTTCTCGCACACCCGCTACGACGAAGCCAACACCGAGTGGCCGATCAACCTGCTGATCAAGACCGGCGGCAACGACCCCGCCTCGGGCACCGAGTCGGCCGGGATCCACTGGCACATGAACGTCGGCGTCGAGGTCGAATACGTGGCGCGCGACGAGCAGCGCCAGGACATTCCCTGGGTGCGCGTCAAGGACCGCAAGACCGGCCGCGTCACGGTCTATCAGGACCAGTCGAACCCGCTCTCCGCGGCGGAGCTCCAGGCGGCGACCTTCCGCCGCATGGACTGCGTCGACTGTCACAACCGGCCGAGCCACATCTACCTCTCGCCCGACGCCTCGGTCGACCTGGCGCTGCAGACCGGTGCGCTCGACCGCAGCCTCCCCTCGGTCAAGCAGTACGCGGTCGCGGCGATGGCGGCCGAGTATCCCGATCGCGAGGCCGCCGCGGCCGGCATCGGCAAGAGCCTCTCCGAGGCCTACCAGCAGAACCACCCCGAGATCTGGAATCAGCAGCGTGCGCGCGTCGACCGCGCCGTGGCCGCGGTGCAGGAGGCCTACTCCAAGTCCATCTTCCCCGAGATGAAGTCGCGCTGGGCGGTCTATCCCGACAACATCGGCCACTTCATCTTCAAGGGTTGCATGCGCTGCCACGAGGGCAACCACGTCGCCGAGAGCGGGGCGGTGGTGAGCCACGACTGCCGCGCCTGCCACAACATCCTCGCCCAGGGGTCCGGCGATCGCGCCCAGGTCGCCTCCACTCCCGAAGGCCTCGAGTTCGAGCATCCCGAGGACATCGGCGAGGAGTGGCGGGAAACCGGCTGCTACGAGTGCCACAGCGGCACCCAGCCGTGAGCTGCGCTCGATAGCCGTCGTTCGCCTTGGCCGGGCCGATCGTCCCGCGCTGGGAGCTCGGTTTCTCGGTGGCCTTGGCTCCCCCTGGCCGGTCGGATCTCCCCGCGCCGCGACCGGCGGGCAGGCATCGCTCCCCCACCCCCGGCCGACCGGTGAAAGCTCCGTCGCGCTCCGGCTCGCAACGCTTTGCGAGGCGCGTCGCGTCTCCTCCGCTTTCCCCGGCCGGCCTCTCCCCCAAGGGGAAGCCAAGGGTGGGGGAAAGCCAGCGACTCCAGGGTGGGGGTACGGCCGTTCGGATCTCCCTGCAGAGCGGCCTCTGAGGCCGAGCACAGGGAAGCCCAGGCATGCGACAGCGATTGGCGAGGCCGAAGCCGGAGGCGGGCGCCTCTTGGTGGCTTACGACAGGCGCCCGCCGGTCGCGGCGCAGGGAGATCCGACCGGCCAGGGCGAACGATGGCTACCCGCGAACCAAGAACCTCGCCGCGCCCAAAACGGACGGGCCGGAGGGACCGAGCGTTGCCGCGAAACCGAGAACCCGCTCAGGCGCGCTTCGTCGTGCCGGCGTCGCCCTTCCGCGGCTTCGGCTCGACCATCGCGGCGGTCCGCTCGAGCGCCCGCCCCGGCGCCTCGCGCCCGGTGAGGAAGGTGGTGTCGAGCGGGTAGACCAGCGGGTCGAAGATCACGAAGTAGAAGTGCCAGACCAGGATCGCGAGGCTCGCCAGGATCGCCTCGTAGAAGTGGATCACCGTGGCGACGTCCGTCGCCCACTTGGGCAGGTTGGCCAGGCTCCAGTCGGAGAACCAGAGGACGAACCCGGTGACCGCCATCACCACGGTGCCCCAGACCAAGGCCAGGTACTCTGCCTTCTCGGCGTAGCCGAGCGGCGGCGACTTGGGCATCTCGACGCGCTTGCCGAAGAACCAGAGCACCTTCTCGCGCAGCTCGTGCACGTCGTGCATCGTCGGCAGCATGTGGGCGATGCAGGCGCGCGCCCGGCGGTCGATCGCCAGGTGGATGGCGTGGAAAACGAAGGCGCCGAGCATCACGATCGCCGCGCCGCGGTGCAGCCAGCCGCGGAAGCCGAAGCTCTCTTCCCAGGTGAGCAGCACCCGGGCCCACCAGCCATCGGGGTACTTGAGCGCGAAGCCCGACCAGACGAGCACCATGAAGCTGGTGAGCAGGAGAGCGTGCGCGATGCGGAAGCCCCGGCTCATGCGCATCCGCCGTCCATCGACGGGCACCACCGGCCGCGGCATCGGTGCCTTGGCCTTGCGCCGCAGGTCGAGCAGGTTGTGCAGCACCATGCCGCCGATGGTCACCCAGATCAGCCAGAGGTAGGTCTCGCGCACCCAGAAGACCGCGGGATGCGCCTCCTCTTTCCGGTCCGGCAGCACGTGCACTTCACCGATCGCGAAGTTCTTGCCGGCGCCGGGGTGGCAGCTCCCGCAGGTCGCCGCCAGGTTCTCCGGCGCGACGTGCGAGCGGGAGTCGCTGGAGGGCAGGATGTCGTGCACCCCGTGGCAGGAGGCGCAGTTGGCGACCGAGACGCTGCCCGACCGGCCAGCGAGGCCGTGGAAGCTGTCCTCGAAGGCGGTCACGGCGGTGTCCTTCATGCCGAACTTCTCGGTGACCCGCAGGTCCCCGTGGCAGCGCCCGCAGGTCATCTTGGGAACGTTCGAGGCGAAGACGGGCGACCCCTTGTCGGCCGGACCCAGGATGCGGTGCTCGCCATGACAGTCGGTGCAAACCGGGGACTCCCGGATGCCCTTGGCAGCCGCCACGCCGTGCACGCTCGCGGCGAAGGTCCGGGCGATCTCCTGGTGGCATTCCGCGCAGGTCGCGGGCACGTTCTCCCGGTGCACCTTGGACTTCGGATCGGCACCCGGCAGGATGTCGTGCGCGCCGTGGCAGGAGCTGCAGGTCGCCGCGTGCTCACCCCGCGCGACCCCCTGGGCGTGGACGCTCGCAGCGTAGGCGGCGAGCGGCTGCACGAGCTTGACGCCGGCCTGCTCGCCGAGCTTGGGATCGGCGTGGCAGGCGCCGCAGGTCTCGGCCAAGCGCTTCGGCGACACCGGCGAGGCGGCGTCGGAGCGCGACACCATCGCGTGCAGCGAACCGTGGCACGAGATGCAGCCGGGGCGCTTGGCGCCCTCCGGGCTCGCCTGGTCGTGCACGCTCGCGGCGAGCGACTCGATCACGTCGTCGTGACAGTTGGCGCAGCTCTCCGCCGGCGCGGCGCCCGCCGCATGCGGATCCTGGTCCTTGCCCGGGTGGCAGTCGACGCAGCCGATCCCGGCCGCGCCGTGGACGCTGGTCGCCCAGGCCGCGGGGTCGACTTCGTAGGCGGCGTCGCCGACGTTGTCCTCGGACTCGTGACAGGCGAGACAGTCCTCGGAGGCCGCAGCCGCTGGCGCGACGAGGACGAGGAGAGCCGACAGCGTGAACAGGAACGCTCGAATCAACGACTTCCAAGACACCAGGAACTCCACGTGAGACTCTCCTTCCTGCGTCCGGCGCCGGCTCGCGTTCGCCCTCCTACCGATAGGCGAAGAGCATGGCGTAGAGGATGAGCGCGATCAGCGTCAACCCGACGCCGAGCGCGATGAACCCGAAGATCTTGAATCCGTGCTCGACGCGCTGCTCGATCGGACCGACCAGGTGCTCCTCGAGCTTGCCGGTGCGCACCAGCTCGGCGTACTCGTCCGGCTTGTCGTGCTGCAGCTCTTCGAGCGTCATTCGACCGGTGAAGATGACCGGGTCCATCGGGAACTTGTCCGGCCGGAAATGAGTATTGAAGAAGTGGATGGTGAAGATGAAGCCGACCGCGAGCAGCGCCTCGTCGCTGT
>CAYZWR010000092.1:0-13964 GCA_964481735.1 uncultured Thermoanaerobaculia bacterium
CGCGGCTCGCCATCTCGCGCAGGCGGTCCGGCTCCTCCTGCAGGAGCCTGCGGTTGCGCGCCTGCGGGGGGAGGCGGGCGGCGAGCGGCATCAGCAGCCGGTCGCGCAGCGCGCGGGCGAGCGGCGAGGTCTGCTCGGCGAGCCGTCCCAGGCGTCCCGCCGTGGCCTGGACCCAGCGCACGGCCTCCCGGCGGCGGGCGGTGTAGGCGGCGAGAGCGTCCTCGATCCCGTCGGCGGAGCGCAGCTCGTCGAGCAGCACCGCGGCGTCGACCAACGCGCTGTTGGCGCCCTGGCCGAGGTTCGGCGCCATGGCGTGCGCGGCGTCACCGAGCAGCGCGAGGCACCCGGCGTGATAGCGCCCGCAGTCGACGCGCACCACCTCGTTGACCAGCAGCCGGTCGAATCGGGAGACTCCGGAGAGGATCTCCTCCGCCGGGGGATAGGCCTCGCGCCAGATCGCGGAGTAGGCCTCGAGATCGCGCGCCGCGAGCGCCGCCGCGAGCGCCGGGGTGCCGGAGGAGGTGAAGAAGTAGGCGCCATCGGGAACCGGGAAGCTGCCGAAGATGCCCGCCGCGGTCCAGGCCTCCTCGGAGCGCGCCAGCTCGATCGCCGAGAGGCCGCGCACGTAGGAGATCCCGGTGGCGACCCGGCGGGTGGCGAAATCGCCCCCGGCGCGCACCCGGGAGTCGACGCCGTCCGCGCCGATCACCAGGTCGGCGGCGAGGCGCGCCTCGCCACTCGCGGTGCGCACTGCGACCGTGCCATCCGGCGCGGCCGCTTCGACCTCGGTCCCCAGCCGGATGTCGATCCGCGCCTCGCGTGCCACGGCGGCGAGCAGCACGTCCTGGAGATCGCTCCGGCGCAGGACGAGGATGTGCGGGTCGCCGGCGATGCCGTCGAAGCGCGGCGCGAGCAGCACCCGGCCCCGTCCGTCGACGATGCGCGGCGCGTCGAGCCGGCGGCCACGGCGGGTGAGCTCCTCGGCGAGGCCCAGGCCGTCGAGCACGGCGAGGCCGTTGGGGGCGAGCGCGATGCCGGCGCCGACGGCGCGCGGCTCCGCGATGCGCTCGCAGAGCGTGACCCGAGCCCCGGCCCGGGCGAGCAGCAGCGCCGCCGCGGCGCCACCCACGCCGGCTCCGGCGACCAGCGCGTCGATCGACTCGAGTTTCATCACGTTCCTCCGGCGCGGCGCACTCTATCGAGAAACGAGGCGGGCGCCGAGGGCTTTGCTACGCTCGCGGACGTTCGGGAGGAGCCATGCGCGACCAGCTCTTCATCGCAGGACGATGGATTCCGCCGGCGCGGGGCGGGCGATTGGCGGTGGAGAATCCGGCGACCGAAGAGAGGATCGGCGAGGCGCCGGCGGCGAGCGCGGCCGACGTCGACGCGGCGGTAGCGGCGGCGCGCGCGGCGTTCGATGCGGGTTGGGGAGAGTCGACCGGCGCCTGGCGCGCTCCCTTCCTGCGCGCCATCGCCGCGGCGATCACCGAGCGACGCGAGGCGCTGGCGCGGCTCGAGGTGCTGGACAACGGCAAGCCGCTGCCCGAGGCGCTCTGGGACGTCGACGACGCGGCGGGCTGCTTCGCGATGTACGCCGACCTCGCCGAGGAGCTCGACCGGCGACAGGACCGCCGACTGGACCTGCCCGATGGGCGTTTCACCTCGGTCGTGCGTTACGCGCCGGTCGGCGTCGCCGGGCAGATCATCCCGTGGAACTACCCGCTGCTCATGGCCGCCTGGAAGGTCGCGCCGGCGCTCGCTGCGGGGGCCACGATGGTGCTCAAGCCCTCGGAGCTCACCCCGCTGACCGCGCTCGAGCTCGCCGCGATCGCCGAGGAGATCGCGCTTCCGCCGGGAGTGCTCAACGTCCTCACCGGCACGGGCGCCGAGGCGGGGGCGCCGCTGACCCTCCATCCGGGGGTCGACAAGCTCGCCTTCACCGGCTCCGTGCCGACCGGCCGGCGGGTGATGCAGGCCGCGGCGCAGGAGATCAAGAACGTCTCGCTCGAGCTGGGGGGCAAGTCCCCCTTCGTCGTCTTCGCCGACGCCGACGTCGAAGCGGCGGTCGAGTGGGTGATGTTTGGCATCTTCTGGAACCAGGGTCAGGTGTGCAGCGCCACCTCCCGCCTGCTGGTCGAGGCTTCGCTCGCCCCACGGCTGCTCGAGCGCCTGACCGAGGCGGCGCGGCGGATCCCGATCGGCGACGGCCTCGCCGCGGGCACGCTCCTCGGCCCGCTGGTCTCCCGCGCCCAGTACGACAAGGTCCGGGGCTTCGTCGAGCGGGCGCGGGCGGCCGGAGTCCCGCTCCTCACCGGCGGCGGGAGGCCGAGTCACCTGCCGCGCGGCTACTTCCTCGAGCCGACGATCTTCGTCGACGTGCCGGTCGATTCGGAGCTCTGGCGGGAGGAGGTCTTCGGACCGGTGCTCGCCGTGCGCACTTTCCGCGACGAAGCGGAGGCGCTCGCCCTGGCCAACGACAGCCGCTACGGCCTCGCCGCGGCGGTGATGTCGGCCGACCTCGAACGCAGCCGGCGGGTGGCGCGCCGGCTCCGCGCCGGGATCGTCTGGATCAACTGCTCGCAGCCGACCTTCAGCCAGGCCCCCTGGGGGGGGATGAAGCAGAGCGGGATCGGCCGCGAGCTCGGGGTCTGGGGGCTCGAGAACTACCTCGAAGTCCAGCAGATCACCGCGTACGACGGCGTGCAGCCCTGGGGCTGGTACGGCAAGGGCTGACCCCGGCCGGACGCCGCTTCGCGGCGTGACTTCGCTCCTCGATCCAAGTAGTCTGCGACCGCTTTCCGGCCAGAGTCGGTCGAGGTCGCGCGAGCCGCGCCGTTCGCTCGGCAGCGGATCCCGCGCCTTTCGTCGTGGCGTGCCTGGAGGAGGGGTGCGCGGCATGACGTGTCGTCGATTCGTCCGGCCGTCCGAGACCATTCCGGGTCCGGACGTTCCTGAGGGGGAATGCGAATGAACCGCAAGCAACAGACGGCTGCAGTCGGTGGTTGGGTGCTCGCCCTGTTCGTGACGCTGGGCCTCGCGGTCGCGCCAGCAGGCGCTCAAGGCGAGGCGCCGGATCCGTTCACCTACGTCGCGGAGTGGACCATCGCGCGCGACCAGTGGCAGGGCTACTCCGAGTGGGGCGCGAAGAACACCAAGCCGATCCTCGAGCGGCTCGCGGCCGACGGCACCCTGATCAACTGGGGCTTCTTCGAGACCTACATCCACACCCCGGACCAGGTCACGCACGGTATCTGGTGGTCGTCGGCGACCTTCGCCGGGATCGAGAAGACGCGCGTGGAGCTCCTCAAGGCTCCGATGCACCCCGCCGCCACGGTCGCCGGGCACCGCGACTGGCTGCTGCGCGCCGGGATGCACGGCAGCCGCTCCGGCAGCGTCGCCGGCGGCTTCCTCTACGTCAACAACCAGATCGTGAAGCCGGGCCAGGGGCGCGAGTGGTCGAACCTCTGGGAGAAGAACGCCAAGCCGGTCTACGACGACCTGGTCGCCAAGGGATCGGTGGCGTTCTACGCGGTGCAGACCGAAGACGTGCACACCGAAGCCAACACCCTGCGCATGATCGTGACCATCTCGACCAGCGCCGCGGCCGAAGACGAGATCGAGGCGGCCTTCTCGGCCGCCAACGCCAAGCGCAGCGACGCGGAGCGCGAGATGCTGATGCAGAAGAACCGCGAGCTGACCGACCCGCAGGCGCACCGCGACTACATGGCGCGGGTCACCTCGGCCTGGTTCAAGTAGGCGAGGCGAAGCCGGCACGGACCGGGGCCGGCGCGTCTCTCGCGGAGCGCGCCGGTCAGTTCTCGTAGACCTCGTCGATCTCCGCCAGCGCGCGATCGAGGATCGCGAAGCCCTCGCTGAGCTGCTCGGCGGTGATCGAAAGCGGCGGGTTGGTCATGAAGTTGTTCCAGCGCACCACGGTGTAGAGCCCTTCGGCGAGCAGCCGCTTGGCGAATCGGCCCATCGCCGGGTGGCTGCCGTTGTAAGGCGCGATCGGCGTCCCCCGCGCATCCTTGGCGAGCTCGACGATGCCGAAGAGACCGAGATTGCGATGCGCCGCCACGCAGGGATGGCGCTCGGCGAGCCGCTCCATCTCGCCGCGCATCACCGGCTCGAGCCGCGCCGCGTTCTCGACCAGCCCCTCCCCCAGCAGCACGTCGAGCACCGCGTCGGCCACCTCGAGGCAGAACGGGTGGGCGTTGTAGGTCAGGCCGCCCCAGTAGACGTGCTTCTGGAAGTGGTCCGCGATGCGCTGCGAGATCGCCACCGCGCCGAGCGGCACGTAGGAGGAGGTCAGCCCCTTGGCCAGGGTCACGAGGTCCGGCTGGATGCCGGCGTGCTCGAAAGCGAAGAGCTTGCCGGTGCGACCGAAGCCGGCCATCACCTCGTCGCAGATCAGCAGGATGCCGTGCCGGGAGAGGAGCTCCCGGAGCCCCGCGAGGTAGCCCGGCGGCGGAATGAGGATGCCGTTGGTGCCGGTGACCGTCTCGATGATCATCGCGGCGATGGTGTGCGGCCCCTCGTAGTCGATCACCTCTTCCAGGTAGGCGAGGTTGTTGCGGCCGATCGTCGCCGGGTCGTCGCCGAAGGAGAACTTGTAGGGCCAGGGGTCCATCACCCGGACGACGCCCGGCATCCCCGGCTCGTTGGCCCAGCGGCGGGGGTCGCCGGTGAGCTGCAGCGTGGCGTTCGTGCCGCCGTGGTAGCTGCGATAGCGCGAGAGGATCTTCGGCCGGCCGGTGAACTGGCGCGCGATGCGGATCGCGTTCTCGTTCGCCTCGGCACCGCCCAGGGTGTAGAAGAAGACGTCGAGGTCGCCCGGGCAGAGGTCGGCCAGCCGCTTGGACAGCCGTGCCCGGATCTCGGTGGCGGTGCCCGGGTGGACGTAGAGCAGCCGCTCGCAGGCCTGCTTCATCCGCTCGACCACCCGCGGGTGCGAGTGGCCGATGTTGACGCTCATCAGCTGGCTGTTGAAGTCGAGGATGCGCTGGCCGCCGGCGGTGTAGACGTACACCCCCTCGGCGCGCGCGATCGGCAGCGGATCGACCGCCCCGGTCGCCGACCAGGAGTAGAGCGAGTGCTTGAGGCAGAGCTCGACGATCTCGCGTCCGTCCATGATCTCCTCAGCTCATCCAGTTGGCGTCGCGCTGCAGCGCCCACTTGCTGGTGATCTTGCGCTGGCGGGTCCAGAAGCGGTAGCCGTCCCAGCCGGTCAGGTTGCCGTGGCCGAAGCAGGAGTCGTTCCAGCCGCCGAAGCCGAACGGCTCGCGCGGCACCGGCACGCCGACGTTGACCCCGCACATGCCGGCCTCTGCCTCCGCCATCACGCGCCGGGCGACGTCGCCCGAGGTGGTGTAGACGGTCGAGGCGTTGCCATAGGGGTTGCCGTTCTCGACCGCCAGCGCCTGCTCGAGGGTGTCGACGCGGACGACCGAGAGCACCGGCCCGAAGATCTCCTCGCGCGCCGCGGCCATCCCGGGGCGCACGCGGTCGAGGATGGTCGGGCCGACCCAGAAGCCGCCGTCGTTGGCGCGCCGGCCGCGGCCGTCGACCACGACCTCGGCGCCCGCCGCTTCGGCGTCCGAGATGGCGCGCGCGATCCGGTCGCGGGCCGCCGCCGTGGTCACCGGCCCCATGTCGTCGCCGAGCCGGAGCGATTCGGCGCGCCGCGCGATCCGTTCGAGCAGCGGCTCGACGTCGCCGACCGCCACCAGCACGGAAGCCGCCATGCAGCGCTGGCCGGCGCAGCCGGTGAAGGAGGCCACGATGTTCTCCACCGCCACCTCGGGGTCGGCGTCGGGCACCAGGATCAGGTGGTTCTTCGCGCCGCCCAGACAGAGCGCGCGCTTGCCGGCCGCCGAGGCGCGGGCGTAGACCGCGCGCGCCACGCGGGTCGAGCCGACGAAGCCGACCGCCGCGACGCCCGGGTGGTCGCAGATCGCCTCGACCACCGGCGCGCCCCCCTGGACGAGCGAGAAGATGCCGGCCGGCAGGCCGGCCTCGGCGAAGAGCTCTGAGATCCGCAGCGTGGTCAGCGGCACCCGCTCCGAGGGCTTGAGCAGGAAGGCGTTGCCGCCCACCAGCGCCTGCGGGATCATCCACATCGGCACCATCAGCGGGAAGTTGAACGGGACGACGCCGGCGACCACGCCGAGCGGCTCGTAGGCCACCTCGCAGGTCACCCCGCGCGAGACCTCGAGCTGGTTGCCGGCGGCGAGATTGGGCAACGAGCAGCCGTACTCCAGGCATTCGATCGCCTTGTCGACCTCGGCCTCCCCCTCGGAGCAGAGCTTGCCGTTCTCGTGCGAGACCAGCCAGGAGAGCTCGGCCCGGTCGCGCAAGAGCAGCTCGCGGGTCCGGTAGAGGATCTGCGCCCGCTCGCGGATCGGCGTCGCGCGCCAGGCCGGGTAGGCCGCGCGCGCCGCGGCCACCGCGGCGTCGACGTCGGCGGCGCCCGACATCTGGACGCTCCCCATCGGCCGCCCCCAGCGCGGGTTGAGCACCTCCTGGCGGGGCGCGGGGCCCTGGGCGTCGCGCCAGGCGCCGCCGATCCAGTTGCGCGCCTCGACATCGGGGGTGAAGTCGTACGTGCGGGCGGGGAAACGGGGGAGCGTCATGCGTCGCCTTTCACCGAGGGCGGAGCGCCCTCGCAGCCGATGGCCGGATTATCTCCCACGGCGGGGTGGTGCGCCGGGCTCCCGAGTGATGGATGATTCGCGCGGGGGCGCTCCGCCCTCGCGACGCTTCGAGGATCCGAAGATGCCCGAGTTCCGCTACGCCGAGCTGTTCGCCCATCCCGCGCAGGACTCCACCCGCTACCGCCGCCTGACCTCCGAGCACGTCGCCGTCGCCCGCTTCGACGGTCACGACGTCCTCCGCGTCGCGCCCGAAGCGTTGACCCTCGTGGCGCGCGAGGCCTTCCGCGAGATCTCGTTCTTCTACCGCGAACGCCACCTGGCGCAGGTCGCGGCGATCCTCGACGATCCGGAAGCCTCGGACAACGACCGCGGCGTCGCGCTCACCCTGTTGCGCAACGCCGTGGTCGCCGCCGAGGGGAAGCTCCCGATGTGCCAGGACACCGGCACGGCGACGATCGTCGGCAAGAAGGGACAGCGGGTGTGGACCGGCGGCGGCGACGCCGAGCACCTGTCGCGCGGCGTCTACGAGACCTACACGAAGGAGAACCTGCGCTACTCGCAGACGCTGCCTCTGACGATGTACGAGGAGAAGAACTCGGGCACCAACCTGCCGGCGCAGATCGACCTCTACGCGGCGGACGGCGAGGTCTACGAGCTCCTCTGCGTCGCCAAGGGGGGCGGCTCGGCCAACAAGTCCTACCTCTTCCAGGAGACCAAGGCGCTCCTGAATCCCAAGAGCCTGGAGAAGTTCCTCGGCGAGAAGATGCGCTCGCTCGGCACCGCGGCCTGCCCGCCCTACCACCTGGTGTTCGTCATCGGCGGCACCTCGGCCGAGATGACGATGAAGACCGTGAAGCTGGCCTCGACCGGCTACTACGACCATCTGCCGACCTCCGGCGACGCCACCGGCCGGGCTTTCCGCGATCCCGAGATCGAAGCGCTCGCCCTGCGTCTGGCGCGCGAGACCGGGATCGGCGCGCAGTTCGGCGGCAAGTACTTCGCGCTCGACGTCAAGGTGATCCGCCTGCCGCGGCACGGCGCCTCCTGCCCGGTCGGCATGGGGGTCTCCTGCTCGGCCGACCGCAACATCCTGGCGCGCATCGACCGCGAGGGCGTCTGGCTGGAGCAGCTCGAGCACGACCCCGAGCGCTTCATCCCCGAGCGCTACCGCACCGGGAGCCACCGCCAGGGGGTGCCGATCGACCTCAACCGGCCGATGCCGGAGATCCTCGCCGAGCTCTCGAAGCACCCCGTCTCGACGCCGCTGCTGCTCTCCGGACCGATCGTGGTGGCGCGCGACATCGCGC
Source organism: uncultured Thermoanaerobaculia bacterium (assembly GCA_964481735.1). Taxonomy (GTDB): domain Bacteria; phylum Acidobacteriota; class Thermoanaerobaculia; order Multivoradales; family JAGPDF01; genus JAGPDF01. The sequence continues at coordinate 7,961 of CAYZWR010000092.1, forward strand.
ACGCCAAGCTGAAGGAGCGGCTCGACCGGGGCGAAGGGCTGCCCGAGTACGTCCGCGATCACCCGATCTACTACGCCGGCCCGGCGAAGACCCCGGCGGGGATGCCCTCGGGATCGTTCGGGCCGACCACCGCCGGGCGCATGGACTCTTACGTCGACCTCTTCCAGGCGCAGGGCGCCTCGCTGGTGATGCTCGCCAAGGGCAACCGTTCGAAGCAGGTGACCGAGGCCTGCCAGAAGCACGGCGGCTTCTATCTCGGATCGATCGGGGGGCCCGCCGCCCTCCTCGCCCAGGAGTCGATCAAGAAGGTCGAGCTCCTCGAGTACCCCGAGCTCGGCATGGAGGCGATCTACCGGATCGAGGTCGAGAACTTCCCGGCTTTCATCCTGGTCGACGACAAGGGGAACGACTTCTTCCAGAAGGTCTCGCTGCCGGTGGTCGCCGGCTGAGCGGCGGAATCAGTCGCCGAAGACGATCCCGTCGCAGGCGGGGTCGACCGTGGTGCCTGCCTCGCCGGCGAGGATCCGGCCCAGCTCCTCGAGATCGCCGATCGCGGCACGCTTGCCGGTGAGGCGGGCGAAGCGGCAGGCCGCGGTGACCTTGGGACCCATCGAGCCGGCCGCGAACTCGTGCTCGGCGAGAGCGGCCGGGGAGGCGCGGCGGATGGCGCGCTGGCCGGGCCGGCCCCAGTCGAGGTAGACCGCGTCGGCGTCGGTCAACATGACGAACAGATCGGCGCGCAGCTCGCGCGCCAGGAGCTCCGAGGCGAGGTCCTTGTCGATCACGCACTCGAGCCCCACCAGCTTCCGGTCGGCGCCCTTCTCGTACATCGTCGGAATGCCGCCGCCGCCGGCGGCGACCACGATCGTGCCGTGGCGCAGCAGCCAGCGGATCGGCCGGATCTCGAAGATCCGCTTCGGCTCGGGCGACGGCACCACCCGCCGCCAGTGCTCCCCGTCGAGCTTGAAGGTCCAGTCGCGCTCGGCGGCGAGGCGGTCGGCCTCGGCTCGCGGATAGACCGGACCGATGAACTTGGTCGGGTTCTGGAACGCGGGGTCGTCGGGATCGACCTCCACCATGGTGAGCAGGGTGGCGAGGGGCCGCGAGAAGGGCATGAGATTGCCCATCTCCTGCTCGATCATGTAGCCGATCATCCCCTCGGTCTGGGCGCCCAGGACGTCGAGCGGATAGGTTTCGACCTGGTCGTAGGCGGCGCCCTGCAGCGCCAGGAGGCCGACCTGCGGTCCGTTGCCGTGGCCGATCACCAGCTGGTGCTGCTCGGCGATCGGCGCCAGCGCCCGCGCCGCGGCACGCACGTTGCGGCGCTGGTTCTCCGCGGTCATGGCCTCGCCGCGCTTCAGGAGCGCGTTGCCGCCGAGCGCGACGACGACGAGCACCGGCTCAGTCCCCCAACGTCGCGACCAGGATCGCCTTGATGGTGTGCATGCGGTTCTCGGCCTGATCGAAGGCGAGGTTGGCCGCCGACTCGAAGACCTCGTTGGTGACCTCGAGGCCGTTCGGCAGGCCGTAGGTCTCCGCCACCTGGCGCCCGACCGTCGTCTCGGTGTCGTGGAAGGCCGGCAGGCAGTGCATGAAGCGGACGTGCGGATTGCCCGCGGCGCGCATCAGCTCGGCGTTGACCTGATAGGGCAGGAGCAGCTCGATGCGCTCCCGCCAGATCTCCTTCGGCTCGCCGAGCGACACCCAGACGTCGGTGTGGACGTAGTCGACGCCCGCGACCGCCTGCCGCGGATCGTCGGTGATGGTCAGCCGCGCGCCGGAGCCCTGCTGCAGACCGCGCGCGATCTCGATCACCTCCTCGGCCGGCCAGAGCTTGCGCGGGCCGCAGATCCGCACGTCCATTCCCATCAGGCAGCCGGCGATCATCAGCGAGTGCCCCATGTTGTTGCGCGTGTCGCCGAGGAAGGCGTACTTGATCTCCGCCAGCGGCTTGTCGGCGTGCTCGCGCATGGTCATCAGGTCGGCGAGCACCTGCGTCGGGTGGTACTTGTCGGTCAGGCCGTTGAACACCGGCACGCCGGCGTGCGCCGCGAGCTCCTCGATCCCCTGCTGGCTCGCGCCGCGGTATTCGATGGCGTCGTAGAAGCGGCCGAGCACCCGCGCGGTGTCCTTGAACGACTCCTTGTGCCCGAGCTGCGAGCCCGAGGGATCGAGGTAGGTGACGTGCGCCCCCTGGTCGTAGCAGGCCACCTCGAAGGCGCAGCGGGTGCGGGTGGAGGTCTTCTCGAAGATCAGGCAGATGGTCTTGCCGACCAGGTGCTTCTGCTCGACGCGCGAGTACTTGGCGCGCTTCAGGTCCTGGGCGAGATCGAGCAGGAAACGGAATTCGCGCTGCGTCAGGTCCTGCACGGCGAGCAGCGAGCGGTTGCGCAGATTGAAGCCCATGCGGATCTCCTCGAAGGTGCCGGGCGGCGGAACGTCGATGCCGGACCCCGGGACCGGCCACCCGCGAGCCCGGGGGTGGGGCGATTCTACGGTGGCGGGGGAGGGGTTCGAGCGGCGTCGGGGTCGGGGATCGCAGCGAGCGGGCCTGAACCACGAACCGCTTCCTTCCCGCTTCCAGCCCTTGCGGGTGGGGAAACGAGCGGAAACCGCCCTGGCGGACGGGTCGAAGCGGCCGGCGGTGCGCTATCTAGGCATCACCGGCAGGAACTCCTGCGGTGCGACGCTCGGCGGCGCGGGTGGGTGGACGGCGGAGATCGCGACGGTCCGGCCCCAGATCAGTTCATTTCTTCGGGAGGTTGCGGAATGAAGAAGGTGTTCATAGTCCTCGCTCTGGCGCTGCTCGCGAGTGGCGCTGCATTCGCTGCAAGCGATTCCACGCTCAAGCAGAATCCGAACTCCGGCTCGGCCGCGCCGGGCTGGGTGCTGCCCGAAGCCACGATCAGCGAGGGCTTCGAGGGGGGCGCCGTGCCGCCGGCTGGTTGGGTGCTCGATCAGTCGAATCCGAACGAGACCTGGTATGCCGGCACGCTCGATCCGCATTCCGGGACCTACAACGCCGAGATCCTCTACGACGAGGCGCTGGTTCCACAGAATGAGGCGCTCTACACGCCGCTCCTGGTTCGTCCGATCACGCTGACCGTCGACTTCTGGTCGCTGGGCAGCATCTACTGGTGCCGCGACACCTACGACAACTGCGACCTCAACGTCTACCTCGACGCCGACACCGAGTTCGGCAACGGCAACGAGACGCTGGTCTACACCGCCGACGCGACCTGGCCCGCGAGCTGGACCTGGGCACAGTCGACGGTCGACCTGACGGCCGAGGTCGCGGGCGAGGACCTCTACGTCGCTTTCGTCTACCAAGGGCTTGACGGCGCGCAGGTCTCGCTCGACGACATCACCATCGACTACGAGGAAGGCGCGTCGCAGAATCTCAATCCGCTGGCGATCCCGACCCTCGGCCTCGCCGGCATGCTGGCGCTCGCCGTGTTGCTCGCCGGCGTGGCGGTGGCGCTGATCTCGCGCCGCGGCTGAGCTGATTTCCCCTGCTGGTCTTCACCCGGCGGCCGCGCTGCGGCGCTTTCGCCGGGTGTTTTCTTTTTCCGCCCCACCCCTGCGCGTGGCCCGCCGGGCAGCGATCTGGGGTGGCGCGGGGGAGTCTCGGGTGAAGTAGGTTGCCGGCGTCGTGGCGTGCGGGGCGCCGGAGGGGGCCACGGCTCAGAGGGGGAACGATGACGAGCATCCGAGGCACGCTTCGGTTCGCGGTCCTGCTGTCGGCCGGCCTGCTGGCGGCCGTGACGCCGGCCCGCGCCGGCTCCGCCTACACGACCGAGGTCGAACCGAACGGCACCGCGGCCACCGCCACGCCGCTCGCCTCGGGCGCGGCGGCCCAGGGCAACATCTACCCCAACGCCGACGTCGACGTCTGGTCGTTCTCGGCCACCGCCGGCGACCGGATCTACGCCGCGGCGATCACCACGCACTCGGCGCACGGCTCGTTCGACAGCGTCCTCGAGCTGCTGGCGAGCGACGGCACGACGGTGATCGAGAGCGACGCCGACGACGGGACCTTCGGCACGACCGCCTCCTCGATCGCCGGGGCCACGGTGCCGTCGACCGGCACCTACTACCTGCGCATCAAGTACGCCGTGGCGACCAACCAGATCCGGCCCTACCGGCTCTACCTCAAGCGGCAGAGCGGCTCGCCGGTCGCCGAGACCGAGCCGAACGACGTCGTGCCGCAGGCGCTCCCCGCCGGTGGCTGGGTCTCGGGCTTCGTCGACGATGCGGACTCCGACCTCTTCGACGTCGCGCTGACCGCCGGCGACACCCTCTTCCTGAGCCTCGATCTCAAACCCGACCGGGGCGGCAGCGACTTCGCGGGCCGGCTCGGCCTGGGTCTCTTCGCCGGCACCTATCTCGTCGCCGACGACGCCGGGGCCGCGACGCCCGACTCCGAGGCCCTGGCGATCACCGTCTCGGCGACCGGGACCTACACCGTCCTGGTGGAGGCGACGGATGTCGACACCGGCGACTACCAGCTGAGCGCGACGATCCTGCCGGCGGCGACCGAGGGCACGACCTGCACCACCTACGAGTCGATCGACGTGCCCAAGACGCTGGGGCCCGGGACCGGAACCGCCACCTCGACCATCACCGTGCCGGGGAACCCGCGCATCGCCGACCTCGACCTGACGATCTCGCTGACGCACGCCAACCTGCCCGACCTCGACGTTCACCTGGTCTCGCCGCAGGGCAACGACAACGGCCTCTTCACCGACGTCGGCGCGGCCGCCTATCCGGTGATGAGCCTCACCTTCGACGACGAGGCGGCGCTGCCGGTGAACGCCTTCACCGTGATGTCCGGGATGATCGTGGCCCCGGAGCTCAGCTATCGCCTGGCCTGGTACGACGGCGAGGACGCCGGCGGCGACTGGACGCTGGTGCTGCGCGACGACCTGGCGGCGAACGGCGGCGAGCTCACCGACTGGTCGCTGACGATCTGCGAGCCGGCGGCGCCCCCGGCCTGCCCGGGGGGCACGAATCCGGTGACCCTCTACTCGAGCGATTTCGAGAGTGACGGCGGGGGCTTCACCCACTCGGGCACCCAGGACGAGTGGGAGCGCGGCCTGCCGAGCTTCGCGCCGATCACCACCTGCGCGAGCGGCACGGGCTGCTGGAAGACCGATCTCGACAACACCTACAACCTCAGCAGCAACCAGACGCTCCTCTCGCCGGCGGTCTCGCTCACCGATCCCGACCTGGCCGGGCCGGTGGTGGTCTCCTGGGCGCAGCGCTACCAGATGGAGGACGCCTCGTTCGACGCCTTCGCGGTCGACGTGCGCGAAGCCGGCGGCGCCAACCCGACCCGCCTCTTCGACTGGCTCGACGCGACGATGACCGACTCGGTCGGAAGCCCGGTGACGGTGATCAAGGCCTCGGCGGGTTGGGGCCTCGTGAGCCGAACGCTCCCCGCGGCCTACCTCGGCGAGAGCATCGAGCTCGCCTTCCGCTTGACCAGCGACGCGATCGACAACTACGCCGGCGTCGGCATCGACGACGTGACGGTGACCGCCTGCGAGACGCCGCCGCCGCCCGAGGCCGATCTCGCGGTCACCAAGAGCGACGGCGTCACGGTCTACGATCCGGGCACCATCACCACCTACAGCATCGTGGTGACGAACGGCGGGCCGATGGCGGTGGTCGGCGCCACGGTCTCCGATCCGCTCCCCTCCGGGATCACCACCGCGAGCTGGACCTGCAGCGCCTCGGCCGGCTCGAGCTGCGCCGCGGCCGGCGCGGGGGGCATCGCCGAGAGCGTCGACCTGCTGGTGGGCGGCACGGCGACCTTCACGCTGGCGATGACCATCCCCGCGAGCTTCCGGGTCGATCTGGTCAACACCGCGACCGTCGCCCCGCCGGGCGGCATCACCGACCCGGACCCCGCCGACAACTCGGCGACCGACACCGACACGCTCGACCCCGACATCTTCGCCGACGGTTTCGAGTCGCAGGACGTCTGCTCCTGGTCGGGTGC
>CAYZWR010000093.1:0-10209 GCA_964481735.1 uncultured Thermoanaerobaculia bacterium
ATCGCCTCGGTCGACGAGAGCGCCGTGACCGGCGAGAGCGCGCCGGTGATCCGGGAATCCGGCGGTGACCGCAGCTCGGTGACCGGCGGGACGCGGGTCCTCTCCGACTGGATCATCATGCGGGTCTCGAGCAATCCCGGCGAGTCCTTCCTCGATCGGATCATCGGGCTCGTCGAGGCCGCCACCCGCCAGAAGACCCCCAACGAGATCGCCCTCCAGATCCTGCTCGCGGCACTCACCCTCGTCTTCCTGTTCGCCACCGCGACGCTCCTGCCCTATTCCGTCTACGCCGTCCGAGAGGCCGGCGCCGGCTCGGTCGTCACCGTCACGGTGCTCGCCGCCCTCCTCGTCTGCCTCATTCCGACGACGATCGGCGGACTCCTCTCGGCCATCGGCATCGCCGGCATGGACCGCATGCTGCAGGCCAACGTCATCGCGATGTCGGGGCGCGCGGTCGAAGCGGCCGGCGACGTCGACGTCCTGTTGCTCGACAAGACCGGGACCATCACGCTCGGCAACCGGCAGGCCACCGCGATGGTGCCGGCCGAGGGGGTGAGCGAGACCGAGCTCGCCGACGCCGCCCAGCTCGCCTCGCTCGCCGACGAAACGCCGGAAGGGCGGAGCATCGTCGTGCTCGCCAAGCAGCGCTACGGCCTGCGCGAGCGCAAGCTCGAGGAGATCGATGCCCGCTTCGTCTCCTTCTCCGCCCAGACCCGGATGAGCGGCGTCGACATCGACGGCCGCCGGATCCGCAAGGGCGCGGCGGACGCCATCGCCGCCTTCGTGGCCGAGCAAGGGGGCACCATCGGTGCCGACGTGCGCGCCCAGGTCGATGCCATCGCGCGCAGCGGTGGAACGCCGCTCGTGGTCGCGGACGGCGGGCGCGTCTTCGGTGTCGTCCACCTCAAGGACGTGGTGAAGGGTGGTATCCGGGAGCGCTTCGCCGAGCTCCGCCGGATGGGCATCAAGACCGTGATGATCACTGGCGACAACCGGCTGACCGCCGCCGCGATCGCGGCCGAAGCGGGCGTCGACGACTTCCTCGCCGAAGCGACGCCAGAGGCGAAACTGCGGTTGATTCGCGAGCACCAGGCCGGCGGACGGCTGGTCGCGATGACCGGTGACGGCACGAACGATGCTCCCGCGCTCGCCCAGGCCGACGTCGCGGTGGCGATGAACAGCGGCACGCAGGCGGCCAAGGAGGCGAGCAACATGGTCGATCTCGACTCCAACCCGACCAAGCTCCTCGAGACGGTCGAGATCGGCAAGCAGCTCCTGATGACGCGCGGCGCGCTCACCACCTTTTCGATCGCCAACGACGTCGCCAAGTACTTCGCGATCATCCCGGCGGCCTTCGCCGTCACCTACCCCGCGCTCGGCGCGCTCAACGTGATGCGCCTCGCGACGCCGCAGAGCGCGATTCTCTCGGCGCTCATCTTCAACGCCCTGATCATCGTCGCCCTGATTCCGCTCGCGCTCCGGGGAGTGAAGTACCGGCCCCTCGGCGCGGCGCAAGTGCTCCGGAACAACCTCCTCGTCTACGGCCTGGGCGGCATCGTCGTCCCGTTCGTCGGCATCAAGCTGATCGATCTCGTCCTCGTCGCCCTCGGATGGGCCTAGGAGCCGGCCATGTTGCGTCAAGCGAAACCCGCCATCCTCCTCCTCGCCGCGCTGACCCTGGTCACCGGACTCGCCTACCCCCTGGCGGTCACCGGTCTCGGCCAGCTCCTGTTCGCGGACCAGGCGAACGGCAGCTTGATCGAGCGCGGCGGCAAGGTCGTCGGCTCGCGGCTGATCGGCCAGCGGTTCGCCGGCCGGGGTTACTTCTGGGGGCGTCCTTCGGCGACCGCGCCCGCCTACCACGGCGGCGCCTCCACCGGTTCCAATCTCGGGCCGTCGAGCCCCGTCCTCCACGAGCGCGTCGCCACGACGGTCGCGGCTCTGCGCGCGGCCCACGGCGACGCGCCGATTCCCGTCGATCTCGCCACCGCCTCCGCCAGCGGTCTCGACCCGCACATCTCCCCCGCCGCGGCGCTCTATCAGGTGTCCCGCGTCGCCCACGAGCGCGGAGTCCCCGAAGCGGAGATCCGTCGCCTCGTGGACGCGCGGACGGAGCAGCGCCAGCTCGGTATCCTCGGCGAGCCGCGGGTCAACGTCCTCGAGCTCAACCTGGCCCTCGACACGCAATTCCCGCCCGCGAGCCCGCCCGCCGGCGCGCAGTAAGATGGCTCCCGAGAGCCTGCGCGAATGGCCCCTGAAGCCCGGCGTCCCGATCCCGACGCGCTGCTCGTCGAGGCGCACGCCGCCGAAGTGGAGGAACGTGGCGGCAAGCTGAAGGTCTTCCTCGGCGCCGCGCCCGGCGTGGGCAAGACCTACGCCATGCTGAACGCGGCCCGCGAGCTCCAGCGCCAGGGCATCGACGTCGTGGTCGGCCTGGTCGAGACGCACGGCCGGGCCGAGACCGCGGTGCTGCTCGAGGGCCTCGAGGTCCTGCCGCGCCGGCGCCTCGACTACAGGGGCAAGAGCTACGAGGAGCTGGACCTCGACGCCCTCCTGGCCCGCCGGCCGCGGGTCGCCCTGGTCGACGAGCTGGCGCACACCAACTTCCCGGGAGCGCGGCACGAGCGGCGCTACCACGACGTCGAGGAGCTGCTCGACGCCGGCATTGACGTCTACACCACGCTCAACGTGCAGCACGTCGAGAGCCTCAACGACGTCGTCGAGCAGATCACCGGCGTCAAGGTCCGCGAACAGGTTCCCGACGCCTTCCTCGACCGCCTGACCGACGTCGTGCTGGTCGACCTGCCACCGCGCGAGCTGATCGAGCGGCTGCGCCTGGGCAAGGTCTACGTCCCCGAGCGCGCGCAGGCGGCGCTCGATCGCTACTTCTCACCCTCCAACCTGGCCGCGCTCCGCGAGCTGGCCATGCAGACCGCCGCCGATCGCGTCGATTCCGACCTGCGCGAGTATCTGGCGGCGCGCGGCATGGCGAGCGGCGTGGCGATCCGGCGCCGGATCCTGGTCGCCGTGGACGGCCACGATCAGACCGAATACCTGGTGCGCGTCGCGCGGCGCTTCGCCGAGCGGCGGCAGGCACCCTGGACGGTCGCCTTCGTCGACACGGGCAGCTCGCGCACCGATCGCACGGCGCTCCACGCCGCTTTCCAGCTCGCCCAGCGGCTGGGCGGGGAGACCGTCACCCTGCGCGGCACGGACGTCGCCGAGGAGCTCCTCGCCTACGCCACCCGCCAGGGCGTTTCGTCGATCCTGATCGGGCGCACCCGCGAGCGGGCGATCGCGCGCCTCCTCGGCCGCACGGTCACCCAGCGCCTGCTCGAACGCGGCGCCCGCTTCGAGCTCACCATCGTCAATACGCCGGGCGCCCGCCGGCGATCCCGGCGCGCGCTCGAGGGCCGCCCCCCGGTCGCCCGGCGGATGCGTGACGTCGCGCTCGCGACGGCAGCCGTCGCCGCCGCCACGCTGCTCGGATTCGCGCTGCGCCCGATCCTCCCGGTCGCCAGCCTCGCGCTCGTTTTCGTCTGTGCGGTGACCCTGGTCGCGGTGCGCTCGCGGATCTCGATCGCGCTCTACACCGCTGTCGCCTCGGCCCTGGCCTACAACTTCTTCTTCACCGAGCCGCGGCTGACCCTCACGATCAGCAGCCCGAGCGACGTCGTGGCGGTCGTCGCTTTCCTGATCACCGCCCTCTTCGTCGGCCAGCTGGCCGGACGTCAGCACGCGCAGGTCGTGATGCTGCGCACCGCCAACGAGCACGCGCGCGCCTTGCAGGGCCTCGGCGAGCGCTTGGCGACGGCGAGCGACGAGGAGCAGGTCTGTCGCGCGGGATGCGAGACGCTCGCCACCGCGCTCGGCTGCGACGCGGTCGCGCTGGCGAGCGAGCGCCGCGAGGGCGGCACGCTCCGGCGCCTCGCGGCCCACCCCCCCGCGACCGAGCTCACGCCCAACGACCTCGCCGCCGCCGACTGGGTCGCCGTCCACGCGCAGCCCGCCGGGCGCTTCACCAGCACGCTCTCGGGAGCGGGCTGGTGGTTCGTCCCATTGATCGTGGAAGGCGGCTGCCTGGGGGTGATCGGCATGCGCTTCCCGCCCACGCTCGCTTTCCTCTCCACCGAGCACCATCAGCTCGCGGGCGCGATCGTCCAGCAGATCGCTCAGGCCGCCGATCGCACGCGCCTGGTCGCCAACCTCGAGTCCGCGCGCGTCGAGGGCGAGACCGAGCGCCTGCGGACCGCGCTGCTCTCGTCGGTGTCGCACGACCTGCGCTCGCCGCTCGCCGCGGTGATCGGCGCGGCGAGCAGCCTGACGGCCTACGGCGCGAGCCTCGCCGAGGCCGACCGTCGCGACCTCCTGGAGTCGATCCGCAGCGAGAGCGAGCGGCTGGACCGCTACATCCAGAACCTGCTCGACATGACGCGGCTGGGCTCGGGCCCGATGAAGCTCCAGCGCGACTGGGTGGCGCTCGACGAGATCCTCGGCACCGCCGAGGCGCGCCTGCGCAAGCTCTTCCCGGCGGTCCAGGTCGTGGACGAGCTCGAGCCGGGTTTGCCGCCGCTCTTCGTGCACGCGGCGCTCGTCGAGCAGGCCCTGTTCAACGTGCTGGAGAACGCCGCCAAGTTCTCGCCCGCGGGCGCGTCGATCCGCGTCCGCGCCCGCCGGGACGGAGGCAACCTGGCGCTCGAAGTCACCGATCGGGGTCCAGGGATCCCGGACGACGAGCGGAAGCGGATCTTCGACCTCTTCTACACCGCGGCGCGCGGCGACCGGGCGCCGCGCGGCAGCGGGCTGGGTCTGACCATCGTGCGCGGCATGATCGGCGCCCACGGCGGCAAGGTCACGGCCGACGCCGGCGAGGGCGGCGTCGGCACCACGATCCGGATCTCCCTGCCGCTCGCCGAGCCACCACCCCCGGCGACGGAGGAGGCGGGATGAGCGACCAGGGCGCGCTGCGCCCCCGCGTCCTGGTGATCGACGACGAGCGCCAGATCCGGCGCTTCCTCGAGATCAGCCTGCGCTCCGAGGGCTTCGACGTGGCCGAGGCGGCGACCGGCCGCGAAGGGATCGCGCTGCTCGCCAGCCGCGGCGCCGATCTGGTGGTGCTCGACCTCGGGCTCCCCGACCTGGAGGGCCACGAGGTGCTCGGCGAGATCCGCTCCTGGTCGCAGGTGCCGGTGATCGTGCTCTCGGTGCGCGCCAGCGAAGCCGAGAAAGTGCGCGCGCTCGACGCCGGCGCGCACGACTACGTCACCAAGCCGTTCGGCATCCAGGAGCTGATGGCGCGGGTCCGCGCGTTGCTGCGCCACCACGCGGCGCCGGACGAGACACCGCCGGTCTTCGACGACGGCCGCCTGCGGGTCGACCTCGCGCTGCGCACGGTCACGCTCGAGCGCGAGGCGGTGCAACTCTCCCGCAAGGAGTTCGGGGTGCTCGCCGCGCTGGTGCGTTACGCCGGCCGGGTGGTCACCCAGCAACAGCTCCTGCGCGAGCTCTGGGGCCCCGACCACGTCGAGGACACCCACTACCTGCGGGTGGTGATCGGCAAGCTCCGGCAGAAGCTGCACGACGATCCCGCGGCGCCGCGCTACCTGCGAACCGAGCCGGGCGTGGGCTACCGCTTCATCGGCGAGGCACGGCCCGCCGCGGAGTGAAGCACCTCCAGGAGCCACGCCCACCGTTCATGGTCGAACCCGGCAGAGCGCCGTTCGCTCCAGGAACTGCTCCCAGAGCCTCTCCCAGGTCCTCCAGTCGTGGCCCCCCGCCTGCGCGTACACCTGCTCTCGAGGCAGTAACGCGGCGAGCAGCCGGCTGGCGGGCGCGAGGTCGTCCTGCTCTCCCCAACCGAGGTGCAGCGGCGGTCCACTCCTTGCCGCGACCCAGGGAGCCAACCAGCTCCAGAGCTCCACCCCGAAGCCGACGCCGTCGCCAGAGCGCCGCGGCCGCCAGCTCGCCGCTCCGCCAGCCGCTTCGATCTCGCGAACGAGGTCCGCCTCGCCGAGGTAGGGCGCCAGGGCGAGCACGCCGGCGACGTCGTCGGGGTGCTCGCGGAGATAGGTCAGCCCGCCGAGTCCGCCGAGCGAGATCCCGACGAGCCAGATCTCCCGGTAACCGGCGGCCCGCGAAGGCGCGACGACGTCGGCGCGCAGGCGTTCCACGACCGACCGGTCGCGGTAGTAGCCGAGATGCGCGTCGACCGCGACCAGGTCGAGCTGCAGGCCGCGCCGCGCCACCGCCGCGGCGAAACCCGCGCGACCGAACCGCTCGGGCTCGTCCCACCGGCCAGGCAGCAGCACCACCAGGCAGGAGCCGCCCACGCGGGGGGCGAGCTCGACCGTGCGGAGCGGCTTCGCCGGAGCACGCCAGGTCGCGCAGGAGAGCGCCAGGGTGGCGAGCGGCAGCACCGCGGCCGAGCAGAACCGGCGAGCGCGCCGAGGCGGCACGGGGGAGGGCGTCATGCGGACCGCCGACGGTAACACGCGCCGCCCAGCGCCGCAGCGACGTTACGGCTTGGCCGGAGCCTCCGGCACCACGTCCCAGGCGCCGCGCGAGTCGATGAACATCACGCAGTCGGTCGCGCCCTCGCAGCGGGCCGCGTGCGCGGCCTGGTGGGTCAACGCGAAATAGGACCCCGGGGCGAGCCGGTGCTCCACGCCGTCGACGACGAGCACGAGCTCGCCGCTGACCGTGGTGACGTAGTGGTCCGGGGAGTGGTGGTGCAGCGGCGTGACCAGACCTTTCGCGTACTTGAGATAGAAGCGGCTCGGACCGGTCGCCAGGTCGCCCGCGACCACCGCGGTGCTGACGCCGGGAATGGCGCCCGCGACCCAGTTGAGCTTCGCCGCTGGCACGACGACCGCGCCCTTCCCGCCGCTCGCTCCGCTGCTCGGGACGGCGATCAGGCCGCTGGCGATGAGGGTGACGACGATCCACTGCGCTCGCTGACGAGACATGGCACGTCCTCCTTGGACCCGGTGTCGGGGCTCCTGTGGTTTCCGTGAACCTACCATCTGGTAGGTAGGTAGTCAACTGCGGCGCCAGGTGCTAGATTGGCCGCCAACATGGCGACCTCCCGAGGCGAACCGAGAGCTCCCGGGCGACGGCGACGGCCGGCCGGCACCGCCGGCCGCATCCTCGACGTGGCCGAGCGTCTGGTGCAGACGCGCGGCTTCAACGCCTTCAGCTACGCCGACGTCGCCGCCGAGCTCGGGGTACGCAAGGCGAGCCTGCACCACCACTTCGCGACCAAGGCGGAGCTCGGCCTGGCGCTGGTGGCGCGCTACCGCGGCGAGTTCCTCGCCTCCCTCGCGGCGATCGAGAGCGCGACCGGCCACAGCGCCGAACGGCTGGCGAGCTACGTCGAGCTCTACGGAGCCGTACTGCGCCGCAAGCGCATGTGCCTCTGCGGCATGATGGCCGCCGACGTGGCGACCCTGCCCAAGCCCCTGCGCGAGAGCGTCGCGGAGTTCTTCACCGCGAACGAGACGTGGCTGACCCGGGTGCTCGAGGCGGGGCGGCGCGAGGGCGGGCTGAAGTTCACGGGGAGCGCCGGCTCGCTGGCAGCGTTCTTCGTCGGCACGCTGGAGGGCGCCATGCTGGTGGCGCGCGGCAGCGGTCGCCGGGAGGACTTCGACGAGGCCGGGCGCCGGCTGCTCGCCCTGGTCGATCCGGCGTCCGCGTCCTGACGATCCGACCGCTCGCCCGGACCCGGCGGCGTCCCCCAACCCGCCCCCGGGAGCCCCGTCCCGGAATCCCGTAGTTTTCCCGATGGCGACTCTCTCGTCCCCGGGGCAGCATGGATCCACTAGGCGGAGACTCCCGGCGGCCGTGACGCAGCTCCTCGAATCACGCGAGATCGAGGGCTTGGGAGTCCTCGCCGGATGGACCTTCGCCGCGGGGGTCTCCGGGAGGGGATCTCCGGGCGCCGAAAGGGGAACTTCATGAAGCGAATGCTGCTGGTGGCTCTGGCGACGCTCTCGTTGCTCGCGCTGCCTCTGGACGCGCAGACCGTGCAGCAGAAGGTCGGAGGCGGCGAGGGCAAGGTCTCCGCCGAGCAGTTGGTCGAGGTCGAGGCGACCATCCAGTCGATCGACGTCGCGACCCGCGAGATCGTTCTCAAGCTCGAGAAGGGCGACGAGCTCGCCATGGTCGCCGGTCCCGACGTCAAGCGCCTGGCGGATCTCAAGGTCGGAGACCAGGTTTCGATCCAGTACTACGAGTCCCTGACCCTCGCGCTCTCGAAGATCGAAGGCGGCACGCCCGCGAAGAGCGAATCGTCGAGCGAGATGCGCGCCGAACCGAGCGAGCTCCCCGGCGGCATCAAGACGAAGCAGACCAAGATCGCCGCCAAGGTCACCGCGGTCGACACGGCGGCCTCGACCGTCACGTTGGTGGGGCCCAAGGGACGGTCGGTGACCCTCGACGTCGAGCCGGCGATCGCCGCCAAGGTGAAGACGGGCGACATGGTCGAGGCGGTCTACACCGAGGCCGTCGCCGTCTCGGTGTCGCGCGCCAAACCGAACTAGGCACCCGGCGACCCGGCGAGACGCGCCGCCCGCACGAGGCTCGACCCCTCCGCTCTCCGATCCGGCCATGAGCCCGTCCTCGCATCCAGCTCCAGCCATGGCGTCGCGGGGGGATCGCATGCGCTCGTCGCTGCGCCGCTGGCTCGAGCGCGGCCTCATCTACGGCGGGCTCCTCCTGCTCGCCCTGGTCGGCGGCGCCCGCCTGACCGGCGAGCTCCAGCGGCAGCACGATCTCGCGCGGTTCGATCGGGCGCGCGGCTCCGCGGAGGTCGCCGCGGCAGCGACGGGCTCCGCCGCTCCGGCCCCGAGTCCCACCGTCGACACCCGGCTCTGGGCGCCCGAGCGGATCCGGGCCTACGAGGAGAGCCTGCGCCGGGAGTTCGGCGCACCGCTCGCCGTTCTCGCGATTCCCGGCCTCGGGCTGGAGGTGCCGGTCCACCCGGGAACCGACGAGGCGACGCTGAATCGGGGCGTGGGACTCATCGCGGGGACCGCGCGACCGGGCGAGGGCGGCAACGTGGGCATCGCCGGCCACCGCGACGGGTTCTTCCGCGGCCTCAAGGACATCGCGATCGGAGATGCGATCGAGCTCCGGACGCTCGCCGGGCGCGAGCTCTACGTCGTGGAATCGCTGCGCGTCGTCGAGCCGAGCGAAGTCTGGGTGCTCGAGCCGACCCCTTCGCCCGCCCTCACCCTCGTCACCTGCTACCCGTTCTATTTCGCCGGAAGCGCGCCGCAGCGCTTCATCGTGCGCGCCGGCCGGCGCGACGTGCCTCCCACCACGGAGGAACCTGGAACTCGATCCCGCCTCGGGGACGAGTCGCCTCGGAACCGGTTCGTCCCCCTTCGGGAGGCCCGACTGTGAGCTCGCGTCGCCATGCCTTTCCATGTCGTTCAACGCAGTTCCAAGGAGGAGTCACCATGTCCAGGAACCAGAAGCTCTTCACCCTGTTGATCGCCGTCGTCGCGGCGCTCGGACTCGCCGGCGCCCTGTGGGCACAGTCGTCGACCGCGGTGATGTCCCGCTCCGGCACGGTCATCGCCAAGTACGACGGCAAGATCGCCGTCAAGATGGACGACGGCACCACCAAGGAGTTCACCCCCGCTCCGGGCAAGACCATCATGGTCAACGGCGTGCCGACCGGTTACGCCGATCTCAAGGTCGGAACGGTTCTCACGGCCGACTTCGTCGCCACGACGAAGACCGTGCCGGTGACGACGACCGAGATCAAGAACGGCACGCTGATCAAGATCTTCCCCGCGGGGTTCATCGCGATGACCGCGGAGAAGGGCTACCAGCAGTACGACGTTCCGAAGGGCTTCCGCTTCCTGGTCGACGGCAAGGAGACCGAGCTGTCGAGCCTGCGCGAGGGGATGAAGCTGACCGCGACGATCGTGTCGGTCGAGACCAAGACGCTGACCGAGGCGGAAGTGAAGAACGTCGGCGGGAATCTCGCCGCCGAGCCCGCTCCGGCGCCCGCCGCGCCCGCCAAGCCCGCCGCGCCGGCGGCCGCGGCGGAACCCGCCTCCGCCCCCGCTCCGGCAGCCGCGCCGCAGCTCCCCAAGACGGCGACGCAGCTCCCGCTGCTGGCTCTCGCCGGCGCGTTGTCGCTGCTCTCCGGTCTCGGCCTGCGCCGGTCACGCCGCGATCGCTAGCGGTCGAGCGTCCGCG
>CAYZWR010000093.1:10309-13816 GCA_964481735.1 uncultured Thermoanaerobaculia bacterium
CGCCGCCGGTCTTGCGCGAAGCGCCTACAATGTCCGACAGGACCCCACGATCAGGAGGTTTCCCATGATCGGAACCCTGTTGGGCAGGAAGGCGCTCGCCGGCGCCTTCGCGGCGCTGAACCGCCACGACCTGCCGGCCTTCATGGCCGCCTGGCGGGACGACGGCGTCTTCGTCTACCCCGGCGACATCCCGGCCAGTGGAACCTACCGCGGCCGGGGGGAAGTGGAGGGCTGGTTCCGGCGCTTCCTCGAGCAGTTCCCGGAGATCCGCTTCGAGCTCCACGACCTGTGCGCGAAGCGGATCTTCGACTTCGTCGGCAGCAACGTGATCGCCGCACACTGGACCATCCACCTGGTCAACCGCGAAGGCCGCGTCGGCCACAACAGCGGCGTCACCGTGGTGACCGCCGAGCGCGGCAAGGTGGTCGCGGCCAAGGACTACATCTTCGACCTCGGCGAGGAGTTCCACCTCAACTGGAGCGCGACCGCCTGAGACGCGGCGCAGCGTCGGCGGCGGCGCGGCGAGGGTAGGCTGCGCCGGAGACTCGGAGGGAGGCGTCATGTCGCAGAGGATTCGCCTGTCGCGCTGGGGTCGGGCGGGGGTCGCCGCGCTGCTGGTCGCGGCGCCGTTGGCCGCCGACGAGCCGCCGTTCTCCGTCGTCGAGGCCTCGATTCCCGAGCTGCAGGCGGCGATGCGCTCGGGCCGAGTCAGCGCGCGCGAGCTGGTCACCCAGTACCTGCTGCGCCTGGCGCGCTACGAGGACCGGATCAACGCCGCGATCGCCGTCAACCCGCGCGCGCTCGACGAGGCCGATGCGCTCGACCGCGAGCGCCGCGCGGGGAAGGTGCGCGGCCCGCTGCACGGCATTCCGATCGCGCTCAAGGACAACATCCACACCACCGACCTGCCCACCACCGGCGGCGCGCTGGCCTTCGCGGGCCTGATCCCGCCCTACGAGGCGACTCTGGTCGGAAACCTGCGCGCGGCGGGCGCCATCATCCTCGCCAAGACGCAGATGACCGAGCTCGCCAACTGGGTGGCCGGCCCGCCGGGGATGCCGACCAACTACAACTCGCTCAACGGCTACGGCTTCAACCCGTACGACCCGCGGCGCGATCCACGCGCAGCGACCGCCGACGGCCGGCCGGCGCTCGCCACCGGCGGCTCGAGCTCGGGCACCGGCACGGCGGCGAGCTTCTGGGCCGCCAACGTCGGCACCGAGACCTCGGGCTCGATCCTCTCGCCGGCCAACGCCAACCAGCTCGCGGCGGTCAAGCCGACCGTCGGGAGGATCAGCCGCCACGGCATCCTTCCGATCACCGCCGACCAGGACACCGCCGGCCCGATGGCGCGCAGCGTCACCGACGCCGCCCTCCTGCTCGGCGTCCTCGAGGGCGCCGCCGCCGACCCGAACGATCCCGCGACGACGCGCTGCGCGAGAGAGACCGACTACACCCGGTTCCTCGATCGGGGGGCGCTCGCCGGCGCGCGCATCGGCATTCCGCGCGCCTTCTTCTACGCCCCCGTCACGCCACCGGGCGCCGCGCAGCCACAGGGTGGGCTCGACGAGGCGCAGGCCGCCGCGCTCGAGGCGGCCATCGAAGTGCTGCGGCGCGCGGGTGCGATCGTGGTCGATCCGGCCGACATCCCGAGCGTCGTCGACCCCGATCCAGCGAACAACTTCCTGCTCTGGCCCATCTGCCGCGGCCTCGACGAGGCCAAGACCAAGGGCTGCTCGATCACCTTCGCCTACGGCATGGAGCGCGACTTCAATCGCTGGCTGGCCTCGCTCGGCGACGCCGCGCCGGTGAGGTCTCTGACCGAGCTGCGCGCCTGGAACCGGGAACACGAACGGGCGGGGACGCTCAAGTACGGCCAGGCGCTGCTCGACTTCTCGGACGCGATGGACCTCGAAGCCTGGCGAGCCCGCTACGAGGCCGACCGGGCGAAAGACCTCCGGCTCGCCGGTGAGCAGGGCATCGACGCGGTGGTGGCGCGCGAACGCCTCGACGCGCTGCTCTTCCCCGGCTGGCGCGGCGCCAACCTCGCCGCCCGCCCCGGCTACCCGACCGTCATGGTGCCGATCGGCGCGACCCCGGCCAGCGCGGATCCCCCCTTCCCCGCGGGCTTCGATCCGGCGCCGGTTCCGCTGGGGGTCAGCTTCACCGGTCCGGCCTGCAGCGAGCCCCGCCTGCTCGCCCTCGCCTACGCCTTCGAGCAGGCGACGCAAGCGCGCCTCCCGCCGCCGGGAATGCCCTAGCGGCCAGAAACCTCTCCGCGTCCAGAAAGCGAAAGGCCCCGCACCAGCGGGGCCCTTCGACAGCCGTTCGGGCTGGCCGCGATTCAGGCGGCGGAGCGCCGACGCCGCAGAACGACGACGGCAACGCCCACCATCAGAGCCGCCAGCGCCAGGAGGCCGATGCCGGAGAGGGTCGGGATCTCGAGCAGCGTCCCAGCAGGCTCGCCGTCGATGTCGAACGCGAAGTCCGGTTGCCCCTGGACGCCCGTGTCGCTCCAGTAGGGGAATCCGAAGCTGTCCGAGCCCCAGACCGCGCCGGGCGACGGGGAAGGGTTCGTGTCAGCCCAGAACGCCCGGGTTCCGCCTTCGCCGACGACCGCGAGCCAATAGCGACCTGGCGCGAGCACCGGGAAGGCA
Organism: uncultured Thermoanaerobaculia bacterium; assembly: GCA_964481735.1. GTDB lineage: Bacteria > Acidobacteriota > Thermoanaerobaculia > Multivoradales > JAGPDF01 > JAGPDF01. The sequence goes on from CAYZWR010000093.1 coordinate 12,967, forward strand.
ACGCCCGTCGTCGCCGCGCTGAAGACGTACTCGCGCCCCGGCCAGCCGAACGCAGTCGTGCAGCGAGCGGTCTCGTCGTTGAACGTGGTGCTGACCACGTCGGGCCCGGTCGGCGCCCCGAAGAGCGGCGCGACCACGCTCGGGCCCGGCGCGCCGCCGGCGTCCGCGTAGAGGTACATCTCCGCCGTCGTGCCGTTGTGGAAGAGGCAGACCCGGATCTCGGTGATCAGCGACGCCTCGGCAACGTAGAAGTCCTCCGCGATCGTCGAGATGTGGTCGCCCTCGGGTCCGCCGGTCCCCACCGTGAAGGTGGCGCGCTCCGAAGCGAGTCCGTTGACGCCATTCGATGCGCCGTTCGCCCAGAGCGTGCCCGGCGTGCCGGGCGCGTCGGTTCCGCCCAGTTGTACCGGCTCCCCGGGCGACCCGCCGTGGATCAGGAAGTACCCTCGCGCATCGGCCGGCTCCTCCGCGAGCGCCGCGCCGCACACCGCAATCGCCACCAACGCAAGCCCAACGATTCTGAGATGACCTTGCATACCGTCTCCCTCCGAATGTGACCTGTTTCACTCATTCTACCTCGAATCCACCGCACGGGCCCGGCCGGCTCGCTCGCCGCCACGCCCCTGGGCCGGCGGCGGTCTCCAGGCGCGGGCAGACCCGGGTGGTCGGCCGCGGCATCCTGCCGTCCGAGCTCCCTGCGACTTGACGGCGGACGGTGCGGGGCGGGATCCTCTTCCGGATGTCCTGAATCGCGGAAGGAATCCGATGCTCGAGCCGCTCGATTACGCCGCCGTCGGCCTCATCTCCGGCCTGGAAGTGCACCAGCAGCTGCTCACCCGCCACAAGCTGT
>CAYZWR010000094.1:0-13702 GCA_964481735.1 uncultured Thermoanaerobaculia bacterium
GGCTTCGTCTCCTCCTCCTTGGGCGGCGCCTCGCCCTCCGTCGGCGACTCGCCACGGCGGCGCCGCGCCAGGCGTTCGCGCGCCTCGAGCAGCAGGTCGTACATCACCGGCACCAGCACCAGGGTCAGGAAGGTCGCGAAGGCGAGACCGAAGATCACCGCGATACCCATCGGGCGCCACCACTCGCTCGACTCGCCGCCGTGCTGGAAGTGCAGGCCACGGAAGTCGAATCCCCAGCCGATCACCGTGGGCAGCAGGCCGAGCATGGTGGTGATGGCGGTGAGGATCACCGGGCGCAACCGGCGCATGCCGGTGACCAGGATCAGGGTGCGCCGCGCGAAGCCGCGGGCGCGCAGCTGTTCGGCGTAGTCGAGCAGCACGATCGCGTTGTTGACCACCACGCCGGCGAGCGAGATCACCCCGATGCCGGTCATGATGATCCCGAATGGCGTCCCGGTGACCAGCAGGCCCAGCAGCACGCCGATCAGCGACATCACGACCGACGTCATGATGATGAAGGGCACGACGTAGGAATTGAACTGGCCGACGATCAGCAGCAGGACGACGATCAGGGCGTACATGAACGCCTTCGAGAGGAAGGCCTTCGCCTCGTCCTCGTCCTCGCTCTGGCCGGCGAAACGGAGGCTGTAGCCCGCGGGGAGCAGCCCTGGGATCGCCTCGATCCGGCGCTCGGCCTCCTCGCGCACCGGCTGCGCGAGCTCCGGGCTGGTCACCTTGCCCGAAAGCGTCACCACCCGCCGGCGCTCCTTGTGCTGGATCGATTGCAGGGCCGCCCCGGTGGAGATCGACGCCACGGTATTGAGCGGCACCTGCACGCCGTCCTCGTTGACCACCACCAGGCGCTCGAGGTCGGCGAGGCTCGCCCGCGCCTCCGGCTGGAAGCGTACCGTCACGTCCCACTCGTCCTCGCCGTCGCGGAACTGCGAGGCCTCGGTGCCGTTGATCGCGGTGCGCACCGTCGAGGCGACGCCGGCGGTCGAGAGGCCGAGGCGCGCTGCCTGCTCGCGGTCCACGTTGACGATCACCTCGGGGCGCGCGAGATCGAAGTCGGAGTCGAGCGTCGCCAGTCCGGGGACGTCGGCGATCTCCTTGCCGATGCGCTCGGCGATCGCCCCGAGGCGCGCGAAGTCCTCGCCCGAGATCTCGATCGACAGCGGATCCCCCACCGGCGGTCCTTCCGCCGGGCGGTCGACGTTGATCGTCGCGCCCGGGATGCCGCGCACCCGCTGGCGCGCCGTCTCGAGGGTCAGGAAGGAGCTCTGGCTCCGGTCCTCCATGTCGAGCAGGTCGAGGGTGACCCGCCCCGAGGTCGGATCGCCGCCTTCGGAACGGCCGCCGCTGAACTCGTCGCCGGCGGCGCCGGCGCCCGAGGCCGCCGCCACCACGTTGACGTCCGGCAGGTCGCTCAGCCGCCGCTCGAGCTCGCGCACGATGGCGTCGGTCTGCTCGAGGCGGGTGCCGGGCGGCGTCTCGACCGTGGCCCAGATCTGCCGCGGTTCGGTCTCGGGGAAGAACTCGATGCCGTGGTTGAAGGCGCCGAAGAGCGCGATCACCGCGACGAAGAGCGCCAGCGTGCCGCCGAAGACGACCAGGCGATGATCGAGCGCCCACTGGAGGGTCGCCCGGTACCGCCGCAGGATCCAGCCGCCGGGGCCGGTGTGATCGGCCGGCACCTCCGCCTCGTCCGAGATCACCAGCTGGCGGTCGAGCCCGAGCTTCATCCACTCGGCCGCGAAGGTCGGGTTGGAGGTGAAAGCGATGACCAGCGAGGCCGCGAGCGCCATGCAGACGGCGATCGGCAGGATCGACATGAAGTCGCCGACGATCCCCGGCCAGAAGAAGAGCGGCACGAAGGCCCCGATGGTGGTGAGCGTCGAGTTGAGCACCGCGGCACCCACCTCCTTGGAACCCACCATCGCCGCCTCGGCCGGGCTCCGGCCCTCCTGCACGTGGCGATAGATGTTGTCCACCACCACGATCGAGTTGTCGACCAGCATGCCGACCGCGAGCACCAGCGAGAAGAGCACCATCATGTTGAGCGTCATGCCCGAGAGCTGCACGACGATGAAGGTGAGCAGCATGGCGAGCGGGATCGCGGAACCGACGAAGAGCGCGTTGCGCAGGCCCATCGCGAAGAAGAGCACCACGGTCACCAGCACGACGCCGGTGAGGATGTTGTTTTCCAGGTCGGCCACCATGATGCGAATGTCCTTCGACTGGTCGGCGAGCATCGTGACCGAGACGCCGGCCGGCCATTTCTCCCGGGCGCGTTCGACCTCCGCCTTGATCCGGTCGGTCACCGCGATGATGTTGGCCCCGCTCCGCTTCTGGATCGAGAGCGCGACCGACTCCTTGCCGTCGATGCGGGAGTAGGACGCGCGATCCTTGAAGCCGTAGGAGACCTGCGCCACGTCGCGGATCTGGATCGGCCGCTGACCCACCGCCTTGACCACGAACTCCTCGACCTTCAGGGGATCCTCGACCTCGCCCGGGACGCGCAGCGCCAGCGTCTGACCGCTGAGCTTCAGGTCACCGCCAGGGATCGAGACGTTCTCGTTGCGGATGGTCTTGATCACGTCGTCGAGCGAGGCGCCGTAGAGCCGCAGGCGCTCCGGATCGACGTCCACCTTGACCTCGCGCTCGACGCCGCCCACCAGCGTCGCGCGGAGCACGCCCGGGATCGGCTCGATCTCGTCCTGCAGCGCCTTGGCGATGCGCCGCAGCTCGACCGCGCCGGCATCGCCCGACAGGTGCACCTGGAGGATCGGCACGTCCGAGAAGTTGAGCTCGCGCAGGACCGGCTCCTCGGCGTCCTCGGGGAACTCGGACTTCGCCAGGTTCACCCGGTCGCGCACCTTCTGCAGCGCGAAGTCGAGATCGGTGCCGGAGACGAATTCGACGTTGACCATCGAGACGCTCTCGGTCGAGGTGGAGGTGATCTCCTTGATCCCCTCGAGCCCCTGGAGCTCGCGCTCGAGCTCGTCGGTGAGCTGCTTCTCGACGTCCAGCGGCGTGGCACCCGGCCAGACCGTGTAGACGAGGATGTTCGGGATCGAGATGTCGGGGAAGCTCTCGCGCGGCAGCGTCGAGTAGGCCGAGGCCCCGGCGATCGCGATCGCGACCAGGCCGAAGAAGACCGACGCCCGGTTCTTGACCGAGAACTCGCCCAGCCGCATCTCAGACCTCCTCGACCTTCTGGCCCTCGCCCACCACCTGCTGCCCCTCGACGATCACCCGCTGCCCCGCCCGCAGACCGGTCACCACGACCTCCTCGCCCACCGCGGGGCCGAGGACGACGTCGACCCGCCGGGCGCGTCCATCCTCGACGGTCCAGATCGCCTTGCTGGTCCCCAGGTCGACCAGCGCCGACATCGGGACCACCAGCGCATCGGAGATCTCGCGCCGTGGGACCTCGAGGCGGGCCAGCATGCCCGGCTTCAGCCGTCCATCGCGGTTGGCGATCTCGGCCTCGACCGCCAGGGTGCGCGACGCCGGGTCGAGCTCGGCGCCCAGCCGCTCGATGCGCGTTGCGAAACGTTCGCCCGGGAAGGCGTCGAGAGTCACCTCCACCTCGCGACCGACCTCGATGAACGGCACGTCGCCGGAGCGGGCGAGGGCATGCACCTTGACGCGCGAGGCGTCGACCAGCTCGAAGAGTGGCGAGCCCGGGGCGACGAAGCCGCCGGTCTCGACGTGCCGCGCGGCGATCCGGCCGCCCCACGGCGCGGTGACGCGCGACTTCTCGAGCTGCAACTTGGCGCTGGCGAGGCGTGCCTCGGCGACGTCGCGGTTGGTGGTTGCGTCGAGCAGCGCCGCCTTGGTCACCGCCTTGCGATCGAACAGGTTGGTGGCCCGCTCGTGCTGCAGGTTCGCCTGGCGCAGCCAGGCCTCCGCCTCGGCCACCTGCTGGGCGGCCGACCGCTCGTCGATGGTGGCGAGGATCTGTCCGGCGGCGACCGCCTGACCCAGATCGACGCGGACCGATTCCACGGCGCCGCCGATCTCGGCGGCGAGGGTCGCCCGGTGCAGGGGCTCGAGGTCGGCCGGAAGGCTGACCCGGTCGACCACGGCGCGCGGTTCGAGGGTGATCGCCCGAACCTGCGCGACGCGCTCGATCGGCGCTTCGGCGGCGGCATTGTTCTTGGCCTCCCCTTCGCCGGAGCAGGCGGAGGCGAAGGCCAGGGCAGCGAGGGCCGCGGAGGCGGAGAGGACGGGACGGAGTGCGAGTCTCATGGGGTCACCTGCTGGGCCCAGATCACGGTCGGGGTCTTGCCGACGGCCCGGGCGAGTCGGGACGCCTGGATGCGGGCGTCGTAGAAGGATTCGACGGCGGTCACTTCGGCGAGCACGGCTTGACGCTGCGCGTCGAGCAGGTCGGTTTGCGTGGCGACGCCCTGCTCGTAGCTCTCCCGCGACACGCGCACGGCCTCGCGGGCGGCATCCGCCGCCACCCTGGCCGAAGCGGCGCGGGCGCGCGCCGTCCGGTAGTCGGTCAACGACTGGTCGACCTCGAGACGGATCCGCGCTTCGAGGTCGGCGCGCTGCAGGACGAGCTGCTGGCGCTGGCTCTCGGCCTGCGCGACCTGTCCCTTGCGGCGCCCGCCGTCGAAGAAGTCCCAGCGCAGCCCGACGCCGAACGCCCAGGCATCGAATTGCGGATCGGAGAAGTCGTCGACCAGCCGCACCTCCCGGCCCCAGCTCCCGGTGGCATCGATCTGCGGCAGGCCCTCGGCGCGGAAGATCCTCTTCTGGCGCTCGTAGGCCAGCGCCTGCTTCGCGAGGTCGTCGAGCTCCGGGCGCGTCGCCAGGGCGAGCTCGAGCAGCCGCTCGGGGGGCGGCGCCTCGGCGAGCTCGCCGCCTCCGCTCGCCAGCTCGAAGGGCTCGTTCGGCTCGAGGCCGAGCACCTGGCGCAGGCGCGTCTCGGCGATCGCCACCTGCCCCTTGCGCCGCTCGACTTCGGGCTCGACCACGGCCAGCGCCGAGACGGCGCGCAGGCGCTCGAGCTCGGTCGCCTCGCCGATCTCGAGCAGGTCCTCGATCCGGTCGAGGTCGTGGCGCCGGAATTCGCGCTCGCTCTCGACGGTCTGCAGCCCTTCGCGCGCCGCCAGCACGCCGAAGTAGGCCTCGGCGGCGGCGAGCGCCGTGTCGAGGCGGGCGGTCGCGATCCGGGCGTCGGCGGCCTGCACCACGTACTCGGCGAGATCCACCGCGGCGGCGATCTTGCCGAAGCGGTAGATCGGCTGCGACAGCTGGATCTGGGCCACGCTCAGCTCCTGCACCGAGGGATCGAAGCCGCCGGGGAACTGGGCGAGGATCTCCTCGAAGTCGGGACTGTTGAGCAGCGACGGGCTCCTCGACTGGCCCCACGAACCGACGATCGAGAGCTGCGGGAAGGCGTCGGCGCGCGCCTCGATCACGCCGCCGTCGACCTGGCGGCGAATCTCCTCGACCGCCTTGAGGCCCGGGTTCTGCGCCAGCGCCGTCGCGATCGCGCTCTCCAGGTCGAACTCGTCGGCGAACCCGGGGCATGGGTTGACGAGAGCGGCGGCGAGCGTCGCCGCGAGAAGGCATCCACGTCCAGTCATGAGCTCAAGCCCTCGTTCGGCTCGCGGCCGGTGAGTCCGCGGTAGAGGAATCGCCAGACGTCGTCCAAATGGTCATGCAGCGGGCCGACTTCGTGGCCGCAATTGGTCTGCAGGAAGAGCAGGCCGTGGAAGAAGATTCCGAGATAGACGTGCACTCCGGCGGCGCTCGCGGCCGAGAGCTCGCCGGTCTCCAGGGCCTCGACGATCCGGCGGTGGATCACCGCGCGGATCTCCGACTCCTTCTGCTGCACCTGCGCCTCGACTCGCTGGGAGAGCTCTCCCTGGACATGCGTCGTCGCGAGGTGGAAGAGCGCCACCACGTGCGGTCGCTGGCGGGCGAAGTCGACCGACAGCCGGAGGTGGTCGGCCAGCTGGCGCCCGAAGGTACCGCCGCGATGAAAGGGCGCCATGCAGGCAGCCGTCCAGAGGGCCATCCCCTGGTCGACGAGGTCGAGCAACAGGTCTTCCTTGGAACGGTAGTAGTTGTAGAGGCTCGGCTTGGCGATCCCGACCCGCTCGGCGAGATCGCTCATCGAGGCCCCGTCGTACCCCAGCTCGCCGAAGAGCTCGAGCGCCGCGTCGCGGATGCGCTGGTGGGTGGAACCGGCTTCGAGGTTGATTTCGACCAAATCGAGTCTCCTACCGACCGGTCGGAAGCGACCGACCGGTCGGTAGACTAGATACGGACCTACCCGTTGTCAAGTTGCAGGCTCTTCACGGGGTCTTGGGATCGCGCTCGAAGCCCGGGCTAAACTATGGCCCCCAACGGGTTGGACCATGCCGATCTACGAGTTCTACTGCCCCGACTGCCACACGGTGTTCAGCTTCTTCTCGGCGCGCATCGACACCGAAGCGAGGCCCACCTGCCCGCGCTGCGGCCGGCCCGAGCTCGGACGCAAGCCCTCCCGCTTCGCCGCGCATTCGCGGGGTGGGGGAGGAACCGGCCCCGACGAAGGCGGCGAGGACGATCCGATGGCCGGGCTCGACGAGGCCCGCATGGCCGGAGCCATGGACTCGCTCGCCGCCGAGATGGAGCACCTCGACGAGGCGGCGCAGAAGGACCCCAAGCAGCTCGCGCGCTTCCTCTCCCGCTTCTCGGAAGCGAGTGGTCTCGAGGCCGGGCCGCGGATGCAGGAGATGCTCGCCCGCCTCGAAGAGGGCGCCGATCCCGACGAGCTGGAGTCGGAGATGGGGGATGCCGGCGAGCCGGACGAGGCCGGCGCGGACGACTTCAGCGACTTCTTCCGGCCGAAACAGCGCGCGGGCGCCGGCCGCGCCCAGCGCCCGACGATCGACGAGAAGCTCTACTTCCTCTGATCTGCTTCGGAAACGCTACCTAGGGCGTTACCGAGGACCAGGCCCTGAGCCCGTCCTCGCCGTTCGGTCCGTACTCGAACCCGTCGTAGAAGAGGATCGGCGTGCCGAGCAGCGGCCGGTAGTGCAGCAAGGCGCAACGCATGCGGCGGCGCTGCTCGACCGTGAACTCCTCCATGCAGTCGTCGTCGGTGTACTCCATGTAGTTGTCGATCGGCACCGGGAAGCTGCCGCAGCTCGTCGCCCCAGCCGGACAGCCGAAGTGGCTCGTCGCGTCGGGGTTGGTGTCGCAGATGAGGTCACCGCTCGTGTTGCATGCCGGAGGCGTCGCGGTTCCGCAGCCGCAGCAGAAGGGGTGCTCGAGCCCGAAGTAGTGGCCGACTTCGTGCGTCGTCGTTCGCCCCAGGTGGTACGGCACGAACGGCGAATCGCGACCGAACGACTCCCAGAGAATGACCACCCGATCCGCATTGCTCCCCACGAACCCACCGCCCGGCGGCAGGTCGGTCGGCAACTGGGGAACATAGCCGAGGTTGCCGGAGGCCGAGTTCGTGTAGATGTTCAGGTAGTTGTGGGGATCCACGGCGAGGGTGTCGTAGTAGGCGCCGCCGTCGTTGTACCAAGTGTCGTTGTTCGAACGGGTGATGCCGGCAAGCTTGAAATAAAGCGCCGCGTCGTTGCCGTTCTCGCCGAGGGTTCCCAGGATCGACCGGAAGTCCTCGTTGAGGATCGCGATCTGGGCGTGCACCTGGGAATCCGGCACGTCCCCTTCCGTTCCGGCCAGATTCTCGATGACGTGCACCCAGACTTCGACCAGGTAGGCCTGACCGGGGTCGTAGTCCCCGGTCGGGTTCGTGCTGTCCGAATCGCAGTCCGCCGGGGTCGGCACCTCGAACACCGGTCCGACGTAGGACTGCGTCGCGCGGGCCCAGGGCTCCGGCGTCGCGCAGCGGCCGACCCACGCGACCGTTCCGTCGGCGCGGTGGATGGGCACTAGCTCGGCGCCGGGCGCCTGCGGCCCCGGCGCTCCCTCCGCGGCGAGGGATCCAGCGCTCGAGACGGCGAGCATCGCGGTCAACAACGTCCATGAAGCCAGGATGCGCATTCTCCCTCCTCGCTGGCAAAGCCCCCCTCTCTAATCTAGTCTCCGCGGCGTGCCAGCAACAACTTCTCGACGTGCGGTCCGTCCTTGGGCGGTGGTCGTAGGCCTCGCCCTCGCATCGCTCGTCGCGCTCGTCGATTCACCGCTGCACCACCAGCCGGGGATGGGGTCGCGGCCCGCTCACGCCGCGGCGGTCGCGACGCTGATGGCGCTCTGGTGGCTCACCGAGGCGCTGCCGATCTACTGGACCGCCTGCCTGCCACCGCTGCTCTTCCCGTGGTTCGGGGTCTTCGGCCGCGGGTTCGTCGGCGACCTCGCGGCCAGCCTGCTGCCCTACGTCGACCCCTACATCTTCCTCTTCGCGGGCGGCATGGCGATCGCGGCCGCCATGCAGCAGTGGAACCTGCACCGGCGCCTGGCGCTCGGCATCATGAGCCGCATCGGCACCGATCCGCGTCATCTCCTGGCCGGCGTCCTGGCGGCCACGGCGTTCATCTCGCTCTGGATCACCAACACCGCGACCGCCACCATGATGGTACCGATCGGCATCGCGCTCGTGGCCCAGCTCGAGACCCGGGAGGGAGGGCGCCGGCTCGAGCACTTCGGCATGGCGGTCATGCTCGCCATCGCCTACGGATCGAACATCGGCGGCATCGGGACCAAGATCGGCACCGCGCCGAACGGCCAGCTCTCCGGGTTCCTCGAGCGGCAGGGCCACCCGATCTCGTTCCTGCAGTTCTCGCTGGTCGGCCTTCCTTTCGTGCTCATCCTCCTGCCGATCGCCTGGGCTTTCCTCTGGCGTCTCGGGCGACGCGACCGGCTCGCCGGCGACGCGCGGTCGGTGGTGCTCGCCGAGTTGCGGGCGCTCGGCGCGGTGCAGCCGGCGGAGCGGGTCGTGCTGGGGACCTTTCTCACCGCCGCGGCGCTGTGGATCGCGAGCAAGCCCTTGAGCGAGCTGCTGGCGGGCGGCTTCCCGGCCGCCCGGCTCGGCACCGCGCACGTCGAAGGAGGCGTCGCCGTCCTGGCGGCGCTCGCGTTGCTCGCCTGGCGGCGCGGTGGACGGCAGATCCTCGAAGCCCGCTCGCTCCGCACCGTGCCGTGGGAGACGCTGCTCCTGCTGGGCGGCGGCTTCGCCATGGCGGCGGGAATCCAGCAGAGCGGGCTTTCCACCTTCCTCGGCCAACACCTCGCGCGGATCGCCGACCTGCCGCCGCTCGGGCAGGTCCTGCTCGCCAGCGTCGCGACCGTCGCCCTCTCGGCGGTGGCCTCCAACACCGCGACGATCGCGGTGATGCTGGTCGTGCTCAAGGACGCCGCCGCTCCCGAGGCGATGACCAGCGTCCTCTTCGCGGCGACGTTCGCGGCCTCCTGCGACTTCGCGCTGCCCGCCGGGACGCCGCCGAACGCGATCGTCTTCGGGAGCGGCTACGTGCGGATCCCGGTCATGGCCAGGCTCGGCTTCGCGCTCGATCTGGTGGCGGCGCTCGCCGCCGCGCTCTGGTGCTGGTGGATCGTGCCGAAAGTGATCTGACGGAGCTTGCTGTCAGGTGCCGGCGAGCCGCTCGAGCGGCTCGCGGCGCAGGATCACGAAGCCGTCCTCCGCGGTCTCCACCCAGCCCTGCTTGCCCCAGCGGCTCATCACCCGGATCGCCGTCTCGATGGTCGTTCCCGCGAGATCGGCGATCTCCTGCCGCGAGAGCTGCAGCGGGATGAAGGTCCCGCCGCGTTCCGGGCGGCCGATCTCCTCCGCCTTCTTGAGGAAGAGCCGGGCCAGGCGCTCCTCCACCCGAGCGCCGGTGAGGTCGGCGAGGCGGTTGGTCAGCTCCATCAGCCGGATGGTGAGCCCGCCGAGCAGGCCGCGCACCAGCGACGGGTGCTGCTCGAGCAGACCGAAGAAGGCATCGCGCGGCGTCACCACGCAGCGGGTCGTCTCGAGGGCCCGCGCCGACGCCGGGAAGGGATACCCCTCGTAGACCGCGACCGCGCCGAACGGATCTCCGGCACCGAAGATCTCGAGGATGATCTCCTTGCCGGCCGGAGTCGACTTGATGACTTTCACCCGGCCGTCGACGATGACCAGGAAGGAGCGCGGCAGGTCCCCCTCGGCGAAGACCTCGTCGCCGCGCTCGTAGACCTTGAGCGTCGAGACCGCGGCGAGCCGTTGCCGGTCCTCCGCCGAGAGCCGCCGGTAGAGGGCGACGCTGCGCAGGAGCTCGGCGAGCTCGGCGTTCGGGGCGGACATCGCCGCCCAGTCTAGACGACTCCGAGCCCCGCCGGGCCCCGCCTCAGGCGCGGGCCGCCTGGCGGTCGGCCACCCCGCGCAGGCGATGATCGAACTGGCGGGCGAAGACCCGCTTCATGACGCCGAGCTTGGCGCTCTGCCAGAGGTAGCGCCGGGGCGAGAGCCAGCGGCACTCCTCGGGCAGCATGACCAGGGAGACGTTGATGTTGGGCGCGCAGCCGATCGGCAGTCCGCGCTCCATGCAGGCCTCGTAGAGACGCCGGAAGACCGGGATCATCGCCTCCGTCTCCGGTGGCTCGCGGTCCTCGAGGTCGGTGCCCACCAGCGGGCGGAAGACGCAGACCGTCGGAATCGCGCCCACCGAGGTGATCCAGTCGATGGCCGCGATCGACGACTCCGGCGGCTCGAGCCCGGCGATGATCTCGCCGTTGGCCACCCAGGGCTCGTGCTTGGGCCCCTTGTCACCGAGCGTCGCGCAGTAGCGCGTCGCTTCGAGGTAGTAATCGAGCCCGTACTCGGCGTGCTTGCCGGGACAGATCTCCTCGAAGATCTGGCGGTCGAAGATCTCGAAGCAGAACGAGACCCGGTTGACGCCGATCTCCCGCAGGTGGTCGTAGCGCTTGAGGTCGCGATGAGGCGGCGTCTGGACTCCGACCAGCAGGCCGAGCTCCTCCTTGATGCGCACGATGAACGGCTCGAGGATGTCGAGGTAGACGTCGCCGGAGAGGTGCCCGGTGTTGAAGTCGACGTAGGTGATGCCGGACTCGCGGCGCGCCGCGCGGATGACCTCCATCACCTCGTCGACCGTCTTCTCGTCGGCGTCGTCGACTCCGAGGTTCAGGCCGACGGAGCAGAACTTGCAGTTCACCTTCTGCGGCTTCTGCGTCCAGTACTCGCAGACCTTCGCCTGGTAGATCCCGAGGTAGGTGCCCTGCAGGGTGCCGATGCGCGTCATCGGCTTGCCGGTCGAGGTCTGGGCGTCGTACCAGGTGGGCCGCGGCGACAGACGCACCGGCACGACCTCCTTGCCGTCGCGCTGCAGCACGTAACGGCCGCCCTGGCGATGCAGCACGTAGGGGGATCGCGCGGCGAACGGCTCGCTGACCGGCGCGTTGGTCCACAGCTCGCCGGGCAGGATCAGCTCGAGCCCGGAGCCGAGGCCGGCGCGGGTGCGCAGGATCTTGCGTCCGCCGTCCTCCTCGATGAAGCAGGAGTCGTCCAGCCGCAGGCCCTTGCAGTACAGGTCGAGCTTGAGCAGCGCCGGATTCGTGCGCAGTTCGTCGAGCATGCGTCCCCCCGTGCTGCGGAGTATGGCGCCAGACGCTCCTTGCCGACCCTACCCCAAGGGGCGGCGGTCGCGTCGCACAGGCTGCCCGGTCGCACGCGAGCCGTCCATGACGCCGGTCATGGCGCGAGCCCGCTCGGACGGTCGGCGGGCTCGCGCCAGCGACGCGCGACAGGCCGTGCCGCGTCATAAGATCTCCGGCGGGCGCCCGCACCAGACTGTCCGGCGGGCGCCCCGCCGAATCCAGGAGCCCTCCCATGCCGACCCGACGCCGCGCCACCGGCGCGTGGCTCATCCTCCTCGCCGTCCTCGCCGCGCCGCTCGCCGCCGACACGACCCCGCAGGCGCTGCCCTTCGCTCAGAGCTGGACGAACACCGGCCTCATCGTCGCCGACGACGACTGGTCGGGCGTCCCGGGCATCCAGGGCCACCGCGGCGACGGGCTGACCGGCGGCACGGGAGTCGATCCGCAGACCATCCTCGGCGGCGACGACGCCGCGCCGGTGATCGACGTCAACGCCAACCACGGTGATCCCGACACCTTCACGACCGGCGGCGTGACCGAGTTCGACGGCCTCTCGAATCCCGCGGTGGCGCTCGCCGGCAGCGGCACCGCGGACGCGCCCTACCTGCGTCTGCACCTCGACACCACCGGCGCGGCCGCCGTGCGCGTCGCCTACACCCTGCGCGACCTCGACGGCTCGAGCGACGACGCGACCCAGGCGGTGGCGTTGCAGTACCGGGTCGGCGCGACCGGGAGCTTCACCAACGTCCCGGCGGGCTTCGTCGCCGACGCCACGACCGGCGGCGCGGCGAGCAAGGTGACCTACGTCTGCGCGGTGCTCCCGGCCGGCGCGGCGGGCCAGCCGCTCGTCCAGGTGCGCATCCTGACCTCCAACGCCGCCGGCAGCGACGAGTGGGTCGGCGTCGACGATCTCGCGGTCTCCGACGCGGCGACCTGTCCGTTGCTGCTCGCGATCTCCGACGCCGCGCTCACCGAGGGGAACGCGGGTCCGGTGACGATGAGCTTCTCGGTCTATCTCACCGCGCCGGCCCCGGTCGGCGGCGTCTCTTTCGACATCGCCACCCAGGACGGCACGGCGACGGTGGCCGACGGCGACTACGACCAACGGGCGATCGTCGCGCAGACCATCCCGCAGGGCCAGTCGAGCTACTCCTTCGACGTCACCGTGCACGGCGACACGGTGGCCGAGCTCGACGAGACGTTCACCGTCTCGATCGCGAACCTCGCCGGCGCGATCCTCGCCGACGGGCAGGCGGTGGGGACGATCCTCAACGACGACACCGCCGTCGCGAGAGTCCACGACGTGCAGGGGAACGGCGCGACCTCGCCGCTGGTCGGTCTCCAGGTCGAGCTCGCGGGGATCGTGACCGGCGTCCGGACGTCCGGCTTCTACCTGCAGGAGGAGGAGGCCGACTACGACGCTGATTCCCTCACCTCGGAGGGCGTCTTCGTCTTCACCGGGAGCACCCCGCCGGCGGCCGCGGCGGTCGGGAATCGGGTCCAGGTGAGCGGCACGGTGGCCGAATACGTCCCGAGCGCCGACCCGCAGCAGCCGCCGCTCACCGAGATCGTCGCGCCGGCCGTGGTGTTGCTGGCGACCGGCTTCCCGCTCCCCGCACCCGTCGCGCTCGACGCGAGCTTTCCCGATCCGGCCGGCGCCCATGACCAGCTCGAACGGCTGGAGGGGATGCGCGTCGTCGCGAGCCAGCTCAGCGTCGTCGGGCCGACGCTCGGCGAGGTGAGCGAGCCCGACGCCACGGCGGCCTCGACCGGCGTCTTCTACGGCGTCGTGCCGCCGACGCCGCGGCCCTTCCGCGAAGCGGGAATCCAGGCGCCCGATCCGGCGCCGCAGGGCACCATTCCGCCGATTCCGCGCTTCGATGCGAACCCCGAGCGACTGCGCGTCGACAGCGACGGCCTGACGGGCGCGAGCCCGATCGACGTGGGCTTCGGCGCGGCGGTCGCCAACGCGATGGGACCGCTCGACTACTCCTTCCGTACCTACACCATCCTCCCCGACCCGGGCGCCATCCCGGCCCCCTCCGGCGGACCGTCGCCGAGCGCCGTCGCGGTACCCCTGACCGGCGAGCTCACCGTCGCCTCCTACAACCTGGAGCGCTTCTTCGAC
>CAYZWR010000095.1:0-2079 GCA_964481735.1 uncultured Thermoanaerobaculia bacterium
CATCCACTGTCGCCCTGGTGGCGGGCGCGAGATGACGAGACCCGCGCCGTCCAGGACCGGGTCTCGCTCGGAGGTCAGGGCCTCGGCCGATTCGACGTGCTGGCGTTGGCCTCGGTTGAGCATCCGGCCGATCCCCTCGTGCGTCCAGCTGAAGTGGAAGGCGAGCACTGTTGCAGCGGCGAAGCCGGCGAGAATCGGGCGGCGCCACGCCGGGAGCGAGCCGAGGAGGAGACCCAGTCCGTCGATCGCCGAGAGGAACAGGTACGGGATGAAGTGGAGGAGATTGTAGGGGAAAGGGACCGGGTTGAGGTGCAGGGCCAGGAGCTGGATCACCAGCCAGCCTGCGGTGATGAGCGAAGCCAGTTCGGTGCGCCAAGCGCCGCGCCGCAGGACGACCACGCACCAGCCGAGCGAGACCAGCGCGGGTGCGGTGAGATGCGGGACCTCGCCCAGGAGATGCAGCAGCCGGTCACCGATTGCGAAGCGCTCCGCGGCCCCTGCGTAACTGCCGAACGTGAGGTGCTGACGGAGAAAGTCGCCGGCGATCCCGGCGCTCGCGAGCAGCCCGAGACTCGCTGCCAAGCCGCCCCCGAATCCCAGGGTGAGGCCCACGAGGTGCCGGCGGGCGAACCACCGGTCGCGGGCAATCCGCTCCGCGACGAACAACAGCGTGAGCCCGGGAATCCAGACCAGGAACGACTTGAACGAGTTGACCTGCATCAAGGCGCAGAGCAGTCCGGCAGCGGCGAACTCGCGGGCGCCGCCGCGTCCGGTGGCGGTGCGTAGCGCGAGGCCGTAGAGCCCCAAGGAGAGGGCGAGCTGCAGGACGTCGTGGCGGATCTCGAATCCGTGACGCCAGAACGGTTCGACCAAGGTGATCGCGAGGAGCGCCGCCGCACGTGCAACAGCGCCGCGCAAGCGTGGCGCGACCAGCGCAACCAGCGCGAGATTGAGCAGGAAGACGACGAGGAAGACGACCCGCATCTCGAGCAGCCGAGGCCACGCCTCGCCACCCCGCGCCGCGATCCACGAGAGCGGGACGACGAAGGGTGCCCGGAAGTTCATGAATTCGGGGAGCCCATGCCAGCCGAGCAACGCGGCGTTGAAGGCGACCTGGCTCTCGTCGATGTGCACCTGCCGGGTGAGCGCGAGCGGCACCAGCAGCGTCTGCACGACGGCGAGCCAAGCGGCGAGCAGGGCGGTGGTCGCCAGGGCAGCGCGCACGTGGGTGCTGCCGGCACGCGGCCTCGCGCGCGTGGCCGGGCTCCCCGGTGTCTCAATCACCAGTCGTCCCTCTTCGGCGCCGAGCGCTCGGTCGATCCACCGCGTGGGATCATAGGACGCCGACGTTCGGCGCGGTCGTCCGTTCGCGGGAGGCTAGAATGAGCGCACTGGGGCCAGCCATGAGCGGCGATGCGCGGCGGGCGGTCGCGACCACGGACGACCGGTCGGGTTTCGCTGCCGACTCGGCGGGGGCGGATCCAGGGCTTCAGGAGGCGGTCAATGAGTCAGCGGGCTCCTGAGTACGGAGGGTCGAGCGCCGGGACGACTCGGCTCGTGCCGGAGCCGCCAGCCGCGAGCCACCCGCCGAGGCTGTCCATCGTCACGACGCTCTATCGCTCCGCCGCCTTCATCGAGGAGTTCCACCGCCGGGCCACCGCGGCGGCGGAATCGCTCGGGGAGACGTTCGAGCTGGTCTACGTCAACGATGGCTCTCCCGACGACTCCCTGGCCAAGGTGCGCCAGCTCGCGGCGCGCGATCGGCGCGTCGTCGTCGTCGACCTGACCCGCAACTTCGGCCACCACATGGCGTTCATGGCGGGCCTCGACCAGGCTCGGGGCGAGCGGATCTTCTTCATCGACGTCGATCTCGAGGAGCAGCCGGAGTGGCTTCAGCTCTTCTCGGAGACCCAGGCGAAGAGCGGCGCCGACGTGGTCTTCGGCTTCCAGCCCGATCGCCAAGGGGGCTGGTTCAGGCGTCTGCGTGGACGGCTGTTCTACGCGCTGTTCAATCTGCTCTCCGAGCAGCGGATTCCGGCGAATCCTTGCACCGTCCGCCTGATGACCCGGCGCTACGCG
>CAYZWR010000095.1:2179-4894 GCA_964481735.1 uncultured Thermoanaerobaculia bacterium
CCGTCGCTCGTTCTCATGGGTTGGGCGTCGGTCATGATCTCGATCTGGTTTCTCGGCGGGACCATCATCCTCATCTGTGGCGTGCTCGGGATCTACATCGCGATGATCTTCGGCGAAACCAAGCATCGCCCCCCCTATCTGGTTCGCGAGGTCTGGCGCTCGCGAGAGGGGGAGCCGTGAGCGATCCGCACGACCTGGACGGGCAGCGATCCTCCTACCGGCCCGGCTTCCGTTTCTTCCTGGAGAACGAACGCACGCTGCGGTGGTACGCCGACCGGGTGGTGGACGCGACACGCCGCCGCGGCGCCAAGTCGGTCCTCGGCCTGGGCATCGGGCAGAGATTGGTCTGCGGTCGGCTCATCGAGGAGCTGCGCGCCGGCGGCATCGAGCGCTACGCGATCGTCGAAGGGAGCGGAGCAGCGATCGGGGAGCTGGAGTCGCTGGCCGGCCGGCCCGCCGGGCTGACGGTGCACGAGGCCTGGTTCGAGCGATTCGCGACCGAGGAGCGCTTCGACCTGATCGAGATGGGATTCGTCCTCGAGCACGTGGACGACCCGGAGGCGCTTCTGAAGCGTTACCGCGAGCTGCTGCGTCCGCTGGGGGCGCTGGCGATCGCGGTGCCCAACGCCCGCTCGCTCCATCGCCTGATCGGCCATGCCGCCGGCCTGCTCGACGACGTCCAGCGCTTGAGCGCCGAGGACCATGCGTTGGGCCATCAGCGGTACTTCGACCTGGCGGCTCTCGACGCGCTGGTGTCTGCGTGCGGTCTCGCGGTCGAGCGCCGCGAGGGGATCTTCCTCAAGCCCCTGACCACCGGTCAGCTGGAACGACTCGATCTGCCGCCCGCCGTGCTCGAGGCGCTCTTCCGGGTCGGCGTCGAGCTCCCCGGGATCGCCAACGCGATCTACGTCGAGGCGGTTCGCTCTTGACCGGCGACAGGCCTCGGGAACGTCGGGTCTTCCCACTCATCGTCCTCTCGGGCGGAGGTTTTCAGGGTCTCGCGGTGGTTCGCGCCGCCGCGGCGACCGCCGATGTGCGCGTGGTCGTCGCCGACACGCTGCCCTTTCCGCTCACCGCGCCGCTTGCGGACGAGGTGGTCCGAGTTCCGCCGGTTGCCGAGGAGCAGCGTCTTCTGGAGGTCCTCGAAGGCCTGCTGCATCGGCTGGGACCAGGCCTCCTGCTGCCGGCCACCGAGTACGAGCTGCCCTTCCTCGCCAGCCATCGAGAGCGCCTCGAGGCCGCCGGCGCTCGGGTGGGAGCGGCCAGTCGAGAAGCTCTGGCGCACGCCGGCGACCGGCGGTCCCTGGCGTCGGAGCTCGACCGGTTGGGAGTGGCGCGAGCGCGCGAGCTGACACTCGGAGAGCTCACGGAGGAGGCGCTTCCGCTGCTCGCCAAGCCGCGACGGAGGTCGTGGGGTGGCCGGGGCCAGCTCGTGCTGCGCACGCCGGGAGAGCTGGCGGCGTTTCGCACGCGAGCGGATCGCGGGGAGTACTTCGTCGAGCGCTGGCTCGCCGAGTTCCGCGAGTACTCGGTCGATTTCGCGATCGGGTTCGCGGGGGAGCTCTCCACCCTGGTCGCCCGCGAACGGCTGCGCACGACCGGGGGGTTCTGCGTCGTCGCGCGGAGCGTCGACGATCCGGGGCTGCTCGCGGACGGTCTCGCCGTGGGGCGTCAGTTGGCG
Source organism: uncultured Thermoanaerobaculia bacterium (assembly GCA_964481735.1). Taxonomy (GTDB): domain Bacteria; phylum Acidobacteriota; class Thermoanaerobaculia; order Multivoradales; family JAGPDF01; genus JAGPDF01. The sequence continues at coordinate 3,861 of CAYZWR010000095.1, forward strand.
GAGTGGGGTTGCCGGGGGCTGGTGAGTCTGCAGGCGCTCGAGACGGCCGAGGGCCGATTCGTCTCGGACCTCAACCTGCGATCGGGGACCTCGGGGGTGCTCGCTCTCGAACGCGGCGTCAACCTCGTCGAGTTCCTGGTGCGGTCGGCGCGCGGCGAGTCGCCGAGGAGCGCCGCGGCCATGCCGGCGCGGCTGCAGTGGCGCCTGCTGGTCGAGAGCTCCCGGCCGGCGTCGCTGCCTCCGGTCGAAGGCGTGGTCTTCGACCTGGACGACACGCTGCTCGACCAGAAAGCCTGGATCCTCGCCAAGCTCGAGGCGGCGAGCGTAGCGGTGGGCAGCGAACTGAACGACCCCGAGGCCTTCGTCCTCGAGGCCTGGACCGTCCTCGAGGAGGGGGATCGAGCGCGTACGATCGACGTCGCGACGGAGCGCCTCGGGCTCCCGCCGGCGCTCGCACCGCGCCTCATCGAGGCCTATCGCGCTGCGGTCCCGCAGCCGGCTCCGGTGTATGCGGACGTGGCGGGAGCGCTCTCGACGCTTCGCGATGGCGGTTTGAGGCTGGCCCTGCTGACCGACAATCCGCCCGAGTCGCAACGCCAGAAGCTCGTCGCGGCGGGTCTCGAGGGTTACTTCGACGCGATCGTCTTCTCGCGCGAGGTGGGCGCCGAGAAGCCCTCTCCGCAAGGCTACCGCGCGGCGGCAGCGGCGATCGGCGTGCCTCCCGAGCGCACCGTGGCCATCGGCGACCATCCGTTGCGCGAGGGGAGGTCGGCGCTGCGAGCGGGCGCGGCGCACTTCTTCTGGATTGCTCGGGCTGGGGGTTTCTTCACCGTCCACCCCGGGGCCGTGGCCCGCAGGCTCCCCGAGCTCGCGGCGCGCACGACGCGCATCGGCAGCCTGCGGGAAGCCGTCGACGCCCTGGTGCGCCGATGAACTGCGTGATCCTCCAGCCTTCGTACATCCCGTGGCGGGGGTACTTTCACCAGATCCAGAAGGCCGACGTCTTCGTGTTCCTCGACGACGTGCAGTACGAC
>CAYZWR010000095.1:4994-13302 GCA_964481735.1 uncultured Thermoanaerobaculia bacterium
TCGGCGCGGGCTTACTTGGACGAGGCGCTGCTCGCCCGGCACGGCATCGACACGGAATACATGGTCTACGACTATCCCGAGTACGAGCAGCTGCACCCCCCGTACGATCCCCAAGTGTCGGTCCTCGACCTGCTGTTCATGAAGGGCCCCGAGGCCGGCCGTTGGATCTGGGGCGAGCCCCCGAAGCCATGACGTCGCCCGCCGAGCTGCCTCCGATCCCGTTCAACCGCCCCTGTCTGGTCGGGCGCGAGCTCGAGTACGTGGCGGACTCCTTCCGCCGGATGCAGATCTCGGGCGACGGCTACTTCACCAGAGCCTGCCAGCGGGAGCTCTCTTCCCTGCTGGGCGGGGCCAGCGTCCTCCTGACGACCTCCTGCACCCACGCGCTGGAGATGGCCGCGCTCCTGCTCGACCTCGCGCCGGGCGACGAAGTGATCGTGCCTGCGTTCACTTTCGTCTCGACCGCCAACGCCTTCGCGCTGCGCGGGGCGAGACCGGTCTTCTGCGACAGCCGGCCCGACACGCTGAACCTCGACGAACGCCGGCTGGCGGATCTGGTGACACCGAGATGCCGGGCCATCGTCGTGGTGCACTACGCGGGCGTGGCCTGCGAGATGGACACGATCCAGGCGCTGGCGGACCGCCTGGGGATTCCGGTCATCGAGGACAACGCCCACGGCCTCTGCGGACGCTACCGTGGTCGCCCCTTGGGGACACTCGGCCGGATGGCCACGCTGAGCTTCCACGAAACCAAGAACTTCACCTCGGGAGAAGGAGGAGCCATCGTCCTGAACGATCAGGGCTATCTCGAGCGTGCGGAGATCCTGCGCGAGAAGGGCACGAATCGGAGCCGGTTCTTCCGCGGCGAGGTCGACAAGTACACCTGGGTGGACGTCGGCTCGAGCTACGTCGCGTCGGACGTGCTCGCGGCCCTGCTCTACGGGCAGCTCGAGGCGGCGTCGAAGGTGCAGGCGCGGCGGCGGGAGATCTGGACCACGTATCACCAGGAGCTCTCCGCCTGGGGAGTCGAGCGCGGCGTCCGCCTGCCGCAGGTCCCGCCGGAGTGCGAGTCCTCCTGCCATCTCTTTCACCTGCTCATGCCCGACCTGGCCAGTCGCGACGGTCTGATCGCGCACCTGCGAAAGCGTGGGATCCAGAGTGTCTTCCACTATCTGCCGCTCAACGCCTCGCCGATGGGAGAACGATTCGGCGCCCGCCGCGGCGATTGTCCGGTGGCCGAAGCGGCCAGCGACCGGTTGCTCCGCTTGCCGTTCTTCTTCGACCTGACCGCCCTCGATCTGGAGCGGATCGTGGCCGGAGTAACCTCGTTCACGCCCTGACGGCGGCAGGCGCCAGAACCGCGCCGGCGTCGGCCACGGGCTCGCTGGCGAACCTCCCCGCCACCCACCACGCTCCCCAGGCGAGCAGCAGCGCGGGGTAGAAGTCGACGATGTAGTGCCAGCCGAGGTAGACCGCGCTCGCGGCGACGGCGAGGTTCCAGGGGACGAGCAGCCAGAGGAGCGGGCGGCACCAGCGCCAGGCGACGAGCAGGCCGACCGCGGTGGTCGCGAGGTGGAGGCTGGGGAAGGCGGCGAGGCCGGTGAAGGGGACGGCGGGCGCGGTGGGGTGCTCGACGATGAAGCGCAATGCCTCGAGCATCGCGCGCTGCGTCGCCCAGGCGGGCGTGCCGTCGAGCGCCGCGTAGCGCCCGGCCTGGACGAGCGCCGGGCCGAGGCTGGGCAGCGCGAGATAGGCGAAACCGCCCACCAGGTAGCAGAGCCCGAGCGCGCCCAGGGCGCGGCGCGCGGCGATGCCGCCGGCGCGCGCGAAAGCGACGGCGAGCGGCAGGGCGAACGGCACCCAGGCGTAGAAGTAGAGATAGTGGAAGACGATCGTCGGTCGCGGCGCGTGCCAGGCGACGACCCAGCCGATGAGGTCGCCGCCGCCGGCGTGCAGCAGGTCGTCGAGCCGGGCGAGCACGCGGTCGTAGAGGCGCGGGTGGAACAGCAGCAGGCGCGCCTTGAGGTTGGTGTAGGCCACCAGAACGAGCAGGAACGGCAGGAGCGCGCGGGCGAAGGCCGCGAGGTCGGAGCGCGCCGCGGCGAGCGCGAAGCGGCCACGCCGCCAGCGCCAGAGCTGGACCGCGAGCCAGGCGGGCAGGACGAGGAGGGCGATCGAGAGCACGAATCCCGCATAGGAACGCAGCAGCGGCGCGAGGGTCGGCGGGTAGCCGCTGCCGACGAGCAGGAGCAGCACGGCGCCGAAGTAGACCAGCGCCAGCCGCTCCTCGGGCCAGAGGCGGAGGCGGTTCATCGCCGGGGGCTGACTTTCTGGGCGAGGAAGGCGCGATGGTTCTCCAGCAGTTGGCCGCGCTCCTGCCAGAGCTCGCGCATTCGCGCTCGATCCTCGGGCGCGAGGGCTGCGAGGATCTCCGGCGGCGGCTCGGCGGGACGCAGCCGGAGGAGCTCGCTGAAGGTGGCGAGCCAGGTCCAGCCGCCAGCGAGCAGCGTGCCGCTCTCGTATTCGACCGCCGGCAGGTCGTCGACGTGCGGCGGCACGGCGGCCAACGTCGCGGCGAGCTCCGGCGCGCCCGCGAGGTAGCAGGCGAAGAGCTCGGCCGGCCCGGCGACGCCGAGATCGGCCAGCGCTTCGCGCACCCTTGGCGTCGCGAAGCCGCGCGCGATCGCGGCCGCGTCCCAGGGACCCGCCTCGCGCCGTCCGGTGACGATGGTGAACGGATTGAGCGCGCTCGGCTCGTACCAGACGACGAGGTGCGGGAAGACGTCGGCGAAGGCGCGCAGGATCATGAAGTAGTTGCGCGGCGTCAGGGTGTAGGTCGGCAGCCACATCGAGACGACGCCGCCCGGCTCGAGCCGCGCCGCCACCAGGGCGAAGTACTCGCGGCTGTAGAGCGAACCGTTGCCGGCGTAGCGTGGGTGGATCGAATCGGAGAGCACGGCGTCGAAGCGCTCGGCGGTGGCGAGCAGGAAGTTTCGCCCGTCGTTGATCTCGACGGCCGTCCGCGGGTCGGCCAGCACGCCGTGGTTGATCTCGGGGAAGAAGCGATCGGAGGCGGCGAGCACGGCCGGACTGATCTCGACGATGCGGATCGAGCCCACCGGGTGTTGCGCGACCGCATCGGCCGTGCCGCCGCTGCCGAAGCCGATGTGGACCACCCGGGCGCCGTCACGGCCGCCGAGCAGCATGGGCAGGTGGCCCTGCATCTTCTGCACCGCGTAGAGATCGGCGCTGGTTCCGGCGACGTTGACGCCGTTGAGCTCGAGCGAGACGTAGGGGCCGGCGGCGTCGGTCTTGCGCCGCACCGCGACGGCCGCGCTCGCGTCCTCGCGGAAGAGCAGCAGGTCGCCGGGGGCGTCGCCACGGAAGACGCCGGCGGCGAGGATCACCCGGTCGGCGGGGAGCTTGAGGCCGGCGAGCAGCGCGACCGCGGGCAGCGCCAACGCCAGGGCGACCAGGCCGCGCGACAGCCGCTCCCCGGCGGCCGGAGCGCGACGCGCGATCCAGAGCGCGAGCAGCCCGTTGCTCGCGGCCAGGGCGAGCAGGCCGTTCTGACTGCCCAGCGCCGGCACCAGCACGAAGCCGGCGCCGAGCGCCCCGAGGATGGAGCCCAGCGTGTTGGCGCCGTAGAGCGCCCCGACGTCGCTGCCGAGCTGCTCGGGGCGGCGGGCGAGCGCGCGCACCATGAGCGGAAACGAGAGCCCCATGAGGAGAGTCGGCGGCAGCACGATCGGCGCGATCGCGAGGAGCTGCGCGATGAGCGCGCCGCCGAAGCCGCGTGGCTTCAGCAACTCGGAGAGGGCGATCTGGCGCGCGTCGAGCGTGGTGAAGAGCGGGATCGCCAGGAACGCGGCGAGCGCGATCCCGAGCTCCACGACCGCGAGCCAGGCGAGCGGACGGGCCAGCCGGTCCACCGCGCGGACGAGCGCCAGGCTCCCCAGGGCGATGCCGGCGAGGAAGAGCAGCAGCATCAGGCTGAAGGCGTAGACGCTCGAGCCCAGGTAGAAGACGAGGACGCGCGTCCACAGCACTTCGTAGGCGAGGCTGGTCGCCCCCATGAGGAACGCCACGGCGAGCAGCCAACCGCGCGCGGAAGGGGGCGCGGCGGCGGCGCGGGAGGAGCCGGGGAGCGGCCCGGCCAGGGCGAGCGCGCCCAGGGCGGCGAGCAGGTTGAGCGCCGCCGCGAGCGACAGGCTCGCCTCGAGGCCGAGCAGCCGGATGGTGACGAAACCGGCGAGCGCCACGCCGGCGACCGCGCCCAGCGTGTTGGCGCCGTAGAGCAGCGCCGTGCCGGCCGCGCCGCGGTCGTCGGGACCGCTCGCCGCGCGCAGCACGAGCGGCAGGGTGCCGCCCATCATCACCGTCGGCGGACCGAGGCAGAGCGCGGCGAGAGCGACCCGCACCAGGCTGAACAGCCAGGGCTCGCGACCCACCTCGCGGTAGGCGAAGACGTAGGCCGAGTCGATCAGCGCGAAGAGACGGGGCGAGGCGAGCGCGAAGAGCCCCACCCCGAGCTCGAGCAGCGCGTAGAGGGTGAGCGGCCGGGGCGTGCGGTCGGCGATCCGGCCGAAGAGCAGGGCGCCGAAGCCGAGACCGGCCATGAAGACGGCGAGCAGCGTGGCGGTGGCGAGGGTCGTGTTGCCGAAGACCAGCGCCAGATAGCGCAGCCAGACGACCTGGTCGACGAGGCCCGCGGCGCCGGAGGCGAAGAAGAGGCCCGCGAGGAGGAGGCGTCGCCGGCGCGCGGCGTCAGCCGCCATAGATCAGCGCGAGGACGACGGCGCCCCAGAGGAGGAGATTGAGCAGGAAGGGCGGATCGCGCAGGATCGCGTCGGTAGGGCTCCGCTCGTCGGCGCGGCGGTAGAGCAGGAAGAGAAAGCGGAAGATGCCGAACAGCACCAGCGGCACGGTGTAGATCAGCCGGTCGCTGCCCAGCTTGGCCTGGGTCTCGGGCGCCGCGGTGTAGAGCGCGTAGGCGACCACCGTCGACGCGGTCACGACGTTGATCATCTGATCGAGGAACGGGAGGTTGTAGTGCTCGAGGACGCGGCGCGTGCCGGAGCCCACCTCGGGGAGCAGGGCGATCTCGTGCCGGCGTTTGGAGAAGCCGAGGAAGAGGGCGACGAAGATCGTGCAGAGGACGAGCCAGGAGGAGACCTGGACCTCGACGGCGCGCGCCCCGCCCAGGACGCGCAACACGAACCCCAGCGCGATCGCCATGACGTCGAGAATGACCACGTGCTTCAGGGCGAGCGAGTAGAGTAGGTTGAGCGCGACGTAACCGGCGAGGCAGAGGACGAATCCGGCGCCGAGGTGGTGGGCGATGCCGGCCGCCAGGGCGAGCAGCGCGACGGCGGTGGCGAGGGCGACGCCGGCCGGCAGCTCGCCGGCCGCGATCGGCCGCAGCCGCTTGACGGGATGGCGGCGGTCGTGCTCGCGGTCGCGCAGGTCGTTGATCAGGTAGACGGCGCTCGCCGCGGCGCAGAAAGCGGCGAAAGCGAGCAGGGCGTCGGCGGCCGCCGAGGCGCGGTCGAGGCGATGAGCGAAGACGACCGGCGCGAGGACGAAGCCGTTCTTCACCCACTGCGCCGGGCGCAGGGAGCGAAGGAGCGCGAGGAGCATGAGGGGATTCTAACCGTGCGCTGGAACGGGGCCCGTATCGCACTCCTCCTGGTGCTCGCGGTCTGGTGCGCGGTGGCGGCGCCGCTCGCCTTCGGGGAGCGCACCCTGGTGCTGCGCGACGTGCTCACCACCCATCTGCCCTACAAGTGGTTCGGCGCCGAGGCGCTGGCGCGTGGCGAGATCCCCGCTTTCAACCCGACCTGGGCGCTCGGGCAGCCGTTCCGCGGCAATCCGAACGCGCTACCCTTCTATCCCGGAAACCTCCTCTACCTCGTGCTGCCGTTCTGGAGCGCTTTCGGCCTGCACTACATGCTGCACTGGCTGCTCGCCTTCCTCGGCATGCGGCGGCTCGCCGCCGGGCTGGGCCAGAGCCTCGAGGCGGCGCTGCTCGCCGGCCTCGCCTACGCCGGCTCCGGGCTGATGGTGTCGATGCTCACCTTCTACAACCTGCTCACCGTCGGCGCCTGGGCGCCCTGGGTGCTCGCCGGTCTGGTCCGCGGGGGACGGCGCGGCATCGCGGGCGGCGGTCTCGCCTGCGGGATGATGCTGCTCGGCGGCGAGCCGATCAGCGCGGCGCTCGTCGCGGTCGCGATGCTGGTCGCGGCGAGCGAGGGACGGAGTCTGCGCGCCGGACTCGGGAGCTGCCTCGCGGTCGGCGGCATCGGGCTGGCGATCGCCTTGCCCCAGCTGGTCGCCACGGCCCGGGTCCTGCCCTTCACCTATCGTGCCGCGCACGGCATCGAGCAGAGTCTGGTCGCCGTGCAGGCGCTGCACCCGCTGCGCCTGCTCGAGCTCGTCCTGCCGCTGCCCTGGGGCTGGCCAGGGGACCTCGGGCGCTTCGGCTACTGGTCGACGATCGTCACGCCGCACGTGCCTTACATCTACTCGCTGCACGTCGGTGTCATCGCCGCGGCGCTCGCCCTGGCGGCGGTCGGACAGCGGCGGCGCTGGGCGCTGCTCGCCGGAGGCGCGCTCCTGCTCGCCTGGGCGGGCGGGCTCTCGGGGCAGGTGACCGCGACGCTCACCGCCGGGCTGTTCCGCTACCCGCAGAAGCTCCTCCTCCTCTTCACCCTGGCCGCCGCGTTGCTCGCCGGCTGGGGGCTCGAGCGCGCACTGGCCGCGCCGCGGGCGGCGCGGCGGCTGGCGGTCGCGGGCGGCGCCGGGCTCGCGCTCGCGCTCGGCCTCTGGTTCGCGCAGGGGCGCTTCGCGGAGCTGCTGCGGGTGATGCTCGCAAAGGACGGCAACGCCGTCCTGGCGCGCACCCAGGCCGGCTCCTGGACGCTCGGCCTGGCGGTCGCCGGCGCCGCCCTCGCCGCCGCGGCCTGGGCGGTCTGGCGTGCCCGCCCGGCCGGGCTCGTCGTCCTGCAGCTCGTCGCGCTGCTGCAGTTCTCGCCGGCGCTGCCCACCGACGCGGTGGCGCACTACGCGCAACCCTCGCCGTTCGCGGCACGCCTCGAGCCGCCCCGTTCGCTGCTCCACCTGCCGATGCTCGAGCCGCGCTGGGAGCCCTGGCCGGACTATCGCCTCGGCACCGCCGGCATGGTCGGCGCAGCGCGCGCCGGCTGGCTCTCGGTCGAGCCGCCGTTCGGCGTTCCGTTCGGCATCTCCTATCCGCTGGCGCCCGATCTCGAGGGGATGAGCTCGCCGCTCAACGTCTTCCTGTCGCGCAATCTCACCGCGGCGAGCTGGGCGGTGCGGGCCGGCTGGCTGCGGCGGCTCGCCGTCGGCTGGATGGTGCGCGGCGGCGCGGGCGAGACGGAGGGCTGCGATCGGGTCGAGAGCGCGGAGCACTGGGGCACGACGGTGTCGCTCTACCGGGTGCGCGATCCCCTGCCCGCGGCGCGCTGGCCCGAGCGGCTGGTGGTCGCGGCGAGCCCCGTCGAGGCCTACGCCAGGACGGTGGTCGGCCCGCTCGACGAGCGCACCGGCCTGGCCAGCCGCGCGGTCGAACACCATGCCGGAGCCCGGGTCGAGCTCGTCGAATGGCGGGCCGGGCGGATCGTCGTCGACGTCGCCGGGGAGGGCGGGTTGCTCGTCCTGGCGCGGGCCTACCAACCGCTCTGGCGGGCGCGGCTCGCCTCGGGCGAGCGCCTGGCGACCCAGCCGGCCGACCTCGCGCTGCTCGGCGTCGAGGTGCCGGCGGGGCGCCAGCGCGTCGTGCTCGACGTCGCCGCCTGGCCGGAGGCGCTCGCCGGCGGCATCGCCCTCGCCGTCGCCCTGGCGGCGCTCGCAGCGCTCGTCGGCGGCGCAAGACGCCCGTGAAGCGCTTCCTCCTCCTCTGCGTCACGCCGGTGCTGCTGCTGCTCGCGGTGCGGATCGTGCCGCTCGCCGCCGGCGAGCGCACGCTCCTGCTGCGCGACACCCTGGTGACCCACCTCGGGCTCCGCGCGACGCTCGCCTCGGCGCTCGCCGAGGGCGAGCTGCCGCTGGTCGATCCCCTGCGCGCCGGGGGTCAGCCGCTGGTCGGCAATCCCAATGTGGTGGCGCTCTATCCCGACAACCTGCTGCTCCTGGTCGCTTCGTCGCTCTGGCAGCTCAACGCGCACTTCTGGTTGCACTGGCTGCTCGCCCTCGCCGCCGCCAGCTGGCTCGGGCGCGCGGTCGGACTCTCCCGCGAGGCGGCGTTCGGCGTCGGCGTGGCCTACGCCTTCTCGGGTTTCTTCGTCGC
>CAYZWR010000096.1:0-13281 GCA_964481735.1 uncultured Thermoanaerobaculia bacterium
TCCTGGCCGTCGGCGACTTCGGCGGCGAGGGCCACGACGACCTCGTCGTCGGGCTGCCCTACCGGGACGTCGGCGGGGTCGCGGACGTCGGTGCGGCGATCGTCCTCTACGGCGCCCTGTTCGCGGACGGATTCGAGTGGGGCACCACTCTCTTCTGGTCCGCCACTTCGCCCTGAGCCATTCGAGCTCGACTCGCCACCGAACGGGCGCGGTGCGCGAGCGCGACCAGGCCTCGCTCGCTGGCCTCTCTCTCGATGGCCTCGAGCGCGCCACCGTCCCTCGGCTGAAGCGAAGCGAGAGCGATACGCAGGTCGAGCGCCTCGAGGGTGCGCCCGGCCGCAGTCGCCACGGCGACGGCCGCCCCGAGATCGGAGCGCGCGTCGTCGCGTCGTCCCTCCGCGTCCGCCACCGCAGCGCGGGCGGCGAGGTAGGCCAGCCGAAACGAGACGCTCGGCGAGCTCGCTCGCGCGGCGTCGAGCCGCGCGAGGCGGGTCGCGGCGGCTTCGACGCGCGCGAGGTCGACCTCGATCCGGACGCGCAGCGTCTCGCCCAGGAAGGCGGCAGCGATCTGGCTCGCGTCGCCGGGCATGCGCCCGAAGGCCTCGTCGAGGAGACGTCCCGCCTCGGTCGCGGCGCCCGACCGGCGCTCGATCGAAGCACAGACGACGTCCGTCTCGGCAGCCTGGTCGAGGTCTCCGTTCTCGACGAGCAGTCGCCGCGCCACCGCGAGCTGCTCACGTGCGTGGGCGGGATCGCCGCCCTCCGCGGCGATCCGGCCGCGGAAGTGGTGGGTGTAGGCGATACCGCGGCGATCTCCGATCTTGTTCGAGACCGTCTCGAGCTCGAGCACGACCGCCGCAGCTTCTGGGAGTCTGCCGGCGTCGAGCGCGATCAACGCGCGCGTGACGAGCGCAGCCAGGAGATTCGCCTCACCGCCGGGTCCCTGGAGGCTTGCGATCGACTCCTCGATGAGCGCGAGCGCCTCCTCGGGCCGGCCGAGATCGCGGACGGTCTCCGCGAGGAAGCTCAGCGCTTCGCCGAGGCGGCGCTTGTCCGAGCGCGTACGCCAATGCGCCGTGACCTCGCGGATCAGGGGCTCTCCGAGGTCGGGCCTGCCGCGCTGCATCGAGACGAGGCCGAGGTTGATCAAAGAGATGTGCGCGAATTCTCCGGCGCGGCGGGAGGCGTCGACCGCGCTCGCTAGCAGTTCGCTGCCGCGATCGAGGTCGCCAGCCTGGAGATGCTCGATCGCGAGGTCGTTCAAGACGCGCCAGAGAGAAGCGTCGTCACCGGCACGTTCGATCTCCGCGCGGGCGAGCTCCATCTCGGCGCGGGCCTCCTCGCGCTCGCCCATGGTGGAGAGAAGCCGTCCGCGGGAGGCGCGGATCTGACCCACGAGCTCGCCGCGGCCGTCGCGCAAAGCGGAGTCGCGCGCCCGAGTGAAGAGCACCAGCGCGCGCTGAGGCTCGCCGGCGCTCATCGACAGCGTCGCATCGACGTAGTCGATGAGCGGATCCTGCTCCTTGCCGGGGATCTGCCGCAGCCGCGCGAGCACGATGCGCGCCTCCGGAACGCGGCTGTTCGAGCCCAGCGCGAGGGCGAGGGCGGCGCCGGCCTCGACACTCGCCGGCGAGCGCGCGAAGTCGAGCTCGAAAGTCGCAATGGGCGCGGTCTCGGCCGCATGGAACGGGAACGGCTTGGGAATCGGGGGTGTTGGGGGCCGAAGCCGATCGGCTTCGCGTTGTGCGCGAACCGCGAGGAGCATGGCAACGACTGCGAGCGCAATGGCGGCTCCGGAAGCGATGCGTCCGCGATGGCGCTGGACGAGGCGGCCGAATCGATACCTCGTGCCGCCACGGCGCGCCGTGACCGGCCGACCGTCGAGATAGCAGCGAAGATCGCTGGCCAGCTCGCCGGCGTTCGCGTATCGCTCCTCTGGTCGCTTGCGTAGCGCCTTGAGGCAGATGGCATCGAGATCGCGCGAGAGCGCGACACGGCTCGATGGCCGGGCGTCCGATTCGACGGCCCCGGTGCCTCGCCGAACGATGTCTCGTGCCGCGGTCGAGGGCGGTTCGGGGTCGCTCTCGAGGACGGCGCGCTCGAGCGCGGTTCCGGTGATTCCGGCGAACGGTCGCACGCCGGCGAGGAGCTCGTAGAGGACGACGCCGAGCGAATAGACGTCGGAGGCCTGTGTCACGGGCTCGCCGCGAAACTGCTCAGGGCTCGCGTAGGCCGGAGTGAGGGCCCGCGACTCGGTCCGCGTCACCGCGACGCTCTCCTGGGTCTCGGAATCGATGAGCTTCGAGATGCCGAAGTCGAGAAGTCGTGGACGTCCATCCTTGCCGACGAGGAGATGGCGGGGCTTGAGGTCCCGGTGGACGATGCCTTGGCGGTGGGCATGGCCGACGGCGTCGAGAACGGCGAGAAAGAGCTCGAGCCGGTCGCGACCTGGAAGCGCCCGGCGTGCGGCGAAGGCGAGGAGATCCTCGCCCTCGACATACTCGAGCGCGAGGAAGAGGGTCCCGTCGTCGGCGCGGCCGCCGTCCAGGAAGCGCGCGATGCCAGGGTGCTCCAGGGAGGCGAGGATCCGTATCTCGGCGCGGAAGCGGCGCACGGCGTCGGCGTCGAGCGCCGGCCGGTCGATCACCTTGACCGCAACGGTGCGGTGGAAATCCTCCTCGACCTCCTCGGCGAGGAAGACCCGCCCCATCCCGCCGCGGCCGAGCTCCGAGAGGACCCGGTACTTCCCGATCCGCTCGGGCAGGCGTGCCGCGGCCTCCGGATCCGACTCGAGGTCGCGCCAGGGCGATCGGTCGATCGGCGAGTCGGTCCGCTCGGCGCCTGCGAGCAGCATCTCCAGCTCTGCGGCGAGCGCGGCGTCGCGCGCCTCGATCTCTCGCACGAAGCGGCGACGCTTCACCGGGTCGAGCTCGAGCGCTCGCGCGAACAGGTCGGGCAGCGCCGACCCGACTTCGGGATCCATGTTCGCCAGTCTAGACGACGCCGAGAGAGCGGCGTGCCGCAACCGGCGCTCGCCTCCCTGGTGCGGTCAGTCGTCGGCTACGCCACCTGAGCGTCGCGGTGACGACGATAGATCGGACGACAGCCAGGCGCGGGCGAACTGCCAGTCACGCTTGACGGTCGCTGGGGAGACGTCGAGGCAGACTGCGATCTCCTCGATATCGAGGTCGGCGAAGTACCGCATCTCGACCACCTTCGCCTGACGCGGGAAGGACGTCTGCAGCCGCGTGAGCGAGTCGTCGAGGTCCAGGAGCTCGACGTCGGATCCATGCCGCGTGGACAGGGTGATCGGGTCGCCTTCCGGACGCGCTCGCTTGCGCGCCTGCCGCGCGCGGGCGTGATCGATGAGGACCCGTCGCATCATGGTCGCGGCGAGGCCGAAGAAGTGCGCGCGGTCGCGCCAGTCGACGCCTCGTTGATCGAGCAGGCGGAGGTATGCCTCGTGAACCAGCGCGGTGGTCTGCAGGGTATGTCCGCGGCGCTCGCCGCGAAGCTGTGCCGCAGCGAGCCGCTTGAGCTCGGCGTAGATTCGTTCGAGGAGCGTCTCGCCGGCACTCGCGTCGCCCGATCGCCAGGCGCGAAGCAGTATGGTGACCTCCGAGCTCTCGCGCTCCCCTGCGGACACGCCGGGAGTCTAGCAACGGCCGGCGGCACGAGGGAGACGCGGTATCTGGCGGTGCAGGCGTAGGACGGCACCAGCTTCGACTCCTCCGGCGGGATGTCTGCGCTGACGGAGTCCGGGGCCACTTGAAGTGCATGTGCGGGAGGCAGCGCCGGGCGCCTCCAGATCGGCCTTCGATCGCAGTCGACAAGTCACCGGACCATGATCGACAGGGGAACCCAGCGACCCGGGATGGCGTGCTTCCAGAGCTCCACACGGCGGCTGAGCTAGAGTCCGCGCGGTGCAGATCCGGCTCGGCCTGACCTTGACAGCACTTCTCCTCGCCGCCTGCGGCGGCGGTGGGCGGACGCCGCTCACCGTCTACTCGCCGCACGGGCGGGATCTGATGACCTTGATCGAGGCCGAGTTCGAGCGCGCCAACCCTGCGATCGACCTCCGCTTCCTCGACATGGGGTCGCAGGAGGTCTACGACCGGGTGCGTTCGGAGCGCGCCAATCCGCAGGCGGACGTCTGGTTCGGCGGGCCGGATGCGATCTTCGCGCGCGCCGCGGCGGAGGGGCTGCTCGCCCCCTACCGCCCCTCCTGGGCCGACGCGGTCCCGCCGGGGAGCCGCGCCGCGGGGGACCTCTACTTCGGCACCTACCGCACCGTGCCGGTGCTGGTCTACAACACCCAGCGGGTCACTGCCGAGGAGGCGCCGCGCGACTGGGACGACCTGCTCGAGCCGCGCTTCACCGGCAGGCTCCTGGTGCGCGATCCGCTCGCCTCGGGAGTCATGCGCACCCTCTTCGCCTACGTCGTGGCGCGCGCCGTGGCGGACTCCGGAGCGCCCGATCCCGGTTTCGCCTGGCTGGCTCGCCTCGACGCGCAGACCAAGGAGTACGTGGCGAATCCGGCCCTGCTGCGCGAGAAGCTGATGCGCGGCGAAGGGGAGGTGACCGCCTGGGAGCTCACCGACATCCTGGTCGATCGCGCGCACGGCGCGCCGTTCGGCATCGTCTTTCCCGCCTCGGGGACGCCGGTGATCGACGATTCGATCGCGCTCGTCGCCGGTGCGAAACAGCGCGCCGCGGCGCTCGCCTTCATCGAGTACGCCGGCTCGGCCGCGGGCGCGCGGCTCGCCGCCGAGCGCGCCTATCGCCTGCCGGCGCGCACCGATCTCGCCGCCGAGACCCTGCCGGAATGGGCGCGAAGCGCCCTCGCCGAGCTCCGCCCGGCGAGCTACGACGAAGCGCTGGCGCTCGCCCAGGGACCCGCCTGGATGGCGCGCTGGGACCGCGAGATCCGCGGGCGCGGCGCGCCGGGCGCGGCGCGATGAGCCTGCGCGGCGCCGCACGCGGCGCGGACCGGCTGGAGCTTGCGGGCCTGGCCAAGCGTTTCGCCGGCACGAGCGTCCTCGCCGACGTCTCGCTGTCGGTCGCGCCCGGCGAAGTGCTGGCGCTGCTCGGCCGCTCGGGGAGTGGCAAGACGACGCTGCTCCGCATCGCCGCCGGCTTCGAGAGCGCCGACGCCGGGGAGATCTACTTCGCCGGCGAGCGGGTCGACCGCCTGCCGCCGGAGCGGCGCGGCTTCGGCATGGTCTTCCAGCACTACGCCCTCTTCCCTCACCTCACGGTGGGGGAGAACGTCGCCTTCGGGCTCGAGACGCGCGGGCTCGCCAAGCCGCAGCTCGCCGAGCGGGTGGCGCGCGCGCTGGCCCGGGTCGACCTCGCCGGCTTCGAGCGCCGCCGGGTGGGGGAGATCTCCGGCGGGCAGCAACAGCGGGTGGCGCTCGCCCGCGCCCTGGCGCCGGAGCCGCGCGTGCTGCTGCTCGACGAGCCGTTGTCGAACCTCGATCCGTCGCTCCGCGAACGGACCCGGCGCGAGCTCCGCGCGACGCTCTCCGAGGTCGGGATCACCACCCTGCTGGTCACCCACGAGCAGGAGGAGGCCTTCGAGCTCGGCGACCGGGTGGCACTGCTCGAGCGCGGGCACCTGCAGCAGGTGGGAACGCCGGAGGAGCTCTACCACCGGCCGGCCAACCGCTTCGTCGCCGGGTTCGTCGGCCGCGCCTCGTTCCTGCGCGTCGGCGTCGGAGACGCCGACGCCACGGGGCGCGTGACCGTCAGCGGCCCGGCCTTTCGGCCGGGGGCGACGCTCGGGGTCGCGCCGGGAGAAGCTCTCCCAGGGGTCGAGGCGGATCTCTGGCTCCGGCCCGAGATGTTGACCCTCTGGACGGTGGGTGAGCTTCCACCTCTCTTGGGTGGAAAGACCCTTGCCGTGCGCTTCGCGGGTCCGGTCTCCTACGCGACGGTCGGGCTGCCTTCGGGTGAAGAGGTCGAAGTGCTGTTGCGCGATGAAGCGGTCGCGCTGGGCGCTCCGGTCGAGCTCGCCCTGGCGCCGCGGGCGACGCCGCGTCTCTTCGCCGTGGAGCGCGGGCGATGAGCGGCGGGTCGCGCGCTACCGTCGCGCGCTGGGGTCTGGTCGCGCTTCTGGCCTGGCTCATCGGCTGGCCGCTCGCGGTCACCTTCGGCGCGGCGCTCACCAGCGACGCGGGTATCGGCGCCGCTTTCGGCGAGTTCGCGCGCCGCGGCGACGAGTGGCTGGCGCTCGGCCGCTCGCTCTGGATCTCCGCCGCGACGGTGGGGCTCGCCGCCGCGGTCGGCGTGCCGCTCGCCTTCCTCTTCGCGCGCGCCGAGTTCCCCGGGCGCCGGGTGCTCGCCGAGCTGGTGGCGCTGCCGGTGGCGCTCCCGCCGCTCGTCGGGGTGATCGCTTTCCTCTATCTCTACGGCGAGAGCGGCCTCGCGACCCGGCTGGTGGGCGGCGCGTTGGGGAGCGCGGAGCCGCCCTGGCGGCTCTCCGGTGCCGGCGCGATCCTGCTCGTCCACGCCTACTCGATGTACGTCTACTTCTACCTGCTGACCCGCGCGGCGCTCGCCCGGTTCGACGGCTCGCTTCTCGAAGCGGCGTCGTCCCTCGGCGCCGGCGCCGGCCGCCGGTTCCTCCGGGTGACCCTGCCGACGCTCCGTCCGGCGCTCGCCGCGGCGGCGCTGCTCACCTTCCTCACCGCGCTCGGCTCCTTCTCGGCGCCCTACCTCTTCGGCGGCTCCTTTCGGGTGATGACCACCCAGATCCTCGCCTCGAAGCAGAACGGCGATGTCGATCTGGCGGAGGTCGAGACGGTGGTGCTCGCGGCGCTGGCGATCGCCGGACTGCTCGCCGCCCGGCGACTGGAGTCCGCCGCGGCGCCGGCCCGGCAGCGCGGCGTGCCGCCGGCGCGCCAGCGCAGCCCCCGCCGCGCGGTGCGCTGGGCGCTCGCCGCCGCCGGCTGGGCGCTCTCGCTGCTGCTGCTCGCGCCGCACCTGACGCTGCTGGTGATGTCCTTCGTGCCGCGCGCCTCGTGGACCAGCGAGCTGCTGCCACCGGTCTACTCGCTCGCCAACTGGCGCGCGCTCGGCGCGAGCCTCGAGACCCTGCGCCCGATCGCCAACTCGCTCTGGATGGCGGGGGTCGCGACCGCGGGCGCCCTGCTGCTCGGCTTCGCCGCGGCGCGCCTGGCGGCGCGGCGCGACCGGGCCGGCCGCGCGGCGGAGTTGCTGCTCGGGCTCCCCTGGGCGGTGCCGGCGACCGCCTTCGCGGTGGCGCTCGCCACCACCTGGAGCGTGGATCGCCCGTTCGCCGGCCGGCTGGTGCTGGTCGGCACCGCGCTGCTCCTGCCGCTCGCCTACTTGATCCGCGCCCTGCCCGCGACCGGCCGCGCCGCGCTCGCCGGCCTGGCACAGCTCGATCCGGGGCTCGAGGAGGCGGCGCGCTCGCTCGGCGCGTCGAAACTCCGCACCCTCGGGCGCGTAACTCTCCCCATGCTCCGGCCGGCCTTGGCGGCGGGCGCGGCGCTCGCCTTCATCGCCGCCTGCGGCGACTTCGTGCTCTCGATCGTCCTCTACACCTTCGACACCCGCCCGATCGCGATCGAGATCCTGTCCAGCCTCCGGCTCCAGGAGACCGGCCTCGCGGCGGTGTACGGCGTGCTCCTGACGGTGCTCTCGGCGGCCGCTTTCCTCGGGCTCGCCCGGGAGCGCGCGAGCTAGATGACCGCCGAGCGCGTCTCCCTCGGCCGCCTCTGGGCGCTCATGGCGACGGTCTTCGTCGACATGGCGGGCTTTCTCCTCGTCCTGCCGCTGATGCCCTTCTACGCCACCCGGCTGGGGGCCTCGGCCTTCCTCGTCGGGGCGATGGTTTCGCTCTTCGCGGTGGCGCAGCTCGCCACGGCGCCGCTCTGGGGGCGGCTCTCCGACCGCATCGGACGCCGGCCGATGCTGCTGCTGGGCATCGCGATCTCGATCGGCGCTCACCTGCTCTTCGCCCTCGCCTGCTCGGACTTCGCGATGTCGCGCATGTCCCACGTCCAGACGCTCCTCATCCTCGGCCTCTCGCGGCTGGTGCAGGGGGCGGGTGGCGCCACCACCGGCGTGGTTCAGGCCTACGTCGGCGACGCGATCGTGGCGGAGGAGCGCGCCAAGGCGCTCGGCTGGATCACCGCCGCGACCTCGGCCGGCGTGATGCTCGGACCCGCGCTGGGGTCGGCCGCCTCGACGCTCGGTCCGGCGTTCCCCGGGCTCGCCGCCGCGGCGCTCTGCGTGCTCAACCTGGCCTTCGCCTGGCGTTGGCTGCCGGAGTCGACCTCGCACGAGAGCCGCACCACCGCCAAGGCAGCGGAGCGCCGCTCGCTCGGCGGGCAGATGCTGGTGGTGGCGGCGCATCCGCGCCGCCCGGTCGCCCGCCTGATCTGGATCTACGCCGTGCCGATGATGGCCTTCATGGCGATGAACGGCATCCTGGCGCTCTATCTCCAGGCGCGCTTCGGCTTCACCGAGAAGACGATCGGCTACCTCTACACCTTCGTCGGCACGATCTCGCTGGTGATGCGCAGCCTGGTCCTCGGGCCGGCGGTGCGCCGCTTCGGCGAGGTCGGGGCGATGCGCGTCGGCCTCCTCGCGCTGGTCGGCGGTTTCGCCCTGCAGGCGCTCGCGCCCACCACCCTGGTCTTCGTCGTGGTGATCGTCCTCGTCCCGGTGGGGACGGCGCTGCTCTTCCCGGCGACGACCTCGCTCGTCTCGCGCTACGCCGGCCGCCACGAGCTCGGCGCCACCATGGGCGTGCAGCAGGCCTACGGCGGGGTGGCGCGCCTGGTGGGCCCGCTCTGGGCCGGCGCCGCCTTCCAGGGGTTCGGCCCCGCCGCCCCGTTCTGGATCTCCGCCGGTCTCACGCTCGGAACCCTCGCCTTCGCGAGCGGCCTCCAGGCCCCCGCCGCCGACCCGCCGCCCGCGGCGGCCCGCGAACCGGCCTGAAAAACGAAGGGCCGGGTCGTGAGACCCGGCCCGGTCGCCGAGAGAGCTGGTTGCGGGGGCAGGATTTGAACCTGCGACCTTTGGGTTATGAGCCCAACGAGCTACCTGACTGCTCCACCCCGCGTCAATCGTGGACGGTTTCCCGCCGCGAACCCCAGACTATCGCACACCCCGGAGGGGGAGTCAAAGCGCTCGCGTAACCCTTTCTCTCCACGAGACGTATCAACTGCCGATGCGCTCCGCTCTGCCGCGCCGGGGCCGTTGCCTCGTGCTGCTCGTGATCGCCGCCGCCGCCGCGGCACTGGCCGATCCGGGTCCGCCGATCGAGATCCGGCGGGCGACCTCGCCGATCGTCATCGACGGCGACCTCTCCGACGCCGCCTGGCGTGAGGCTGTGCCGGTCGACAGCTGGCTGGAGACCAACCCCGGGGACAACATCGCGCCCAAGGTCGGCAACCGCGCCTATCTCGCCTACGACGAGCAGTTCTTCTACGCCGCCTTCGAGTTCGAGGACCCCGAGCCGGGGGCCATCCGCGCCCCGCTGGGCGATCGCGACAACGTGCCGTCCTACACCGACTACGGCGGCGTGATCGTCGACTCGACCAACGACGGCAAGAGCGCCCAGATGTTCCTCGCCAACCCGCGCGGCATCCAGTACGACGCGATGTCGAGCGACGCCTCGGGTGAGGACTCCTCCCCCGACTTCTTCTGGGAGAGCGCCGGCCGGATCGGCGAGCGGGGATGGACGCTCGAGATGAAGATCCCCTTCTCGTCGCTGCGCTACACCGAGCCCAATCCCGAACGCTGGGGGATCCTGCTCTACCGCAACCGGCCGCGCGAGTTCCGCTACCAGATGTTCACCTCGCCGCTGCCGCGCTCGAGCACCTGCTTCATCTGCAACGTGCGCCCGCTGGTCGGACTGCGCGATCTGCCGGCGGGAGCGCACTGGGTGGTGGCGCCCTACGTGACCGCCAACCAGAACGCCGCGCCGCGCGACGGCCTGGGAAGTCCGCTCGCGACCGACGACGCCGAAGGGGACGGTGGCGTCGACGCGAAGTGGATCCCCAACCCGAACACGGTGATCGACGCCACGGTGAACCCCGACTTCTCCCAGATCGAGGCCGACGCCCCGCAGATCGCCGCCAACGAGCGCTTCGCCCTCTTCTACCCGGAGAAGCGCCCCTTCTTCCTGGAGAGCGTCAACCTCCTCTCGACGCCGGTGGATGCCGTCTACACGCGCACCTTCACCTCGCCGAAGTACGGGCTGCGCGCCACCGGCGGCAACGAGCGGACGCGCTACACCGTCTTCGTCGGCGAGGACCGGGGCGGCGGCAGCGTCATTCTGCCGGGACCGGAGGGCTCGGACTTCGCCGCGCAGGACTTCACCTCCAGGGTCGCGGTCGGCCGCCTGCGCCACGACTTCGGCAAGTCGTTCGCGAGCTTCCTCTACACCGGGCGGGAGAACGAGGACGGCAGCTACAACCGGGTGGCCGGGCCCGACTTCCAGTGGCGGCCGACGGCGAGCGACACCCTGACCGGCCAGCTCCTCTACTCCTGGAGCGAGACGCCGGACCGCCCCGATCTCGCCGCGCAGTGGGACGGCCGCCGGCTCACCGGGCACGACCTGCAGCTCTGGTGGAACCGGCAGACCGAGACCTGGGACTTCTTCCTGCGCGGCGACGACGTCGCCGAGGGCTTCCGGGCGGACAACGGCTTCGTGCCGCAGGTCGGCTTCCGCGGCGCCGTGGGCGAGATCGGGCGGAGCTTCCACCCGGTCGACCGGCCGGTGTCCCGCCTCCGGCTCTTCACCTACGGCAGCTATCAGGAGGACCGGGACGGCGAGCTGCTCTTCCAGGAGATCGTCCCCGGCTTCGGGCTCGACACGCTGCTCAATTCGTTCGTCCGCCTCGAGGTCGGCTTCGACGAGGTCGCCTCCGGCGGCGAGCGCTTCCGGCGCGTCCAACTCCGCCCGATCCTGGAGATCCGGCCCGGCGGCTGGTTCTCGCAGCTCCTCTTGGACGGCAACTGGGGGGATCAGGTCGACTTCGCCAACCTGCGCCCGGCCACCGGTTGGACCGCCAACCTGCAGATCGACCTGCGGCCGACCGACCACCTGCAGCTCCAGCTCGCCGGCTCGCGGCGCATCCTCGACGTCGCGGTGGGCGGAGCCGACCGCCGGCTGCTCACCGCGGAGGTCGCGCGGCTGCGCGGGGTCTACACGTTCAGCGCCAAGAGCTGGTTCCGGCTGATCGGGCAGTGGGTCGAGACGCGGCGCGATCCGGCGCTCTACGCCGAGGAGGTCGAGGCGCGGAGCGGCGATTTCGCGGGCTCCGCGGTCTTCGCCTACAAGCTCAACTGGCAGACGGTGCTCTTCCTGGGCTACGGCGACGAGCGCGAGCTCGACGCGATCGAGGAGTTGCAGCCGGCGAGCCGCGAGCTCTTCCTCAAAGTCTCCTACGCCTTTCAGCGCTGAGCCGGCGCGGGCGCCCCGGCTGGCGAGACCCTCTCGGCAGGCCTATAATCCGCACGTTTTGCACTCACCTGGAGCGCCCGCGGAGCCGCCGCGAGGCGAGATCGGAGCCGACATGAGTTCCCGCGGGAGCAGGAGCATCGGGCCCATCCTGGGCATCCTGGGCGCGTCCTTCGCGCTCCTTCCCGGCCTCGCCGCGGCGAGCGGCGGCGGCGTGTCGCCGGCCGGCGGCTCCCCGGAGCTCTTCGGCGTGACCGTCGACTTCATTCTCTTCGCCCTGACGCTCCTGGGTGTCGCGCTCTTCCACCACAAGACCCTGCAGGTCGCGGCCACCGGTCTCACCGTGATCACGATCTACAAGCTGCTCTTCGCGCCCTTCGCCACCGGCGCGGGTCTCGCCGGCCTCGCCGGCCACCTGCATCACGAGTGGGTGACGCTGGCCAATCTCTTCTGTCTGCTCATGGGCTTCGGGCTGCTCGCCAACCACTTCGAGCAGAGCGAGGTGCCCAAGGTTCTGCCCAGGTACCTGCCGGACGACTGGAAGGGGGCCTTCGTCCTGCTCGTCATGGTCTTCGTGCTCTCCTCCTTCCTCGACAACATCGCCGCGGCGCTGATCGGCGGGGCGATGGCGCACACCGTGTTCAACAAGAAGGTGCACATCGGCTATCTCGCCGCCATCGTCGCGGCGTCGAACGCCGGTGGCTCGGGAAGCGTGGTGGGCGACACCACGACCACCATGATGTGGATCAACGGCATCGCGCCGACCGCGGTGCTGCATGCCTACGCGGCGGCCTTCGTGGCGCTCTTCGTCTGCGGCATCCCGGCTTCGTTGCAGCAGAACAGGCACTCGCCGATCCTCAAGGACGCGCCGGCGAACACCCACGTCGACTGGGGGCGGGTGCTGGTGGTGGGGGTGGTGCTCGCCGCTGCGATCACGGTCAACGTCTTCGTCAACGTCGAGCACCCGGAGCTCGCCGACCGCTTCCCGTTCATCGGCGTGGCGGTGGTGGTGGCGCTGCTGCTGATGGCGCCCCTGCGCAAGCCGGAGTGGGGCCTGCTCCCCGAATCGCTCAAGGGAACGACCTTCCTGCTCTGCCTGGTGACTGCCGCGACCATGATGCCGGTCGAGCGGCTGCCTGGCGCCTCCTGGCAGACGGCGTTCGGGCTCGGCTTCCTCTCCGCGGTGTTCGACAACATCCCGCTGACCGCGCTCGCCATCGCGCAGGGGGGGTACGACTGGGGGATGCTGGCCTACACGGTCGGCTTCGGCGGCTCGATGATCTGGTTCGGCTCTTCGGCGGGCGTCGCGATCTCCAACATGTACCCGGAAGCGAAGTCGGTCGGCCAGTGGCTGAAGCACGGCTGGCACGTCACCCTGGCCTACGTCCTCGGCTTCTTCGTGCTGCTCTTCGCGCTCGGCTGGCACCCCACGCCGGAAGGTCATCCGACGGCGGCCGATGCGCCTGCCGCCGTCGCGCCCGCAACCGCGGGTCACTGACGGGCCGCCGCGGGGGGTGACGCGCCCGCGGCGGATTGACTTGCCCCGGGGTTTCGGAGATCCTGCGCGCCGCGGCCGCCGAGCAGCGCCTCGGAGCATGGCGTGCCGGAACAAGGGTCCCGCGCCCGCGGTGGGCGCCGGAGGCGAAGGCGGATGGTCGGGCCGCCATCCGGAGATGTCGGGGAAGGCCGGCGCGCCGGTCCTTCCGCCGCGCCTTCTTCGGAGCTGACGACACGCCATGGCGAGTCCGACCCTCTTCGGCATTCCCGTCGACTTCATCCTCTTCGGCCTGACCCTCCTCGGCGTCGCGCTCTTCCACCACAAGACGCTGCAGGTCGGGCTC
>CAYZWR010000097.1:0-13212 GCA_964481735.1 uncultured Thermoanaerobaculia bacterium
CCGCGCCGGCTTGTCGCTTGTGGCTGTGGGCGCCCGCGGGCCAGGTCGGCCCGAGTGCGTCGCGCCCGTCACGCGGAATGCAGGTCTGCTTCAGCTAAGGGATAGCGGTCGCGGCATTCCGCGTGCCGGGTACCGCGACTTTTCGCTCCGCTCCCCTGTCCCGCGGAGGGGTCGCTTCGCCCGATAACGGGCCCGTTATCGGAAGTCGCGCGCTTTGGCCCTCGGGCACGCCGCGCACGAATGGCGGCGCGCCGTGGCCTGCGGGCGAGCGGTCACGCGCCCCGCAACGTCACCACGGGCGAGGAGCGGGTCGCGCGCCCGCTCGCCGGCCTGCCGGAGGCGCGCGTCTGATCCTGAGTGCGCGGCTCTGGCGATAACCGTGTTATCGCCCCCTGGCCCGCGGGCCTGGGCTGTCGCCTTGTGGCTTCGCCGCGGCCCCCCGGCTGGCCGGCTGACCGGCCTGGCTGTGGGCTCGGGCCGTCACGCGGCCTGCCCGGCCCGGACGGGGCACGCCGCGCGCCGGCCCCGCGGCGGTGGCGGAGCGGTCCTGTCCTGGCCGTACTGTGTGCGAGCATCCGGTTAATGAGTGCCGAACAGCCCCTTTTGCCCTCTGACCCGCAGGCGATCACGGCCTGGGTGCAGTATTCGAAGGACCGCTACGACGCGGCGGAGAAGCGCATCGCCGACTTCCGCGGGTGGGCGCGGCAGCTGGCGGCGGCGATCGCGGTGGTGGTGGGGCTGGAGGCGGCGCTGCTGGGCCAGCTCGGCAAGCTGGGCGAGGCCTCTCCTTTAGGCATGGCGGCTTGTCTATCGATCCTTCTGGCTGGCGCCGCCGTGCAGATCGTCCTCTTCGGCAGAGCCGTGAAGAAGGGCTACGTGGGGCAGGGGCTGCCCGGCCCCGAGAGCCCTGTGGTGATTGCCGGGCACGTGAGCACCGAGGCGGAGACGCGCCGGATGATCGGCGCCTACTACGCCAAGGCGGCCGACGAGTCGCATGCGATGGCGGAGGACGTCGTGAAGGGGGTCGCCGGGCTGGCGCGGTGCTTCACGGCGACGCTGTGGCTGCTGTTTGCGGCGATGGCCTTGACAGCGGGCCTGCTTGGCGTGTCTTCTCTTGCGAGGAAAACGATGGCGAACCCTCCTGCTTCCAGTGAGCCGGCGAAGCCCCAGGCCGAGCCGGCGTCGCCGAGCGCGCCTGCGGCTGCTCCAGCGGCGAAGCCCACGGTATCTCCGCTGCTGAGCACGCCGACTCCGGGGCGTACGGAAACCCGCGCGAAGGAACCGCCGATTGAGAAGCTCACCGCGACCCCGACTGCCGGCCAGAGGATTACTGAAGGCCGGGAGGGGAAGGCGAAGTGAGCCGGCCGCTGCGGGTCGCTGACCTATTTGCCGGCGCTGGCGGCTTGTCGGAGGGCTTTCGGCAAGCGGGGTACCGGATCCTTGCGGGGTCGGACGTCGACCCTGATGCCTGCGCGACGTACGCGCTGAACTTTCCCGAAGCACGGGCGGTGTGCGGCGACATCCGGGAGCTGCGCGTGCGCCGCGAGGTGCTCGAAGCTGCGGCCGGTGCGGACGTGGTCGTGGGTGGGCCGCCGTGCCAGGCCTTCTCGCAGGTGAGGAACCACTGCCGCCTGATCGACGACTCGCGCAACTCGCTTTATCGCGAATTCGTGCGCATCGTCGGGAAGATCGAGCCGAGGGTGTTCGTGATGGAGAACGTCCCCGGCCTCGAGCAGATGGGCGTGAAGGAGCAGGTGCTCGAGGATCTGGCGCTCGAGGGTGCCTACCGGGTGACTGAGCAGGTGCTCGACGCTGCCGACTTCGGGGTGCCACAGACGCGGCGCCGCATCGTTTTCCTCGGCGTGCATTCCTCGCTGCGGCTGGATCCGCCGGTGATGCCGGGCTCTGGCGCGACGGAGCGCTTCTGGCTGGAGCGGCGCAACGGCAACGGGCGTGTGCGCTACGAGGTCGTCGAGCGCGCGGGTCTTTTCCCTGCAGCGGGCCAGCTGAGTGATCCTGCCGACACCACCTTCGTCAGCGCCGAGCAGGCGATCGGCGACCTGGCGGAGCTCGAGGTCGGCGAGCGGTGCGACGAGATGGACGTCGCGCAACTGCTGGCGCCTGCATCGGAGTATCAGAGGCGGATGCGCTCAGGGCTGGGTGATAGGATCTCGAACACGAGTGTGCCGCGGATCAATACGGACACGACGATCCGGCTTTCGGGCCTGCCGCCCGGAGGCAACTACCGCGACCTTCCGGACGAGATGACCGAGCGCTACCTGACGGGCGAGCTTTGGGGGCCGAACAACGGCAGTGGACGCCTCGGCCGGCGCCACTACTACGCCTATCGGCGGCTGCACCCGGCCATCTGGTCCTGGACGCTGAACACGAAGGCTGACTCGGTTTATCACTACAAGGAGCGCCGCGCGCTGAGTGTCCGCGAGTTTGCCCGCCTGCAGTCCTTCCCCGACCGTTTCGTATTCACGACGGACCCGCAGCGCGGGGTCTTGCCTGGGCGAATCGAGGGCGGGGCTGGGCATTCGCGGTACCGGCAGGTGGGCAACGCCGTCCCGCCGCTGCTCGCGCGTGCGATAGCGGCGTCGATGTCGAAGCTGCTCGCCGTGGGCGCGCGCAAGACTGCGTGAGCGAAGAGCCCGAAGCTACACAGATCGAACGCGCCTTTGGCGCTGAGAGCCGCCGGCAGATGCTGGCCGAGTACTTCGCCGAAGCTGGCGAGGTAACCCCGGCGAACGCTTGGCAGCACGTGTACCGGCTGCTGCTTTGGACCGACCGTACGACGGGGCTGGCGCACTGCTACGAGAGCGACAAGGCGCAGCCTGGGAGGCCGTGGTACGGGAGGTCGCTCGCATTCCACGACTGGATTTCGCGCGAGCTCGGCGTGGCGCCTTCAGGGCTGGGAGAGCGCATTGATTGGCTCTTCGCACGCGGGACCGAGCGGCTGGCGCGCGTGATTGCGAGGCGGCAAGCCGAGCGCGAACGGCTCGCAGCCGAGCAGCGGGCGCTCTACGAGGGCCGTGGCTTCCCGAAGCCCGGTGAAGATCCCGGCCTCGAGATGCTCGTGCAGGAAGAGCTCGGGGCCTGGCT
Source organism: uncultured Thermoanaerobaculia bacterium (assembly GCA_964481735.1). GTDB lineage: Bacteria > Acidobacteriota > Thermoanaerobaculia > Multivoradales > JAGPDF01 > JAGPDF01. Next base: position 3,106 of record CAYZWR010000097.1, read on the forward strand.
GTCGCAGGCGCCGCCGGCTGACGCGATGCGGCGGCTGGTGCAGCGGATCCGGACGTATCTGGCCCAGGAGAACAAGCGGAAGAACCTCGTCGGCGAGGGATTCGAAGATGTGCTCGCCGCGCTGACACAGCGGCTCCCTGGCGCGTCCAATCTGGCGGTCAGCTCGCGCGCGCCGCTGCACACGCTGGCTGGTTTCCGGCCGCCGCGCGGCGCCGAGAAGCCGCGAGAGGTCGACGTCGCCGTGATCGGCCCTGGCGAGCGGCGTGTGCTGGTGAGCGCGAAGTGGAGCGTGCGCGCGGACCGCGAGGAGCAGTTTGGCGTCGACTTCGAAGCATACGCACGGCTGGAGGACGCGGGGCGGGACTTCGGCTTCGTGCTCGTGACGAACGAATTCGACGCGGCACGGCTGGTCGCTGCCTGTGAGCGCCGCGCCCAAAACGCGGCGCTCTTCACCGCTGTCGTCCACGTGAACCCTCAGGGGCCGCTCGCTGCCTACGGGCCTGAGGCCCGGCGTTCGGCCAAGAAGCTCGTCGAACATGTAGCGAGCGGCCGCTTGATGAGCCTGGAGGCTTGGCTGGCAAGCCTCGTCTCCTGAGCCTCCTTTCAAGCTGATTTCCTGCTCTCGTGCCGAGGGCGTAGTGTCGGCGAATGGCCGACGTTTTCTCGCGCGAGAAGCGGTCGCAGGTGATGGCCGCGATCCGATCGGCGGACACGAGACCGGAGCTGGCGGTGCGCCGCGCGCTGCACGCTATGGGCGTGCGCTTTCGCCTGCACGTGGCCGGGCTGCCTGGACGTCCGGACATCGTGATGCGGAAGCGGAAGCTCGTGATCCAGGTGAAGGGCTGCTTCTGGCACGGCCACCGCTGCCTCAAGGGCCGGATCCCTGGCGTGAACCGGCCGTACTGGCTCGCGAAGATCGCCGGCAACAAGGCCCGCGACAAGCGCAACGAGAGGCGGCTGCGCTCGATGGGCTGGAGCGTGAGGACGGTGTGGGAGTGCCGGGTGCGCCAGTCGAGTGCCGCTGAGCTGGCGGCGCAGCTGCGTGCGGGTGTCGAGCGGAGCCGGGCGCGCGCGGCGTGGCCTGGCGTGCGGCGGGCGCGCGGGGCCGTGGCTGCACGCCGCATGACAGGCCGGTCTGGCGCGCGCGGCGAGCCGGCGAGCCGGGCCGCGGCGAAGCCAGGAGCCAGGAGCCCCGGACGCAGGGGTACATAACGGCGTTATGTACAGAGCGCGCGCCTTCAAGGAAGAGCTGCGCTCCCGCGCCTTCGCGGGAGCGCCACGGGGACGTGCGCGCGCGTGCCCGCGGACCAAAGCGCGCGACTTCCGATAAGCCCCGGGGCTTATCGGGCGGAGCGACCCTTCCCACGCTCAGGGGAGCGGAGCGAAAAGTCGCGGAACCCGGCGCGCGGAATGCGGCGACCGCCATCCCTTAGGTGAAACAGCTCAGCATTCCGCGTGCCGGGCGCGACGTCCGCGGGCCGACCTGCGGCCGGGGATCACCAGAGGCAACCGTCGGCGCGGCTTCTAGCCGGCCAGCAGTGCGCCGCGATGGCGTGCGAGCTTTCGGCCTGGCCGGAGCTCGTGCGCTATGGCGGCGCCCTTCGTCAAGCCGGGCGCGAGGCGACGCTGCTGGCGCGCGGGGCGCCACCGGCCTCGCCGACGCTGCGCCCCGCGTGACAGAGCGTGGCCTCGCGCGAGAGCCGGGGCGCGGCGGCCGAGCGGGCGCGGCGCGTGCTCGGCCGATCGTGGTGCCGCGGCACGCGGCGTGCCCGCGAGGTCAGGCGCGGCTGATCAGGGTCGGTTTAGGAGGGCATTCAGCCAAGCGAAGCTGGTGATGAACTGCATTCGAGCCGAGCGAAGGTCGGTTTCGAGCTCGGGCAGCAGCTTCCCTGGGGCCCCGTAGTCTCTCGTGTTTGACGAAACGAAGAAGAGATCTTGCTGAAAGCCGTCGGCCTGCAGTGCCCTGCCGAGCGCCAAGTAGTGCTCGAAGATCTCGCAGTCCTTGTACTCCTGCTTCCCCTTGGCCGCCGGTGGCGTGCCGGTCGTCACTCGCGTGCGCGCGCGCATGATCGCGTCAGGATCTGGCGCGATGATCTGTGCGAGTTTGAGCAGGGCCTGCGCAGCACCCTTCAAGTGATCGTGGATCTGGAGGCGAGCGAGGTCGAGTGCTGCGACCGTCTCCAGTGGGACGACGTGCTTCGCCACAGACCGTAGCTTGTCCATGCGGCGCTCCAACTGTCCGATCTCTCGCCGTGCTTCCGTCACGACGTGCTCCCAGTTATCGGCCCACTCCGTGTCGACGACTTCGGCCGCGACAAGCCAGGCGCCGCATGGATGCTGCCTTGCCCGTCCGGCGAGCGACAGGGCTGCTTCAACGCTTTCAGCCGAGAGCGCTTCGCGGTGGGACGCGCGCACGATATCGAGCAGCGCACAGGTGTCGAGTAGGACCACCGGGGCGGGCGCCTGCTTGATCAGCGCGACCAAGCTGGTGATGGTTTCGGGCATTCAGGCCCTGAAGCGGTCGTAGGCAGTCAGGATTTCTCGTGCGTTTTCGTATTCCCTGGCCAGGTCCGAGGCTCCCTCCTCATGCCAGCGCTCTTCCTCTTCAAGCCACCGGCGCAGCATGTCCATCGGTAGCTTCGAGCCTTGGCGATGTACTGTGAAGATGAAGTCGAACCAGCGGTCGCGGTCATTCGGGTGACTCGACCCCGTCGAGCGATTGGCGACCTGTGAGAAGACCCGGAGCTTCGCGATCGCTTCCGGGCTGAGCCATCTATCGAGCGTGGCGACCTCAGAGGTGAAGATGACCTCGAGGCCGAGACCCTCGGCGGCAGGTAAGGCTATCTCGTCGTGGAACCCTTGGAGGATCCGATTGTACTGATCGCGGCTCAGCTGCCTGATTTCGTCTGGGACGACATTCGGCACGTACAGCTCTCGGTCGTCTCTCTCCGCGAGCCACAGCGATGCAGCAGGGCGCTCCCCGGATGTCGAGCAGCGGAAGCAGAACATCGGTCCGGGCGCAGCTCTGAGCTGCTGCTCTTTTTCGCGGTCCCGGCGCCACTCGCCGGTAGCCCTCTCGTCCATCCTCTCCAGAAGTCGGCGGAGAGCCTCAGTCCGTCCGCGAAAGGTGAGATCGCGAAAGACTTTCACGATGATTCCTGCCTTTCATCTGGCACGCTGTAGACGATGCCTCATGAGCCTTAAGCTGGTCCGACGCGCCGGCCGTCGAAGATGGGCTTGAGATCTGGCACGTCCGCCATGGCGAGGATGAGGTATCCGTAGAAGCGGCTGAGGAAGGCCATCTCGCCAAGGGCTCGACTGCGATCAGCGGCCCGAGCAGGATCGTGCTCCTCAAGTCGCCAGTCGGGGTGAGCAGTAGGGTGCCTGAGATGCTCGAACGCAGCGACTGCGTGGCGAGATGCGACGCTCCAACACGAGCCTAGGCCATACTGCTGCCGAAAGCGCGACAGGCTAGCGGCAATCGGTGACTTCTTCTCCGGCCACGGGCAACGGTCGCACGCCCGTAGCGTCGCTTCGAGAATCGTCGAGAGCAGCAACTGCTCGTCAGCCCAGGTAACTTGGCGCGCGGCCCTCAGCATCTGGCTGACGATCTTCTGCGCGATCCGTGCCTCGGGCCCACCTTTGAGGAAGAATCCAGCGAGCTGGAACAACCGCTCCTTGTTTAGAAAGCCGCTCTCGACCAGAGGGAACTTCGCCGCCTGCATCTTCACGGGCGATCGCCTTTCCAGTCGGCGGCGAGGGGATGCATCGACCTCGCGCTGCAGCAGCCAAACGGGCCGGCTAAGCATCACCCGCAGCGCGTCCTGGAGCGCTTCGGGGAAGCGCCAATTCTCGGCCCTGGAGTATCGGCGCCAGTCCAGCGACCACGAAACGCTGAAATGGCGCCCTTCCTCGTGGCGCCCGATGACCGTCATCGAGCACGATCGGTAGGAGAGCCCTGAGCGCGAGAAGCCTTCGCTGAGATGCTCGCCGTCGAGGAGCGTGGTCTGCGTGATCGCGTCGGGCCAGTCGACCAGGCGACCGACATCGAGGAGTGCTGATCCAGACCACCACTCAGACGCTGGGCGCGGGGCCGGCAGGTGCATAAAGGAGACAGAGCGGAGGTCGACGGAGAGCCGGTCATCACTGACGACTTGATAGCCGAGCCCATCATCGAACGGTAGCGGCGCGGTGACCGCATATCCCTGGTCTCGTAGCTTCAACCGGATGGACGAGTAGTCCTTCGGGCCGACGACTCTCAACCCGCCGAAGGTAATGGGCGTCGGGAGCTTTTGCGACCGCTTCAGCTGCAACAGCTCCAGATGGAAGCCTTCGGTGGGCGTCCATGTCAGAAGGCCGGTGCCAACATGGCGAACGCCGAGGTAGTCAAACGCTGCTTCCTGAACGACGTAGTCTGCTTTTCGCCAGAAGCCCGGGACTCCGTAGGCTCTCAACTCATGCTGCTCCGCCGAGGAACCGATCGATCGTGCGGAGGAGCGCCTGCTTGTCGCGGCGTGAGAGGGACTCGATCTTCTCGAGCCGACGTAGGAAGCGCCGATCCTTTGGCAGCCCGTTTCCCTTCGTCGGCTGTAGCCCGAGCAACTCGTCGGCGCTGACGCGGAGGGCCTTGGCGAATGCCGCCACGAGCGAGCCGTGCATGCGGATGTCGCCGCGCTCGTACTGCGAGATGAGCGGCTGATTCAGGCCGAGCTTCGCTGCGAGCTCGACCTGCGTGAGCCCGCGGCTCCGGCGAATCTCGGCGAGCCGGCGAGAGATGGCCTTGTCGTCGACGGGAGCGACGAACCTGCGTCGCTGAGCCAAGAGCGGGACCCCTTTCGGGGGCAGTCTAAGGGTGGTCATCGGAAAGGGCTTGAACAGATATAAGTCGATCATATATAGTGCGACCACGTCCAGGCGAGCCATTTTCCTCTTGACAGGTCTTCTCGGGGGCCGCCGGACGGAGCAGGCGGGCCAGCGTCGGGTCGATCTTGGCGGACCTCCCGACGCCGGCCCGAAATCAGAGGAGAGACGGGCCCACCTCGATCCGTCCGCAAGCTAACCCACCTCTCCTCCCGCAGTCCACAGGGAGGGCCAAGTGCTTCAGACCGACGACCTCTTCCTCGGAGCCTTCGGGCTCGTGCGTGGCGGCGAGCTCCACGGCATCGAGGTGCGCGGGACGAACGGGCGCCGGGTCGCGGTCTTCACGATCGGCGGCCCCGGGGTCGACGACGCGGTGCGCGACTACCACCGCGGCCAGGCTCTCGTGGACCTGCGGCTTCTGAAGTCGGAAGTCCGGCGCCTGAAGGACATGGCCTTCGACGCGCTTCGTGCAGAGGAGAGGAGGACGGATGCAGGTCAGCAAGGAAGGCATCGAGCGTATCCGGGCAGCGAACCCGATCGAGGCGCTCGTCGCTGAGCGCGGGATCGAGCTCAAGAAGAAAGGCCAGCAGCTCGTCGGCTCCTGCCCTTTCCACAAGGAGAAGACGGCGTCCTTCAACGTCTCTTCGGCGAAGGGGCTTTACCACTGCTTTGGCTGCGGCGCCGCGGGTGACGTCATCGGCTTCCTCACGAAACACGACAAGGTGAGTTTTGGTGGAGCGCTCGAGGCGCTGGCACGGCGGGCCGGCCTCGATCTCACGAAGCTGATGGAGGACCGGCCGCGAATCCAGCAGCGAACGCCGGTCGCGGCGCTGACGCCTCTTCGGAATGGCAAGCTGGCGGCGAAGCCCACGGCCGAGGGCGCGCCCCTCCATGGCGCGCCGCCGCTGCCAAGTGCCGGCGAGATCCTCTCCCGGGTGATCGAGCACTACCACCGGACTTTCTGCGAGAGGGAGGACGCGCAGGCGTACCTCATCGAACGCGGGATCACGGACACGGACCTCGTCCAGGCTCTTAAGATCGGCTACGCGGACGGCTCGCTCCTGAAGGTGATCCCGAAGGAGGGCGAGCTGCGCGAGCAACTCCTGGCGCTCGGTGTCATCACGGCCGAAGGGCGCGAGCTCCTCGGGGGCTGCGTCGTGGTGCCGATCCCGGATCCGGTGACGGGGCGGTGGACGAGCCTCTACGGCCGCGGCCTGAAGGCGCCCCGGCACTGCTACCTTCCCGGCCCTCTTCGCGGCGTCGTGAACTTCCAGGCGGCGCGGACGAGCGAGGAGGTGGTGCTCGCCGAATCCATCTTCGATGCGCTGTCGTTTCACCAGGTCGGCATCGGGATCGCGATCCCGATCTACGGCACGAATGGCTTCACGCCGGACCACCTCGACCTCCTGAAGCGCGAGCGAGTGAAGCGCGTGATCCTCGCCCTCGACAACGACGACGCCGGCCGCAAGGCAACGGATGCATTGAAGGGGAAGCTGGAGGCTGCGGGCCTCTCGGTGCGTGCTGTCGCTTTCCCGGCCGGGATCAAGGACGCGAACGAGCTCCTCGTGTCGAGGAACGGGGATGCGGGCCGGGTCTTCCGCCAGCTCCTCGAGGCAGCCACACCGGCACCACCGCCACCCTCTCCCGAGCCGATCGCGACCTCGTCTCCCTTAAGGGAAAAGAGCGAGCCGGCTTCGAACGCGCTTCAGCTCACGCGCGCGGGCGTGACGTATCAGGCGCGGGTCCACACGCTCCTCCTCGGCCGCCTGCGGGCCACCGTGAAGGCGACGAAGGGCGAGGCCTTCCACGTCGACACGATCGACCTCTACGCATCGAGGAGCAGGAGCGAGTACGCGAGGCGCGCGGCCAAGGCGCTCGGCGTGCCAGCCGACGGGATCGAGTCGGCACTCCTGGCGCTCGTCGTCGAGGGCGAGAAGGCGGCCGAGACGCCGGCGAGCGAGAACGAGGCATCGCCACCGGCGATGAGCGAGGCCGAGCGCTGTGAGGCGCTCGGCTTCCTGCGGCGCAGCGATCTTCTCGACCAGGCGGCACGGGACATCGACGCGCTCGGCTTCGTGGGCGAGGAGACGAACAAGCGCCTCCTCTACCTGGTGGCCGTCTCGAGGAAGCTCGAGGACCCGCTCTCCGCGATCGTGCTCTCGCAGAGCGGCGCCGGGAAGAGCGGGCTCACCGAGGTCATCGAGCGGCTCTGCCCGCCCGAGGATGTCGTGCTCCTCACGCGCCTCACACCGCAGAGCCTCTACTACACGGAGCCGGGTTTCCTCGACCGCAAGCTCGTCATCGTCGAGGAGCGCTACGGCTCGATCGAGGCTGACTACTCGATCCGCGTCTTGCAGAGCCGGAAGAAGCTCATCGCCGCGGCGCCAGTGAAGGACCCGCAGACGGGGAACATGCGGACGAAGGTCTTCACGGTGGAGGCCCGCGCCGCCTTCATCGAAGCGACGACGGCGAGCTCGGTGAACCACGAGAACGCGACCCGCTGCTTCGAGCTGATGATGGACGAGACCGAAGAGCAGACGCGGAGGATCCACGAGCGCCAGCGCGTGATGCGGACGGGGCGGGGCCTCGAGCTGCGGCGCCTGGCGGAGGCGATCACTCGCCGCCACTGGACCGCGCAGCGGCTCCTCGAGCCTCTCCCGGTGGTCATCCCCTTCGCTGATCGGCTGAGCTTCCCCTCTTCGTGGATGCGGACCCGGCGCGACCACGCCCGCTTCCTGAACCTGATCGAGGTCTCGGCTTTCCTGCACCAGCACCAGAGGGAGAGGACGAGCGAGGGCGCCATCGTGGCGTCTCTCGCCGACTACGAGGCCGCCTACGCGCTCGCCGGCGAGGTGCTGAGGGAAACCCTCTCGGACCTGAAGAAGCCGCTGCGGGAGGCGCTCCAACGCATCCAGGGCCTCGCCGCGAAGGGAGAGGATGTCGTCTCGCGGCGCGAGATCCGGGAGGCCTTGAACGTGCCGGACTCGACGGTGCGGGGCTGGCTGGCTGAGCTCGTGGAGCTCGAGTACCTGGAGGCCGAGGCCTCGCGAGGCGGTGCCGGCAAGGCCACACGCTACCGGGTGACGGGCCGCGGGCCGCAGCTCGACGTGACGCTCGGGCTCCTCAGCCCCGCCCAGCTCGCCGAGGTCCTGGGCCGGAAAACCCGCGAACATGCGGAAACCCGCGAACAGCCTCCGCGGGTTTTTGATGCCGCAGTTCCAACGAGATGAGCCCGAACCCGCGAACCTGCGGCGGAAACCAGCAAGGCAGTCTATCGGCGAAGGACGAGAGGGTCCTCCGGCTCTTCGAGGACGACTCGGCCGTGCGCTACAGCGAGCGCACGGTCACGGAGTACGTCGCCCACGTGCGCGCCTTCCTGGCGTGGGCTGAGGCAAAGGGCCTGACGCTCACGGGGCTCAGGAGGCAGGACCTCATCGCCTACCAGAGCGAGCTCTTCGCGCTGCGCAGGCACGACGGAAAGCCCTACTCGGCCGGCTTCCAGGCGAATCGCTTCTCGGCCCTGAAGAGCTTCTTCGGCTTCCTCACCCGGCGGCTCCTCGCGCTCAACGACCCCATGGCGGGCCTCGAGCGTCCGCGGCTCGAGACGCGGCTGCCGCGGACGATCCTCACGCCGCGGGAGGCGCAGAAGGTCATCGAGGCGCCCGCCACACGGACGCCGCTCGGGCTGCGAGACCGCGCCATTCTCGAGACGCTCTACGCGACCGGCATCCGCGCGAGCGAGCTGATACAGCTCTCTCCCTTCGACGTCGACACCGAGGACAGGACGCTGCGCGTGGTGCGCGGCAAGGGCGGCAAGGATCGGAACGTCCCCCTGACACCGCCCGCGGCCGCGGCGATCGAGAGATACCTGGCGAGCGGCCGGCCGAAGCTCCTCGCCGCCACGAGAACGGGCCCCGGCGTCTACCCGGCGAAGGCCTCGAAGCGGCTCTTCGTCTCGCCTCGCGGCGGAGTCCTTTACCGCGCGACGCTCGACAAGCTCGTCCGCCTCTGGGCGCGCCAGTCTGGCGTCAAGAAGCGCGTGACGGCGCACACCTTCCGCCACAGCGTGGCAACGCATCTCCTCAAGCACGGCGCCGACATCCGCCACATCCAGGCGCTCCTCGGGCACGAGAGCCTCACCACGACCGAGCGCTACACGCACGTCGAGATCTCGGATCTGCAGGCGGTGGTGAGGCGTGCGCACCCACGGGGGCGGTGACCTCGGCGCGCTGCTCACGCGCTACGTCGAGGAGCTGCGCGTCCGCCGCTACTCGGCTTCCTCACTCGAGAAGGCGCGCTTCGAGCTGCCGCGGCTCATTCATCACTTAAGAGAGAACGGCGTCCGCGACGCCCGCGTCGTCGCCGAGGGGCACCTCGTGGCGTACGCGCGGCATCTCGAAGGCCGCAGGACCCGCTGGGGCACGGCGCTCGCGGCTGCCAGCCGCGCGTCGGCCCTGAGCACGGTGCGCCGCTTCTTCGCCTTCCTCGCGAGCCGAGGGCACGTGCTCCGCGATCCGGCCCAGGCGATCCCGCTCCCGCGAAGCGCACGCCTCCCGCGCGGAATCCTCACCGAGGCCCAGGCGCGCCGCCTGGTCGCGGCGCCTTTCCCGGGGAGCCGCATCGGGAAGCGCGATCGCGCCATCCTGGAAACGCTCTACGGCACCGGGATCCGGCTCGGCGAAGCAGCACGCGCCGACGTCTCCGACCTCGACCTCCGTGAAGGCGTGCTGCTCGTGCGGAGCGGCAAGGGCAAGAAGGATCGTGTCGTGCCGGTGCCGGGCCGCGCCGCCCTCGCCCTCGACACCTACGTCGCCGAGGCGCGGCCCGAGCTCGTGAAGTGCCTCGACGCTGCGCTCTTCCTCTCCCGGGATGGCGCCCGGCTGAGCCTCGTCGGCTTGCGCGCGGTGGTGCAGCGGCACGGCCGAGCCATCGGCGTCACCGTCTCTCCACACGTGCTACGGCACACCTGCGCGACTCACCTCCTGCGCGGCGGTGCTGATATCCGCCATGTGCAGGAGCTGCTCGGGCACCGGTGCCTCGCGACGACGGCGCTCTACACGAGGGTCGCCATCAAGGACCTGCGCGAGGTCCTCGCCCGAGCGCACCCGCGCCGGTAGGGCGCGAACAGGCCCCAGCGGTAAGATCAGCTGTGCTTTGGGCCCGCCACCGCGCGACGGAAAGCCCTTCCTGGGCGTGTCTTCCCGGCGGGGACCCCCACAAGATTCCCATTGATCCAAATGGAAACCT
>CAYZWR010000098.1:0-13164 GCA_964481735.1 uncultured Thermoanaerobaculia bacterium
CGTCGACCCGCGCTACTTCGGCAAGGCGAACATCGAGAACCGCGTGCAGAGCTACCTGCAGATGCTGGCGGCGCGCGAGCAGCGGAGGCCGGCGTGAAGTGCGCCGTCGGCATCGATCTGGGCTCGACCACCACCAAGGCGGTGCTGCTCGACGAGCAGGGGCGGGTGGTCGGGCAGGGGATCACCAACAGCCGGAGCAACTACGAGGTCGCCTGCGCGGTGGCGCACGAGGAGGCGCTGACCGCGACCCGGCTCTCCCTGCTGCGCCGGGCGCTCGCCGCGGCGCCGGGGCTGACGCCGCAGGCGGCCGAGCTTCTCTCCGAGCGGCTCGCCCGCGCCTTCCGGCTCGAGCTCTACCTGACCGAGCTCGCGGCGCTGCGCGAAGAGGTCGGGCGGAGCGCCGCCGCCGGAGCTCTCGCCGCGGCGGCCGCGGAAGCGCTCGACGCCATGGAGCGCGACGCTCCGGCGATGTTCCTCGACGGCTCCGAACGGCGGAGCGACTTCTTCCGCGACCTCGCCGGCGCCGCCTACATGGCCGCCGCCGAGAGGCTGGCCGCCGACGGCCGGGTTCCCTTCGAGCGGCTGACCGGGGTCTTCGACCGCGCCATCCTCGACGTCGAGACGCGCGCCCACGAGCGCGACTTCGGCCGCCTGCTGCGCGCCGGCGCGCGCCGGGTCGCCGAGCTGCCGGCCGAGCGGGAGGCGATCGACGCCGCGCTCGCCGCGGTCGGGACCAACGGCCTCGAGGAGGTCGCTTTCGTCGGCACCGGCTACGGCCGCCAGACGCTCCCCTTCCCGAAGGAGGCGGTGCGCAGCGAGATCCTCTGCCACGGCCGCGGCGCGCACCGGATGTTCGCCGGCACGCGCACCGTGCTCGACATCGGCGGCCAGGACACCAAGGCGATCCAGGTCGACGAGCAGGGCGTGGTGACCTCGTTCCAGATGAACGACCGCTGCGCCGCGGGCTGCGGGCGCTACCTCGGCTACATCGCGGACGAGATGAACCTCGGCCTGCACGAGCTGGGACCGCTCGCGCTCGGCGCGCGGCGGGTGGTGCGGGTCAACTCGACCTGCACGGTGTTCGCCGGCGCCGAGCTGCGCGAGCGGCTGGCGCTGGGCCAGAAGCGCGAGGAGATCGTCGCCGGCCTGCACCGGGCGATCATGCTGCGCGCCATGTCGCTGCTCGCCCGCTCGGGGGGGATCCGCGACCAGTTCACCTTCACCGGCGGGGTGTGCAAGAACCCGATGGCGACCAAGATGCTGGGCGAGCTGGTGGGCGAGAACTACGGCGCCGAGATCGTGCTCAACATCCATCCCGACTCGATCTACATGGGCGCGCTGGGCGCGGCGCTCTTCGCGCTCGACGACTGGACGGCCGGCCGGGCGAGCCTGCTGCCGACCTTCTCGCCGGCGGCGGTGGCCTGAGGAGGGCGACATGGAGAGCCTGCTGACCGCCGGCGTCGACGCCGGCTCGAGCTCGGTGAAGGTGGCGGTGGTGCGCAGCCCGCGCGGCGGCTACGGGGCGACCGGCGAAGGGATCGCCGGGGCGGCGGGCGCCGAAGTGCTGGCCACCGCCGTGCAGCGCATCCGCCGGCGCAAGGTCCACGACGTGGTCCGGGTGACGCTGGAGGAGGCCTGCCTCGCCGCCGGCGTGCCGGGCGACGGCTTCTGCTATCTCGCCTCCACCGGCGACGGCGACGCGGTGCCCTTCCGCACCGGCCACTTCTTCAGCATGACCGCGCACGCCCGCGGCGCGCTCTTCCTCGACCCGGAAGCGCGCGCGGCGCTCGACATCGGCGCGCTCCACGTGCGCGCCATCCGGCTCGACGAGCGGGGCAAGGTGCTCTCCCACCGCATGACCAGCCAGTGCGCGAGCGGCAGCGGCCAGTTCCTGGAGAACATCGCGCGCTACCTCGGCGTGCCGCTCGAGGACGTCGGGCGCATCTCGCTCACCGCCCAGAAGCCCGAGGCGGTGTCGAGCATCTGCGCGGTGCTCGCCGAGACCGACGTCATCAACATGGTGAGCCGCGGCCTGACCACCGCCGACATCCTGCGCGGCATCCACGACTCGATCGCCGGCCGCCTGGTGCGGCTGGCGCGGGCGGCCGGCGCCGAGGGCCGGCTGCTGGTGACCGGCGGGCTGTCGCGCGACGAGGGGCTGCTGGCGGCGCTCTCGGACCAGCTCGGCGCCGGGCCGCTCGCGGTCGCGAGCCACCCCGACGCCATCTTCGCCGGGGCGCTCGGCGCGGCGCTCCTCGCCGCCTACCGCTACGAGCAGCTCGAGCGGCTGGGGCGGCTGCCCGCCGCGGCGAGCGCCTGAGCCGCGCGGTCAGGCGAGCGGATCGTAGGGGAAGACGTCGGCGGTGACCTCGAGCGGCACGAAGCTCGAGCGCAGCCCCGCGACCGCCTCGGCGACCGTCTCCGGCGTCCAGCCCCCGGCGCGGTGGAGCGAGCGCACCGGGCGCGGCTGCGAGACCAGCGCGAGCTCGGCGCCACGCACCACGAAGACCTGGCCGGAGACCTCGCGGGCGGCGTCGGAGACCAGGTAGACCACCAGCGGCGAGATCTGTTCCGGCTTCAGGCTGCGCAGCCGCTCGATCCGCGCCCCGACCGCGCCCGCGTCCCCCTCGGGGATCGCGGCGGTCATCCGCGTCCAGGCGAAGGGCGCCACCGCGTTGGCGCGCACCCCGAAGCGCGCCATGTCGAGCGCGATGCCGCGGGTCAGCCCGACGATGCCGAGCTTGGCCGCCATGTAGTTCGCCTGGCCCAGGTTGCCGATCAGCCCCGAGGTCGAGGTCATGCTGACGATCGCGCCCGAGCCCTGGGCGCGGAAGTGCTCCGCGGCGGCGCGCGCCACCCGGAAGCTGCCCGTGAGGTGCACCGCGAGGACCGCGTCCCAGTCCTCGTCGGTGAGCTTGTGGAAGATGCGGTCGCGCAGGATGCCGGCGTTGTTGACCACGAAGTCGATGCGCCCGAAGCGCTCGACGCAGTGGGCGACCATCGCCCGCGCCCCCGCCGGTTCGGCGACCGAATCGAAGCTCGCCGCCGCGCGGCCGCCCGCGCGCTCGATCTCGGCGGCGACCTCGGCGGCGGGACGCCCGGCGTCGGCGGCACCGTCGAGCGCCACGCCGGCGTCGTTCGCCACCACCGCCGCGCCCGCGCGGGCGAGCGCCAGGGCGATCTCCCGGCCGATGCCCCGCCCCGCGCCGGTGACCAGCCCCGCGCGGCCGGCGAGGCTCAGGCGCTCTCGATCTCTTTCTTCCACGTGCCCAGGGTGTCGAGGTGGAGCGGCTCCTCGCGCTCGGCGCGCGCGAACTTGCAGATCTCGAGCACCTCGTCGTCGGTGAGGACGCGGTTGCGCTCCTTGGCGGCGCGGAAGATCTCCTCGACCAGGCCGTCGGAGGGCTCGATGCCGTGCTCGTGGAGCCAGAAGACGATGTTCGAGACCCCCGACATGAAGCCGATCTCGATCTGCTGGCGCATGCCGACCATGCCGGCGGGGACGCCCGAGTAGACGCGGTCGGCGAGCCAGTCGTCCCCCTTCTTCTTGGCCTTGATGATCGCCGCGGCGTGCACCCCGGTGGCGGTGCGGAAGGCGTCCTTGCCGAACACCGGGTAGTTGATCGGGATCTCGACGCCGGTCGCCGAGCTCGCCAGCTCGGCGTACTCGGCGAGCGCGGTCAGGTCGTTGTCGATGTAGCCCATCAGCTTGAGGTTGATCAGCAGCTGGTCCATCGAGCAGTTGCCGACCCGCTCGCCGATGCCGAGCGCCGTGGCGTGCACCCGGTCGACGCCCGAGGTCATGGCGGTGATGGTGTTGATCACCCCGAGCCCGCGGTCGTTGTGGCCGTGCCAGTCGATCTTCACCTCTTCGCCGGTCTCGCGGATCAGCTGGCGGACGTAGGGCACGAGGTTGCGCACCCCGCGCGGCGTGATGTGGCCGACCGTGTCGCAGACGCACACCCGCCGGGCTCCGGCTTCGATCGCGCAGCGGAAGAGACGGCGGATGGTCTCGGGCGTGGCGCGGCAGGTGTCCTCGGTGACGAACATCACCGGCAGGCCGTTGGCGACCGCGTAGGCCACCGCCTCCTCGGTGAGCTTGAGCATGTGGTCGATCGTCCAGTCCTCGGCGAACTGGCGGATCGGCGACGAGCCGATGAAGGCGCAGGCCTCGATCGCCATGCCGGCCTTCTGCGAGATCTCGACCAGCGGGGTGATGTCCGAGATCACCGTCCGCACCGCGCAGTTGGGGGTGATCCTCATCCGATGGCCGGCGATCTCCCGGCAGAGGGCGAGGATGTCGGCCCGGGCGCGCGGTCCGGCGCCGGGCAGCCCGAGGTCGGCGGTGTGGATGCCGAGCCGCTCCATCAGGTGGAGCAGCCGGATCTTGGTGCCGATGTCCGGGTCCTTGACCGAGGGCGACTGCAGGCCGTCGCGCAGCGTCTCGTCGTCGAACTCGACCGGACTTTCCCGATGCGGATAGCCGTTGCCGGCGGTGTTCCAATCGTAGACGAGCTCCGACGTGGTGGGGTGGGCTTTCATCGGCGGCTCCTTCTCCAGGGCGTGCTCGAGGTCCGCGGCGCGGTGTGGGCAACCGTATGTCCGGTGGCCGGAACGGGTCAAGCCGCGGGGCGACGAGCGCGCGCCCCCGGGAACCATCCGCGGGGGTCCGGGGACGCCGCGCGGGATGCAACCCTGGCCGGGGAGCTGCGTATCGCAGGATCATGACCCTCGTGCGCTCACGCAACCCGTTCGCCTTCCTGTTGCTCCTCCTTCTCCTCGGCACGCCGCTCCCGCTCGCGGCCTCGCCGGTGGCACCGCTCCCCGAGCCGGGCCTCGACCTCGCCGGGATGGACCGCGCGGTCGCCCCCGGCGACGACTTCTTCGCCTACGGCAACGGCGGCTGGATCCGGAGCACCGAGATCCCCGCCGATCGCGCCGGCTGGGGCTCCTTCGCCATCCTCGCCGACGAGGCCGACCGCCGGACCGCCGAGCTCATCAAGCAGGCGGGCTCCGCGCCCCAGGGCGCCGTCGACGCCCGCCGGATCGGCGACTACTACGCCGCCTACATGGACGAAGCCGCCATCGAGGCCAAGGGGCTCGCGCCGCTCCGGCCCGAGCTCGCGACGATCGCCGCGCTCGCCGACCGGACGGCGCTGGCGGGCTACCTCGGGGGGCTGCTGCGCGCCGACGTCGATCCGCTGAATGCCACCGATTTCTACACCGACCGCCTCTTCGGGCTCTGGGTCTCGCCCGACCTGGATCAGCCGGCGCGCAACATCGCCTACCTGCTGCAAGGCGGGCTCGGCATGCCGGATCGCGACAACTACCTCGCGACCGACGAGCGGAGCCTCGCCCTGCAGGCGAAGTACCGCGCGCACGTCGCCGCGGTCCTCACCCTGGGGGGCTTCCCGGGCGCCGCCGAGCGCGCGGGGAGGATCGACGCGCTGGAGCGCAAGATCGCCGCGGTGCACGTCAGCCGGACCGACTCGCTCGACGTGCAGAAGGGACACAACCGCTGGCGGCTCGACCAGTTCGCCACCCTGGCGCCGGGCCTCGACTGGACCGCGTTCTTCGCCGCCGCCGGCCTGGCCGGGCAGGCGGAGCTCATGGTCTGGCATCCCTCCGCGGTGCGCGGGATCGCGGCCCTGGTCGGCAGCGAGCCGCTCGAGGTCTGGCGGGCCTATCTCGCCTTCCACGCCATCGACCGCGCCGCGTCCGTGCTGCCCAAGGCCTTGGTCGACGAACGCTTCGCCTTCTACGGCACCGCGCTCTCCGGCGTCACCGAGCAGCGCGTGCGCTGGAGGCGCGCCGTCGACGCGACCAACGCGGCGCTCGGCGACGCGGTCGGCAAGCTCTACGTCGAGCGCTACTTCCCCCCCGAGTCGAAGGCGGCGGCGGAGAAGATGGTCGCCGACATCGTGGCGGCGTTCGACCGCCGGATCGATCGCCTCGACTGGATGTCGCCGCAGACCCGGGTGAAGGCGAAGGAGAAGCTCGCCAGCATGTACGTCGGCATCGGCTACCCGGAGCGCTGGCGCGACTACTCCGGGCTCGAGATCCGGCCGGACGACGCCTTCGGCAACGCGGAGCGCTCCTCCCGCTTCGACTACCGCTCGGCGCTCGCCAAGCTGGCGCGGCCGAGCGACCGCAAGGAGTGGTGGATGACGCCGCAGACCGTCAACGCGGTCAACCTGCCGCTCCAGAACGCGCTCAACTTCCCGGCCGCGATCCTCGAGCCCCCGTTCTTCGACGCGCGCACCGACCCGGCGCAGAACTACGGCGGCATCGGCACGGTGATCGGCCACGAGATCAGCCACGGCTTCGACGACCAGGGGTCGCTCTTCGACACCTCGGGCCGGCTCGCCAACTGGTGGACCGAGCAGGACTTCGCGCACTTCAGCGCGGCCGCCGAGCGGCTGGTCGCGCAGTACGACGCCTACGAGCCGCTGCCGGGCGTGAAGCTCAACGGCAAGCTCACGCTGTCGGAGAACATCGCCGACGTGGCGGGGATCGCCGCGGCCTACGACGGCTACCGCGCGGCCTACGGCGGCCGGGAGGGTCCCGCCGGGCAGGGGCTCGCCGGCGACCAGCGCTTCTTCCTCTCGTTCTCCCAGATCTGGCGGGTCAAGGTCCGCCCCGAGGCGCTGCGCAACTCGCTGCTCGTCAACGGTCACTCGCCGGGGGAGTTCCGCGCCGCGACGGTGCGCAACATCGACGCCTGGTACGCCGCCTTCGGCGTCCGCGAGGGGGCGAAGCTCTACCTCGCTCCGGCCTCCCGCGTGCAGGTCTGGTGAGCGCGGCCGCCGGGCGCTAGCCCGCTAGCCGACGATGCCCGGCGACTGGCGGAGCCAGCGGTCGTCGGCGAGCTGATCGAGCATGAAGGCG
Source organism: uncultured Thermoanaerobaculia bacterium (assembly GCA_964481735.1). Classification (GTDB taxonomy): domain Bacteria; phylum Acidobacteriota; class Thermoanaerobaculia; order Multivoradales; family JAGPDF01; genus JAGPDF01. The sequence continues at coordinate 6,889 of CAYZWR010000098.1, forward strand.
GCGACGTCGGCGCGCGAGATGCGCTGCGTCCAGAGCCAGTGACCGACCCGCGGCCCCGAGCGGATGCGGCCGCGGCGCGGGCCGTGGGTGAGCGCCCCCGGGCGCACCAGGACCCAGTCGAGGCCGCTCGCTCGCACCACGCGCTCCTGGCGCACCTTGTCGTGGAAATAGAACGGGAGAATGAACAGGCGAACGAAGAGGGTGTAGTAGACGCCCATCCGCCACCACGCGTCGCCGATGCCGAGCGCGGTCTCGCAGACCAGCCGGCGCACGCCATGGCGCTCCATCGCATCCACCAGGTGGCGCGTGCCCTCGGAGAGGATCCGGGTGGGGTAGAACCAGCGCTTGTGCCCGAGCGCGGAGAGCACCGCCTCCTGGCCGCGCACCGCGGCGTCGAGCGAGGCCGGATCGAGCACGTTGCCGCGCCGGATGGTGAGCCGCTCGTGGGCGAGGGCGAGCTTCTCGGGACGGCGCGCCAGCGCGGTGACCTGGTGGCCGCGCTCGAGCGCCTGGCGGACCAGCTCCCGCCCGGTTCCGCCCGTCGCGCCGATGATCAGGAGTCGCATGCTCGAGCCTGCGGCGGAGCCTACTCGATCGGCGGCGTCGCCGCTCGTTGGCGGCGGAGGCCGCCGGACAGGTAGGCTTGCCGGCGCGATGGCGGTCGACGCGTTCCTGCTCCTGCTCGGCATGATCGCGCTCGGCAAGCTCGCCGCCAAGACCGGGCGCTTCCCCGAGTCCGCGGCCGAGGTGCTCAACCGCTTCGTGATCGACATCTGCCTGCCCGCGGCGGTGCTGCGCTACGCCTCCCGCCTCGAGCTCGACTCGAGCCTCCTGCGACTGGTGGCGGTTCCCTGGCTGCTCTGCGCCGCGACGGCGGTCGGGGTGCTGCTGGTCGCGCGGCGCACGGCGCTCTCCGCCGAGCGCACCGCCGTGCTGCTGCTCTGCGTGCCGCTGGGCAACACCGCCTTCCTCGGTTATCCGCTGACCCGCGCGCTGCTCGGCGAGCCGGCGCTCTCCTACGCCGTGGTCTACGACCAGTTCGGCTCCTTCCTGCTGCTCACCACCTGGGGCCTCTGGGTGCTGGCCCGCTACGGCGGCGACCGCCAGCCGACGATCGGGGAGATCGCCGGGCGGATCGTCCGCTTTCCCCCCTTCCTCGCCCTCGCCGTCGCGTTGACCGTCATGCCGGCGGCGCCGCCGCCGGTGGTCGACGTGGTCCTCGCCCGGCTCTCCGACGCCCTCTTCCCGATCGTCACCTTCGCGGTCGGGTTGCAGATCAAGCTCCGCCTGCCCCGGCACCAGCTCGGGCCGCTCGCCGCCGGCCTGGGGGTGAAGCTCGTGCTGCTGCCGCTCGCCGCCTGGGGACTCGTCGGCCTGCTCGGCGTCGACGGCCTCGCCGGCCAGGTCGCGGTGGTCGAGAGCGCGATGCCGCCGATGGTCACCGCGGGGGCGCTCGCCAGCTCGCACCGCCTCGCCCCCGAGCTCGCCGCGGCGCTGGTGGGCTACGGCGCGGTGCTCTCGCTGGCCACCCTGCCGCTCTGGCGGCTGCTGCTCGGTTGAGCCGGCGCTCCCGCCTGCCCGCCGCTGCCGGAGGGACCCGCCGCGCCCCGCCATTCCACCCCAGGGCCGACTCGCGCATACGATAGAGGGGAGTGCGAGGGGTGGCCATGCCGATCGAGAACGGCGTCATGTTGCAGTACTTCCACTGGTACCTGCCGGCCGACGGGACGTTGTGGGAGGAGGCGGCGGCGCGGGCGGAGGAGCTCGCGAGCGCCGGCTTCACCGCGCTCTGGCTGCCGCCCGCGACCAAGGGCGCGGCCGGCGCGAGCGACGTGGGCTACGGGGCCTACGACCTCTACGACCTCGGCGAGTTCGACCAGAAGGGCTCGCTGCGCACCAAGTACGGCACGCGGCAGCAGTACCTCGCGGCGGTCGAGGCGCTGCAGCGCGCCGGTCTCCAGGTCTACGCCGACACGGTGCTCAACCACCGCATGGGGGGCGACGCCACCGAGATCGTGCGGGCGACCCCCTTCGGGCAGGACGACCGGCTGCGCCCGGTGGGGGAGCCGCGCGAGATCGAGGCCTACACCCGGTTCCACTTTCCCGGCCGGCGCGGCCGGCATTCGACCTTCGAATGGGGGGCGCGGCACTTCGACGCGGTCGACTACGACCACCGCCGTCCCGACGAGAAGGGGGTCGTCTACCTCCTGGAGGGCAAGCGCTTCGACGACCAGGTGGCGCTCGAGAAGGGGAACTTCTCCTTTCTCATGGGGGCCGACCTCGACTTCGAGAGCGCGGAGGTGCGCGACGAGGTCACCGCCTGGGGGCGCTGGTTCCTCGACACGACCGGCGTCGACGGCTTCCGGCTCGACGCCGTGAAGCACATCGCCGCCTGGTTCTTCCCGCAGTGGCTCGACGAGATGGAGCGCCACGCTGGGCGCGACCTCTTCGTCGCGGCGGAGTACTGGACGCCCGACCTCGCGGCCCTCAACTGGTTCCTCGACCGCCTCGGCGGGCGGATCACCGCCTTCGACATGCCGCTGCACTACCACTTCCACAACGCCAGCCGGGCGGGCGGCAACCACGACATGCGGCGGCTGTTGGACGGCACGCTGGTGCAGCGGCGCGGGCACGAGATCGTCACCTTCGTCGACAACCACGACTCGCAGCCGCTGCAGGCCCTGGAGTCGCCGGTCGAGGCCTGGTTCAAGCCGCTCGCCTACGCCCTCATCCTGCTGCGCCGCGAGGGCTACCCGTGCGTCTTCCATGCCGACTACTACGGCGCGGAGTACGAGGACGTCGGCCGGGACGGCCGCCGGCACCGCGTGATCCTGCCCTCGCACCGCTGGCTGATCGACAAGTTCCTCCACGCCCGGCGCGAGTACGCCTGGGGCCCCCAGATCGACTACTTCGACCACTTGAACCTGGTCGGCTTCGTGCGCCTGGGCGACGCGCGCCATCCCAAGGCGATGGCGGTGCTGATGAGCGACGGCGAGGGGGGGACCAAGTGGATGGACGTCGGGCGGGCGAACGCCCGCTTCGTCGACTGGACCGAGCACCTCGCCGATCCGGTGGTCACCAACGAGGACGGCTGGGGCGAGTTCGCCTGCCGCGGCGGCTCGGTCTCGGTCTGGATCGAGACCTAGCCGCCTTCAGGCGAGGTAGACCGGCTCCCAGGCGAGCCCGAGGTTGACGATGCGCTGCAGCAGGGGGGCGTACTCGAGGCCGCTCGCGCGCGCCGACTGGGCGAAGTCCTCGTCGCTCGCGATCTGCGGGTTGGGATTCGCCTCGATGACGTAGATCTCGCCCGCCGGCGTCAGGCGCAGGTCGATGCGCGCGTAGCCCGAGAGATAGAGCGCCGCGTAGGCCCGCTTGCAGATCCGCCGGATCCGCGGCTCGAGCCCCTCCGCCAAGTCGCGCGCCGGGCCGCTCTCGATGCCGTGCTTCTCCTGGTAGCTGCGGCTCCACTTGAGCCGCTCGGTGGCGATCTTCCGCGCCTCGACCGGCATCTTCTCGAAGGTCAGCTCCCAGGTCGGCAGCGCCGAGAGGCGCCGGTTGCCGAGGATCCCGACGTAGAGCTCGCGCCCCTCGATGTAGCTCTCGACCAGCGCGGCGGTGCCGAGACTCTGGTGGATGAACTGGACGCGCTCCTCGAGGCGCTGGTCGCTCTCCACCACCGAGGCCTGGGAGATGCCGATCGACGCGTCGAGCTCGAGCGACTTGACGAAGAGCGGGAAGGCCAACCGCCGGGGGCGGCGGAACTTCTTGCCGCGCGGCACCACGGCGAACTCGGCGACCCGGATGCGGTGGTAGGCGAGCAGCTTCTTCGCCAGCGCCTTGTCCTGGGCGAGCATCAGCCCGCGCGCGTTGCAGCCGGTGTACTTCATGCGCTGCAGCTCGAGGTAGGCGACCACGTTCTGCCCCCACTGCACCACGTCGTCGAAGCCCTCGAGCAGGTTGAAGGCGATCTGGGGGCGGAACTCGCGCACCGCGCGGCGGATCGGATTGAGCTCGCCACCCACCCCGAGCACGTGCACCTCGTGGCCGAGCGCGGCGAGCCCGCGGGTGACCTGGTACTCGGTGCGCCAGGGCGCGTCGGGGAGGGTCTCCTCGCTCGCGGTCGGCGGCGGCACCAGGTCGGGATGGACCAGGGCGAGGATGCGCAGCGGCTTCACAGCGCCACCCGGTGCCGCCCGCTGTGCAGGTAGTTCATGGTCTGGACGGTGAGCAGCACGGCGAAGTCGAGCTTGGTCTGCTCGGCCGGCCGGGTGAGCCTGAGGCCGAGCTCGCGGCAGCGCACGATCATGTCGTCGAGCACGTTGTCGATGGTGTACTGGTACTCGTTGGTCCACCGGCTCGCCAGCTGGCGCATCTCGCGCCGCACCCGGGTGAGGAAGCTCGCCGCGGTGGGCTGCCGGACGTAGGCCGGGTCGTCGGAGAAGAGCTTGCGCAGGTCGCGGTCGTAGAAGGAAGGATGGTCGACGCCGTGGCGGGCGCGCTTCTCCTCGTAGTGGCGGCGCAGGGTCTTGTCGAGCGCCGGCAGGGCGTCGACCTGGGTGGTCGAGAGCACGCGCGGCGTCTTGCCCGCCAGCTCGCGCATCAGCTCGTCGACGTACTCGAGCTTCTTCAGCGCCTGCCAGCCCTGGTAGCGGTCGCGCCAGTTCGACTCGGGGTCGAGCCAGACGGCGAAGGTCTCGGCGAAGTCCTCGTCGGGGTGCGCCTGCGCGTACCACATGTCGAGGTGGATGACGAAGCTCTTGCTGTAGGGGCGCGGCGCGTAGAACTCGGGATAGGGCTCGGTGGTGCTGCCGAAGAGCTCGCGGCGGCGCCGGCGGCGGCGCAGGTGATAGGCGTTCTCGAGCGCGTGCCCGGTCTCGTGGCGCAGGATCTTGAGGCACCACTCGTGCGCGCCGCCCTCGACCTCGAGCATCTGGCGGAGCTCGAGCTTGGCGAGCCGGGGATGGGCGAGGTAGAAGGGGACCGCGATGCCGGGCACGCCGTCGGGGGTGAACCACTCGTCGGACAGCCAGAAGTGGGGGCGGAAGGCGAGCCCGCGCGCCGCGAGCTCGCCGTAGAGCTGCGCGATGCGCGACTCGAGCTCCGGCCCGAGCGGCAGGTCGAGGTCGCGAAACCGCAGGGCCAGCAACCGCTCGTCGTCCCAGTCGGCCCAGTCGGCGGGCCCGAGGCGGCGCCGCTTCTGGCGCGGCTTCCGCGCCGGCTTGGCGGGCGCCGCGGCGAGCTCCGGCGCTCCGGGCGCCCCCGGGGGTACCGGAGGCAGCGGAGCCAGCGGCGATGTCGGCGCCACTGGCGGCGCGGCGGGCGTCTCCGCGGGCGCTACGGGCGCCACGGGCGCTCCCTCCGGCCCGCTCTTCGCAGCACCCTCCCCGTCGCCCGCCCCGCGCCCGGCCGGCCGCTCCTGGTCCATGGTGGGGCCGATTCTGGCACGAGGCTGCGGCGATACCTCCGGGATCCCGCCGGGGCGGGGATCGGGGTGGGGGAGAGGGGTCAGTCGCGGCGCTCGCCGGCGGGCACCGCGCGCTCGTCGGCGAAGCGCACCACGACGGCGCGGACCGGCGTGCCGGGCAGGGAGCGCTCGACGAAGCCGCGCGCCAGGTCGGCCAGGGCCTCGCGCGCGGCGGCGCGGCCGAAGGCCATCAGGCGCGGCTCGCGGGCGCGCGCCGAGAGCAGGGGCGTGAGCTCGCGCTCGAGCCGGGCGAGCTGCTCGGCGCCGTCGAAACGGAGCCAGTCCTCTTCGACCCGCCGCTCGATGCCGTCGCTGTGCAGCGCCGGGGGCAGGGAGGGGCGGAGCGCCGGCGCCTCGACGGTGAGGAGCCCCTCCTCGAGCACCGCCCGCCACTCGCCGTCGAGCGGCACGTGCCAGCGCCAGGTGACCGGGACGCGCAGCTCGACGGTGGTCGCCCCGAGCGGCACCAAGTCCCAGAAGGCCCACCGCTCGTCGCTCCGCGACAGGGTCTCGACGGTCTCGGCGGTCGCGAGCTCGAGCCGCGCCTCGCCGCGCACCGCCGGGAGCGAGGAGACGAAGCGCTCGGTGACGTCGGCGGTGAGGAACCCCCGCGCCGCGGCGGCGAGCTCCCGCGCCGCCCGCGCCGGCGCCCCGACCACGGCCTCGCCCGCGTCGAGGAACCGGTCGAGCGTCGCCCAGAACCCCCACACGATCGCCGCCGCCGCGACCAGCGAAACCGCAGTCCACACGCGGAACCGACCCGACGACTCTGGCGAAGAGCTCACCCGGTCATCCTAAGGGAGATCGTCACC
>CAYZWR010000099.1:0-13044 GCA_964481735.1 uncultured Thermoanaerobaculia bacterium
CCGGAGATCGTCGCCGGATTCGAGAAGCAGTTCGCCTGCAAGGTCACCATCGACCTCTACGAGGACAACGAGTCGATGATGGCCAAGCTCCAGGGTGGCGGCTCCGCGCTCTACGACGTGGTGGTCCCCGGCCAGTACATGGTGCCCGTCATGGCCAAGCTCGGGCTGCTCGCCGAGCTCCGGCACGAGAACCTCCCGAACCTCGCCAACCTCGACGAGAAGTTCAAGAACCCGGTCTACGATCCGGGCAACAAGTACTCCGCCGCCTATCAGTGGGGCACGGTCGGCATCTACCTGCGCCAGGGCAGCCAGAAGGCCGACGAGACCTGGGCCCTCATGTTCGATCCGGCGAAGGCGTCCGCCTCCTTCCTGCTCATGGACTCGGTGCGCGAGATGATGGGCAGCGCCCTCAAGTACCTCGGCAAGAGCGTCAACACCACGGACCCCGAGGAGATCAGGGCGGCGGCCGCCCTGCTGCTCGACGCCAAGAAGCGCTCGCAGGGATTCGAGGGGGGAGTCGGCGGCAAGAACAAGGTGCTCGCCAAGGCGGTCACGGCCGCCGTGGTCTACAACGGCGACGCGGTCCGCGGAACCGTCGACGACCCGCAGACCGCCTACTTCGTGCCCCGCGAAGGTGGCGTGCTCTGGGTCGACAACCTGTGCGTCCCCGCCAAGGCGCCCCACCGCGACGCGGCGGAGAAGTTCATCAACTACATCCTCGACGCCCGCGTCGGCGCCCAGTTGTCCAACTTCAACCAGTACGCCACGCCCAACGCCCTCGCCAAGCAGTTCGTCAACCCGGACGACCTCGCCAATCCGGCGATCTACCCGCCGGCGGAGATGATGGCGAAGCTCGAGTTCGTCAACGACCTGGGCGACGCGAACAAGCTCTACGACGAGGCCTGGACCCAGGTGAAGTCGAAGTAGCGCGGCACCGCGCGCGGCGCGATAGGCTGAACCTCCGAGCGCAGCGCTCACGGGGGTTCCCGCCCATGCGACAGAGTCTGGTGGAGGCGAAGCGGAAGTCGGCCGAAGTGCTCGAGCTCATCGCGAAACGGGAGCTCTCGGCGAGCGAGCGCCAACGGGTCATCGCCGACTCGGTGCGCTACTGGACCGACCACGTCAACGAGGGCTTCCTGCAGTACCGCAAGTCGGTGTCGACCGACTACACCGCCGTCGAATGGCAGGACGAGGGCGCCGTCTTCCGCGACATCCAGGGCCAGGAGTTCATCGACATCCTGGGGGGATACGGCATCTACGTGGTCGGCCATCGCCATCCCAAGGTCATGCGCGCGGTGCGCGACCAGCTCGATCGCCAGGCGATCCACTCGCAGGAGCTGATCGATCCCCTGCGCACCTACCTCGCGCACCTGGTCGCGCTGATCACTCCCGGGGACCTGAACTTCACCTTCTTCACCAACTCCGGCACGGAGTCGATCGAGGGCTGCCTCAAGATGGCGATGCTCACCACCGGGCGGCATCACCTGATCGGCACGGTCGGGGCCTTCCATGGCAAGAGCCTGGGCTCGCTCGGCGGCACCTCCAAGGCGGTCTTCCGGGAACCCTTCCTGCCGCTGCTCCACTGGACTCACCTGCCCTGGGGGGACATCGACCTGCTCGCCAAGATGATGCGGACCTTCGATTTCACCGGCGACCGCGTGGCCGCCGTGGTCATCGAGCCGATCCAGGGGGAGGGGGGCATCAACGTCGCTCCGCCCGGCTATCTCGCGGCCGCGCGCGAGCTCTGCGACCGCTACGGCGCGATGCTGGTCTTCGACGAGATCCAGTCCGGCATGGGCCGCTCGGGAAGGATGTTCGCCTGCGAGCACGACGACGTGGCGCCCGATCTGATGGCCCTCGGCAAGGGTTTCGGCGGCGGCGTGATGCCGATCGGGGCGGTCGTCGGCACCCCGCAGACCTGGCAGCGCTACATCGAGAACCCGTTCCTCCACACCACCACGTTCGGCGGCAATCCGGTGGCCTGCGCCGCGGCGATCGCCACCATCAACGTGCTGCTCGAGGAGGACCTGCCGCGGCAAGCGGGCGAGAAGGGGGAGTACCTGCTGGCGCGCTTCGCCGAGCTCGGCGCGAAGTTCCCGCGGCTGCTCGTCGAATGGCGCGGCCGCGGCCTCATGCTCGGCCTCGAGTTCGCCGACAACGAGCTGGGCTACGAAGTGGCCAAGGAGCTCTTCGCGCGCCGCATCCTGATCGGCGGCACCTACATCAACGCGCGCACCCTCAGGGTCGAGCCGCCGCTCACCATCCAGCGGGAGCAGCTCGACCGCTTCGTCGACGCGCTCGCGGAGTCGCTCGCCGCGGTCGCGCGCGCGCATGCCCTCTGATCGCGCGGCGTTCGACCGCAAGCGGCTGGGCGCGCTGATCACCCGCGAGCGGGCCGCTTTCGCGGCCGGCCGGCCCGCTTCCCGGCGGAGCTTCGAACGGGCGCGGCGCGCCCTCGTCGCCGGGGTCCCGATGAGCTGGATGGCGAAGTGGCCAGGGGGATTCCCGCTCGCGGTCGCGCGGGCGCGTGGCGCCCGGATCGTCGACGTCGACGGTCACGAGGTGATCGACTTCTGTCTCGGCGACAGCGGCGCGATGGCCGGCCACTCGCCGCCGCCCGTCGTGCGCGCCGTCGCGCAGCGATTCGGCGAGCGGGGCGGGGCGACGCTGATGCTGCCCACCGAGGACGGGTCCGTGGTGGGCGAGGAGCTCGCTCGCCGCTTCGGCCTGCCGCTCTGGCAGTTCACCCTCTCGGCGACCGACGCCAATCGCTTCGCTCTGCGCTTCGCCCGCCAGATCACCCGTCGTCCGTTCGTCCTGGTGTTCAACGGCTGCTATCACGGGACGGTCGACGAGTCGTTCGTCACGCTGGCCGACGGCGCGCCGCGCTCGCGCGCCGGCAACGTCGGCCCGGCGATCGATCCGACGGCCACCACGCGGGTGGTCGAGTTCAACGACCTGCCGGCCCTGGAGCGCGCGCTCGCCGATCGCCGGGTAGCCTGCGTGCTCGCCGAGCCTGCGCTGACCAACGTCGGCATCGTGCTCCCCGAGCCCGGCTTCCTCGCCGCGCTGCGCCGCCTGACGCGCGAGAGCGGCACCCTGCTCGTGCTCGACGAAACCCACTGCTGGTCGGCGGGCCCCGGCGGCTGCACGGCCGCCTGGGGACTCGAGCCCGACCTGGTGACGCTCGGCAAGGCGCTCGGCGGCGGCCTGCCGATCGGCGCCTACGGCCTCTCCGGCGAGGTCGCCGAGCGGCTCGCCGCCGAGAAGGAGGCCGACCTCGTCGATACCGGCGGCGTCGGCGGCACGCTCGCCGGCAACGCGCTGTCGCTCGCCGCGGCCCGCGCGACGCTCGCCGAAGTGCTCACCCCGCGAGGCTTCGCGCACATGAGCGCGCTCGGCGCGCGCTTCGTCGCCGGCGTCCAGGCGACCGTCACCCGGCGAAATCTCCCCTGGTCGGTCGTCCAGCTCGGCGCGCGCGCCGAATACCGCTTCGCCTCACCGGCGCCGCCGAGCGGCGGCGCCTCGGCCGCCGCGGCGGACCCGCAGCTCGACGAGTATCTCCATCTCCGGCTGCTCAACCGCGGCATCCTCATGACCCCGTTTCACAACATGGCCCTCTGTTGCCCGGCGACCAGCGCGACGGATGTCGACCGGCACACCGCCCTCTTCGCCGACGCGGTGGACGACTTGCTGGGCTGAGCGATGAACGCGCCCGTCGAGCGCTCCTGCTTCTGGCTCGCCACCGCGCCCGATGCGCCAGAGCGGCCGCCGCTCGGCGGCGCGGCGCGCTGTCGCATCGCCATCGTCGGCGCTGGCCTCACCGGCCTGTGGGCCGCCAACACCCTGGTCGAGCTCGACCCCGGCGTCTCGGTTGTCGTGCTCGAAGGCGAGCGGGTCGCCTACGGCGGGTCGGGGCGCAACGCGGGCATGGTGGGCGAGACGCTCGACCATTCGCACGCCCTGGCGATCCAGCACTTCGGCGAGCCGGAGGCCCGCCGCCTGGCGCGGATCGCTCGGCAGAACCTGGACGACCTGGAGAGCTTCCTGCGGCGCGAGGCGATCGACGCCGAGCTGGCGCGCGTCGGCCAGCTCTTCGTGGCGCTGAGCGATGCCCACCTGCGCGACGCCGAAGCCAGCCTGGCCGCGGCCAGCCGGGTGGGCATCGACGATTGGCGCGCGCTCTCCGCCGCCGAGCTTCGCGCGGAGCTCGCGAGCCCGCTCTTCCTCGGCGGCTGGCTCGCGCCGCGCGCCGCCACGCTCCACCCGTCCAAGCTCGTCCTCGGCCTGGCGCAGGCGGCGGAGCGGCGCGGCGTCCGCATCCACGAGTCGAGCCGGGTGCTGACCCTCGAGCGCCACGGCAACGGCATGCGTCTCACGACCGCGACCGGGGAGCTCCTCGCCGACTGCGTCCTGCTGGCGACCAACGCCTATTCGCACCTGCTGCTCCCGGGTCTCCGCCACCGCTTTCTGCCGCTCTACGACTACATCCAGGTGAGCCGGCCGCTCACCCCGGCGGAGCGCGCGACGATCGGCTGGCGCAACCGCCAGGGAGTGACCGATCTGCGCGCCTTCTTCAACTACTACCGGTTGACCGCGGACGACCGGATCCTCTGGGGAACGAGCGAGGCGGTCTACCACCGGGGCAACTACGTCGGCCCGCGGGCCGATCACGACGAGACGGTCTACGCCGGCCTCGCGGCGAGCTTCCGCCGCCACTTCCCGCAGCTCGCGGAGCTCGACTTCCCCTATCGCTGGGGCGGGCCCATCGCCGCGACGACGCGCCTCACGCCGTTCTCGGGCGCGCGGCACCGCGGACGGCTGCTCTACGCGCTGGGTTACACCGGACACGGCCTCGGCAGCACGCGGCTCGCCGGCCGGCTGCTCGCCCACCTCGCACTGGCGCGACCGAGCGAGCTCTCGGCGCTCGCGCTCTTCCGCGATCCCCCTCGGCCCTATCCCCCGGAGCCGCTGCGCACCTGGGCGGTCGGCGCGGTGACGCGGGCATTGCGACGGGTGGACGCCGGCCAGCCGCCCGGCCTCCTGCTGCGCGTGCTCGACCGGCTGGGCATCGGTTTCTCGAGCTGAGACCGCCCGGCTGCCGCGCCGGACAGCGGCGGGATAGCCTTGATCGAGCCATGGCACCGTCCGACAACGACCGCGGACGCGAGAAGCTTCCGCCGTCCGCCGAGGTCGCAGCGCTGCGCGCCCTCTACGAGCGGGCGGTCTACCGCGTCGACGCGCCGGAGGGGAGCTTCGCGCTGCGCGTCGGCGCGCCGAGCGCCGCACTGGACCGGCTGCTCGGCGCCCACGGCGCACGCACCTTCGCTTTCCTGACCGCGGCCAATCCCCGTTCGCGACCGCTCGCCGAGGAGCTCAACCGGGAGCGCAACGCGCAGCTGCTCGCCCGCCTCACCGCCGAGGCCCGGCGATGCTTCGCCGGCGTGAGCGGCTCCCCCACCGGCGACTGGCCCGAGGAGGCGAGCTGGCTGGTCCTCGATCTGCCGGAGCCCGAGGCGGTCGAGCTGGCGCGCGCCTTCGGGCAGAGCGCGCTGCTGGTGGGAGAGCTGGGAGCGGCGGTGCGGCTGCGCTTCGTGGAGAGTTAGCGCGGGCGGCTCAGACGCCCGGGCGCTCGCGGCTCTCGCCGAGCTCGGCCACTTCGAAGCGCAGCTCGGCGACCACCTGCCCGCCGGCCAGCGCCTCGAGGCGGTAGGCCCCGGCGGTCCAGCCTCCCGGGGGAGCGAAGCTCGGCTCGACCGATCGACCGGGCGCGAGCGTCCATCGCCCGCGATGGAGCTCGGCGTCGCTCGCGTCGCGCCAGACCAGCTCGACCTCGCCGGGAGCCTGCGGCCCGCCGCGCAGCACGAAGACCACCGGCTCGCCGAGCGCGAAGCCGGACTTCTCGACCACCTTTGGCTCGCTCGGGCCGAGCCGGGTGCCGACCACCAGCTCGACCGGCGAGGCGGCCGGCGCCGGCTCGCCCGCGGGCGCCGCCGCCGGGCTGGCCTCGGCCGGCGTGGCCGCCGGCGCTGCGGCCGCGACGGGAGGAGTCTCCCGCCGACAACCGGCGAACATCACCAGGAGAGGGGCCAGACTCCACACCATCCAGGCTCGACGCCGCTTCATCTCGACTCTCCCGCTCGCCCGTTCAGCGCGCTTCGCGCTCAACTGCCGGACTTCTTCTTCGCTTCCTTCGCGTTCGGCGAAGACTCGGGAACCATCGCGTAGGCCGACTTGGCCTTGGCAGCGTCCTTCAGCCGGCGCTCGTAGATCTGACCGGCCTCGAACCAGGCGTCGTACCGCGTCTTGGGGAAGCGCAGGCCGAGCTCCTCGAAGGCGCGCGCCGCGAGGTCCCAGCGCTTCAGGTCGGCGTACATCTGCCCGAGCTCCCACCAGGCCTTCTCGGCCACCGCATCGCCGCCGAACTTCTCGGTGAGCTCGCGGTAGCTGAGCAGCGCCGCCGGCACCGTGGCGTTGAGCCCGGCGTCGCGCACGTTCAGCCGCTGGCCCTTCTCGATCTCGGCCTTGGCGGCGAGGGCGCGCGCCGACCAGGGCGAGGTCGGATAGTCGATCGCGCAGGCGGCGTAGAGCTTGCGCGCCTCCTCGGCGCTCTTCTTGGTGTCCTCCGCGGCGACCATGCGGGCCTGCAGGAATGCGGCCTGCGCCGCGCGGGCGTTGCCCTTGAAGCGGCTCTGGATCTCGATGTAGGTGCCGAGCGCATCCTTCGGGCGCTGCAGCTTCTCCTGCACCTCGGCGACGAGGTAGAAGGCGTCGATGATGGCCGGACTGTTGGGGTACTTCTCGATCACCGCGCGCGCGTCGGAGAGCGCCTGATCGAGGAGCTTCGCGTCGAGCTTGCCGCGCGCCACTTCGATGTCGGCGACGGCCGGGTCGACGCCCGGCTTGGTCGCCGGTTTGGGCTTCGTCTCCGCCGGCGGGGTGGCCGGCGGAGCCGTCTTCGCCGGCTCTTTCTTCTCCGCCGGCGGCTTCGCCGGCGGCGTCTGCGCCACCACGACCGGCGCCTCGACCGGCGCCGGGGTCGCGTTGGCCGGTGGCGCCTCGGCCACCGGCGGCGCGGTCGCCTCCGTCGCCGGCGGCGTGGCGTTGGCCGGCGGCGCCTCTTCGCTCGCCGGCGTCGCGTTGGCCGCGACCTCGTCGCCACCCTGGGTCAGGCTCCAGAGGAACCAGCCGCCGCCCGCCACCAGCCCGAGCAGGAGCACGCCGAGCAGCGCGAGGACGCCACGATTGCGCTTGAGGCTCGTCGAGCCGCGCTGGAAGAGCATCGAGGTGCCGCGGCGCAGGCCCTTGAGCTCGTCGAGCAGCTGGAAGCGCAGGAGCTGTTCGAGCTTGTCGATGTCCTCGAGCAGCGCTCCGACGGTCGGGAAGCGGTCCCCCGGTTCGGTCGCCAGGCACTTGAGGACGATCGGATCGATCTCGGAAGGCAGGTCCTTGTTGAGCTCCGACGGCAGGCTGAACTTGCCCAGCGGCATGCGGCCGGTCAGCATCTCGTAGAGCACCACGCCCAGCGAGTAGATGTCGGCGCGATGATCGACCGAGGTCGCGTCGACCGCCTGCTCGGGTGCCAGGTAGTGCAGCGAGCCGAGGGTCATCTCGCGCGTGGTGAGCGTGCCGATGTTGCGCGTCACGGCCTCCACGCGGCTGATCCCGAAATCGGCCAGCTTGACCACCGAAAGGGTCGGCGAGACCAGGATGTTGCGCGGATTGAGATCGCGGTGCACCACGCCGGCGCGATGCGCCGCGCCGAGGCCGCGGCTCACCTGCTTGATGACGCCGAGGACCTCCTGCAGCGAGAGACGGCGCTGGCGCAGGACCACGTCGAGCGACGTCCCCTCGACGTATTCCATCGCGAAGTAGAGCGTGCCGTTGTCCTCCCCCTTGTCGATGATCTGCACGATGTTCGGGTGGGAGAGCATCGCGACGGTCTGCGCTTCGCGATGAAAGCGCTCGACCCGCTCGGGGTCGTTCTTGAAGTCGAGCGGCAGGACCTTGATCGCGACGATGCGGTTGAGCGAGGGCTGCATCGCCTTGTAGACGGTGCCCATGCCTCCCTTGCCCAGCGGGCCGAGGACTTCGTAGGGGCCGATCTGCTTGGGAACGTCAGGCGCTGGCATCGGACTCGAACACCAAGATGGTGTCTCCAATGAAGATGCGATCCAGGTCGTGGAGCGGGATCCGCGTCACCTTCTCGCCGTTGACTTTCGTGCCGTTGGAGGTCTCGAGGTCGCTCAGCACGTAGCTTCCTCCTTGCCATTCGATGGCGATGTGCTCCTTGCTCGCCTGCCCGTCGGTCAGGCACAGGTCGCAGGTCTTGGCGCGCCCGATGACCACCTTCGGCGCCACCAGATCGAGCTGCGCGCCGGACTCCGGTCCGCCCGCCACGAAGAGCCGGGCCTGCGGCCGCTCTCCGGGGGCGGGCGCGACGCTGCGCCGCACGGACTTCACCTCGAGCGTTCGCGTCGCGTACGGGATCACGATGCCGGAGCGGTGGAACTCCTCCCAGATGCGGCTGTGGACGTCGCTGCGGATGCGCGTCTGCTGGCCGATGTCCTCGATCCAGACCCGCAGCTCGTACTCGACCGCCGACTCCTGGTAGGCGCGAGTCTGCACGTCCGGGGTCGGCTTCTCGAGCACTCCCGGAACGCCCTCGGCCGCCGCGAGCAACGCCCGGCGGACGCGGTAGGGGGGATGCTTGTAGTGCGCCCCGATGCGGATCTTCTCGAGATGCATCGGGTGCGGGTAGTAGTAGTTGAGGATCCGCTCCTGCGACATCGCGAGGTTCGGGATGATCAGGTTGTCGTTCTCGCGGGTCCGCAGATGGGTCGTCCGCCAGTTGATCGAGACGACGCGCCCTTCGTTCTCCCCGATCTTCACCCAGTCGTTGATCCGGTAGGGCTTCTCGAGCCCGATCACCAGCCCGGCGAAGATGTTGCCCAGGATCGGCTGCAGCGCGAGGCCGATGACCAGCGAGGTGATCGCCGAGCCGGCGACCAGGCCGCTCAGCGGCTGGTCGGGAAAGGCGACCTTGAACGCCACCAGGCCGGCGATCACGTAGGCGAATCCGAAGGTCACCACCGGCAGCAGCGTCGGCAGGCGCACCCCTCGGTGCGGCAGGTGCAGGTCGAAATAGAGCAGCCCGGCGATCCGGATGACCGCGATCGAGCCGAGGAAGAGGAGGATCCACGAGAGGATGTGCTCGAAGGTCTTGAAGGCACCCGGAGTGAAGAGGGTGAAGACCTTGAGACCCGCCGCGACGGCGGCGACGAAGAGCACGAAGGCGAGTTGGCGAATCAGCAGGAATCGACGCAGCGACGCGACCGCGAAGATGAGGATCGCCGATACTCCCAAGCTCGATAGAATCGCGATGGCAAGTCGCACGTTCTCAGTCCTTTAAGGAGAGGTGGCGGAACAACGCGCGAAACATAGCACAGCGCCCGCCCAAACGGGCAGTAGCCGGGAAGGGGCCCCGACGGGTCGACCCGAGTGCTCAGACCGGTTCGAGCTCGGCGAGCGCGGCAGCGGTCACGCGGGCCAGCGCTCCCTCGAGATCGGCCCACAGGTCGCGCGGATCTTCGATCCCGACCGAGAGCCGGAGCAGACCGTCGGTGATTCCAGCGGCGGCGCGCGCGGCCGGATCGACCAGCCGATGCGTCAGGCCGGCTGGATGCTGGATCAGGGTGTCGGTGGCGCCGAGCGAGACCGCCGGAGTGATGCAACGCAGGCCGGCGAGCAGCCGCCCGGCGCCAGCCAGCCCGCCGGCGACCTCGAACGCCAGGACCGCGCCGGGACCGGACATCTGGCGGCCGAGGAGGCGGCGCGGATCCTGCCCGGGAAGCCCGGGGAACCGGACCGCGCGCACCGCCGGGTGCGCCGCCAGTCGCTCGGCGAGCTCCTGGGCGCCCCGTTGGGCGGCGCGGACGCGCAACGGCAGGGTCGGCAGCCCGCGATGCAGGAGGTAGGCCGCCAGGGGGTGCAACAGCGCTCCGGTTGCGATGCGCACCTGACGGAGCCGGCAGGCCCAGGATGCGGAGCCCACGAGGACTCCCCCGACCGTGTCGCCGTGCCCACCGAGGAATTTGGTCGCGCTGTGCAGCCCGAGCGTCGCACCCAGGGCGAGCGGCCGCTGCAGCACCGGCGTGGCGAAGGTCGAATCGACCAGCACCGGGACCTCGCCGGCCTGGCGGACCACGTCCGCGATGTCGATCAGGTCCAGGGTCGGATTGCCGGGCGTCTCGAGGATCACCAGCGCGGTGTCGGGACGCAGCGCCGCCGCGACGTTCTCCGCGGCGACGAAGGTCGTCTCCAGCCCGAGCAGCCCCGACCCGAGCAGGTGATCGCTCCCGCCGTAGAGCGGCCGGATCGCCACGACGTGCATCCGGCGGCGCCCCGATCCCTCCTGCGACGCGGCGATCAAGGCCGCCGTGAGCGCCGCCATCCCGGAGGCGAACGCCACCGCCGCCTCGGCACCTTCGAGCTCGGCGACCGCCGATTCGAAGCGCGCCACCGTGGGGTTGCGCAGCCGTGCATAGATCGAGCAGGCCGCCTCGGCTCCACCGGCGGCGAGCTCGTCCAGGCTCGTGATCGCCGCCCCGAGGTCGCCCAACGGGTAGGTCGAGGAGAGGTCGAGCGGCGGCGCGTGAACGCCGAGCCGGGCGAAGTCGGCGCGTCCGGCGTGGACGGCGAGGGTATCGACGGTGTGCGTCCTCTCTCGAATCATGTTCGGATCTCCTCCCGAGGACAGGATAGAGTTGCACACCATGGCAGATCAATCGAATAGTCTGCGGCAAGAGCCCTCGGGAGCTGGGCTCGACCGAATCGACTTCGAGCTCCTCTCGGCGCTACAGAAGAATGCGCGGTCCTCGAACAAGGAGCTCGCCGCGCGCGTCCGCCTCGCGCCTTCCAGCTGCCTCGAGCGGGTGCGCCGACTCGAACGGCTGGGGATCGTGCGCGGCGCTCACGCCGAGGTCGCGCCGCACGCGCTCGGCATCGGTCTCCAGGCCCTGGTCTTCGTCCGCTTGGCGCGCCACTCGCGCGAGAAGGTGCGCGCGTTCCGCGCGCATGTGCTCGGGCTCACCGAGACGGTGGGCTTGTTCCACGTCACGGGCGAGTTCGATTTCCTGGTGCACGTCGCGGTGCGCGACGCCGACCATCTGCGCGACCTCGCGCTCGATGCGCTCACCACGCGCGCCGAAGTCGCGCAGATGGAGACGCACCTCATCTTCGAGCACCTGCGGCAGCCGGAGCTGCCACGCCTCGTCGCCGCGTCGCCGACGGCCGGCCGCGGGCGCGGCCGGGTCAGGGCTCCTGCAGCGTCTTGAGGTACTCCACCAGCTCGCCGATCTTGCGCCGCACCTGCTCGCGCCGCTCGGGGCTGTCCTCCTCGGGCCAGACGAAGACGTCGCCCCAGATCGGCATCTCGCGCGTGCCGTGGCTGCGGATCGCCCGCGTGCCGTCGATGCTCTGGGTGACCCGCTCGGCGGGATAGATGCCGCCATTCTGTTTGGCGAGTTGCGTCAGGTCGGGCGGCGGTACCTTGAGCGTCGAAGAGACGTAGCCGTCCCCCTTGCCCTGTTCGCCGTGGCAGTTCATGCAATAGGACTTGTAGGTGGTGCGGCCGTTGAACGGCGAGAACGCTTCGTCTTCCGCCCAGCCCGTCGCCGCGACGAGCCCGAGTGCCGCGGCCAATCCGGCGAAGAGCCACCAGCCGAACACCGATCCCTTCACGCCACGGTTTCCGGGAAGCATCTGCTCCTCCTTTCCCGAGAGCACCGTGCTCTCCTCGTGCGTACCCCAGAGCAGGGTAGCAGAAGCGCGCCACGCGGTACCCGCCCGTTCAGGGAGGTCTGCGAGGCACGGCAGGAGGCGTGGCCCAGGGCGGCAGGGAGGTGGTGCAGCCAGGAGGATTCGAACCCCCAACCCTCAGATCCGAAGTCTGATGCTCTATCCAGTTGAGCTATGGCTGCTGGAGGTGGTGGATGGTGCAGCCGGAGAGATTCGAACTCCCAACCCTCAGATCCGTAGTCTGATGCTCTATCCAGTTGAGCTACGGCTGCACGGCGCGCCCGGCGCGGACCCGGAAGGGTATCGGAAACCGGGGGGTTACGGCAAGTGGCGGGAGCGGCTACTCGATCAGCCCCTCGACCGGGGACGAGGCGTTGGCGTAGAGCCGGCGGGCGATCCGCCCGGCCCGGCGCGCCTGCCAGCCGGCCTCCACGGCGAGCCGCATCGCCCGGGCCATGCGCACCGGCTCGGCGGCGAGGGCCACCGCGGTGTTCATCAGCACCCCGTCCGCCCCCAGCTCCATCGCGACCGCCGCGTCCGAGGCGGTCCCGACGCCGGCGTCCACGATCACCGGCACCGTCGCCTGCTCCAGGATGATGCGCAGGTTGGCGCGGTTGCGGATCCCCATCCCGGAGCCGATCGGCGCGGCGAGCGGCATGACGGCCGGACAGCCGAGCTCGGCGAGCTTGCGGCAGACGATCGGGTCGTCGTTGGTGTACGGCAGGACGATGAACCCCTCGTCGAGCAGCACCTTGGCGGCGCGCAGCGTCTCGGCGGTGTCCGGGAAGAGGGTCTTCGGGTCGCCGATCACCTCGAGCTTGATCCACTCCCAGCCGCCCAGCTCGCGCGCCAGCCGCGCCGTGCGGATGGCCTCCTCGGCGGTGTAGCAGCCGGCGGTGTTGGGCAACAGGAGGTAGCGCTGGAGATCGATCTGGTCGATCAGCGATCCCTTCCCGAGCTCCTCCAGGTTCACCCGGCGCAGGGCGACGGTCACCATCTCGGTGCCCGACTCGGCGAGCGCGGCGGTCATGGTCGCGGCATCGGCGTACTTGCCGGTGCCGAGAATCAGGCGCGAACGGAAGGTCCGGCCGGCCAGGGTCAGGGGTTCGGCTTCGAGCGCGGGGGGCGAGGCGGTCGTGGAGCTCATCGTACGGCGATTCTAGTCCACGGCCACGCGGCCGCGCGGACTCACCTCAGTCGCACGTTGTCGATCAGCCGCGTCGAGCCGAGGAGGGCGGCCAGCGC
>CAYZWR010000100.1:0-12951 GCA_964481735.1 uncultured Thermoanaerobaculia bacterium
TCGTCGACGATGGCGTAGTGGTGCCCCCGCTGGACCATTGCCGAGAGGTCGAACTTCATGTTGTCGCGCAGATAGTCGAAGCCGAGCTCGTTGTTGGTGCAGTAGGTGATGTCGCAGGCGTAGGCGTGGCGCCGGTCGGCGTCGGAGATGTCGTGCTGGACGACGCCGACGCTCATGCCGAGAAAGCGATAGACGCGCCCCATCCACTCCGAGTCGCGGCGCGCCAGGTAGTCGTTGACCGTCACCACGTGCACGCCCTTGCCGGAGAGGGCGTTGAGGTAGACCGGCAGCGTGGCGACGAGGGTCTTGCCCTCACCGGTCCGCATCTCGGCGATCTTGCCTTGGTGAAGCACCATGCCGCCGATCAGCTGGACGTCGTAATGGCGCATTTCGAGGGTCCGGCGCGCGGCCTCGCGCACCACCGCGAATGCGGGGACGAGCAGGTCGTCGACCGACGATCCGGCGGCGAGGCGGGAGCGGAACTCCTCGGTCTTGGCGCGCAGGCCCTCGTCCGTGAGGGCGCGCATCTCGGCTTCGAGGGCGTTGATGGCGGCGACCTGGGGCGCGAGGCGGCGGACGTCCCGCTCGTGCTTGTTGCCGAAGACCTTGTTGATGACTTTCTGGAGCATGCCTCGTCTCGTCGGGATGGGGAGAGGGTTCGTCGCTGGGGCGACGAGCGAACTGTCAGTCTAGCAGAGGACCCGCGGTGGGCCGGTGCCGACGCGCCTCAGCGGGCGGCGTCGGAGGCGTCGAGGATGTAGCCCAGCGGGTTCACCGGGCGGCCGTCGACGTGCACCTCGTAATGCAGGTGATACCCCGTGGCGCGTCCGGTGTTGCCCACCAGGCCGACGAGGTCGCCGCGATCGAGGCGCTGGCCGGGGGTGACATTGACTCGCGACAGGTGCCCGTAGATCGTGCTGATGCCGTAGCCGTGCGCGACCTTCACCGAACGGCCGAGCGGACCGTACTCCTCGGTGCTGATCACCACTCCGGCCGCGGTGACCTTCACCGGCCGGCCTGGCGAGGCCGAAACGTCGATTCCGGAGTGGAAGGCGCGCTGGCCGGTGATCGGATCGCGACGGTACCCGAAGTTGCTGGTGTAGAGACCGCGCACCGGGAGGATCGAGGGAGTTGCTGAGATCAGCTTGAGATTGTCGGAGAGACGCGATTCCACCCGATCCAGCGCGCGTCCGAGGTGCTCGACTCGCCCTTCGGCCGCGGCGAGGTAGCCGTTCGCCGCGGGGTCGGCGCTCGCCGTTCCGCCGACGCCCGCCTCGGAGCTCGCTCCGAGGTTCTCGATGCCGGCGACGATGGCCAGCCGTCGGGTCCTGTCCTCGTAGCTCGAGAGGTCGGCCTGCAGGGACTGCAGTCGGGTCTCGAACGACTGGTTGGTCAGCCGCAGGGTGTCGTTCTCCTGGCGCAACTGGGCGAGCTCGGCGCGATCGACCCGCCCCTCGACGAAGGACCAGAGCGAGAAGGCAGCCGCGGCGGTGACCGCCGTGGCGAGGCCCAAGGCCAAGCCGAGCTGCAGCGCCGTGAAGCGCCACTTGCGGAATCGCGAGCCCTCGTTGCGGACGAGGATGAGCGTGTACAGCTTGGAGGCCATGCCTTCCCGTCTCGTGATCGAAGCGAAAGGAACGATCCTGCGGCAGCGGACGGCCGGAAACGTTGGAATTCTAACCAACGGGTCGATCCTGTCAATGGCGAAGGTCGCGATTATGCCGTCACGACATCAAACGGTCAGCCGGCGATCGAGCGCACGATACTGGATCGCCTCCGCCACGTGTGCCGGTGCGATCGTCTCGCTCGCCGAGAGATCGGCGATCGTGCGGGCCACCTTGAGCACTCTCGTCAGCGCTCGCGCCGAGAGGCCGAGCCGCTCGAAGGCGGTATCGAGCAGGCGCTGGCTGGGGGCATCGAGCCGGCAGTGGCGCCGGAGGTCGGCGGCGTCGAGGCTGACGTTGGCGGGTGCGGGGTGGCCGGGGGGAAATCGCGCGACTTGGCTCTCGCGGGCGGCGCGGACTCGCGCGGCGACCGCGCTCGACGGTTCGGCTGGCAGCTCGCGGAGATCGCTCAGGGGAACCGCCGGGGCCTCGACGTGGAGGTCGATGCGGTCGAGCAGGGGGCCGGAAACGCGGGCCCGATAGCGCTCGACCGCCGGGAGCGGGCAGCGGCAGGCGCGGCGGGAGTCGCCGAGATGGCCGCAAGGGCAGGGGTTCATCGCCGCGACCAGGGTGAAGCGGGCGGGAAACTGCAGCCAGGCTCGTGCCCGCACGACGGTGATCGCGCCTTCCTCGAGCGGCTGACGGAGGGCTTCGAGCGCATCGCGGTGAAACTCGGCGAGCTCGTCGAGAAAGAGCACTCCGGCGTGGGCCAGGCTGACCTCTCCGGGGCGGGGGAGGGAGCCGCCGCCGACCATGCCGGCGCTGGAGACCCCCGGATGCGGCGCGCGGAAGGGGCGCCAGCGCACCAGGCCCGACGGCGGCCGCTCGGCGACCAGCGAGTGGATCTTGGTGACCGCGATCGCCTCCTCCCGGGTGAGCGGTGGAAGCAAGCCCGGGAGGGCGCGGGCGAGCATCGTCTTGCCGGCTCCGGGCGGCCCCATCAGGAGGAGGTTGTGGCCCCCTGCCGCAGCGACCTCGAGGGCCCGCTTGGCGCCCTGCTGACCCCGGACGTCGGCGAAGTCGACCGCCGGAAGCGATGGGGCGGCGCTCGCTTCCCAACCGCCCTCCGGCGCCGCCGCGGCGATCGGCTGGGCGCCGACCAGGTGGGCGATCGCCTCGGACAGCCCGCCGATACCGAGCACCGGCAGGCAGCCCGTCGCCGCCGCTTCGCCGGCATTGGGCGCGGGCAGTAGCAGCTCGCGGCACTCCAATTTCGAGCCGAGGTCGGCGATGGCGAGCGCGCCGCGCACCGGGCGGACGCCGCCGTCGAGGCCGAGCTCGCCACAGAAGAGCCGGCCGGCGAGGGTCTCCTCCGACAGAGCGCCGTGCGCCGCGAGCAGGGAAAGGGCGATCGCCAGGTCGAGGTGATTCCCCTCCTTGCGCAGGTCGGCCGGCGCGAGATTGATCGTCACCGCGCGCGGGGGCAGGTCGAACCCGCAGTTGCGCAAGGCGCTGCGGACGCGCTCGCGGCTCTCCCGCACCGCCGCGTCGGGCAGCCCGACGATCTGGATCTGCGGCAGACCGGTCTGCACGTCGACCTCGACCTGGACCGGCCGGGCCTCGATGCCCCAGGGGGTCGCCGCGAGCGCGCGAGCCAGCATGTTCTTCCTGGACGCGGCGCGGCCGGCCTATCTTGCTGCGGGACAGGTCATCCGGAAGCGCGCAGGCGCACGGCGAGCGCGGCGATCTCGGCGCTGACCCCGAGAAAGAGGTCGAACAGCTCGGGATCGAAGTGCGCGCCACGGTCCTGCGCCATCCGACCGAGCGCCACGTCGTGCGACAGGGCGGCCTTGTAGGGCCGTTCACTGGTGATGGCGTCATAGGCGTCGACCACCGCGACCAGTCGGGCCGCGAGCGGGATCGCTTCGCCGGCGAGGCCGCCGGGATAGCCCCTCCCGTCCCAGCGCTCGTGATGGGCGTAGGCGATCTCCATGCCCATGGCGAGGAAGTCGTGGCGCTCGTAACGCTCCACGATGCGGCGCAGAGTGTCCCCGCCAATCGTCGTGTGCTCCTCCATGATGCGACGCTCTTCCGCCGAGAGCGGGCCGGTCTTGCGAAGGATGCTGTCGGCGATCGCGACTTTGCCGATGTCGTGCAGCGGGCTGGCGCGAAAGACGCGGTCCGCGAAGTCGGTCCCGAGGCGGTCGCCGCGCGCGGCGCTCAGCGCTTCGGCAAGGCGGCGGCTGAACGCGGCGATGCGCTCGAGATGCTCGCCCGTCGAGCCGTCGCGCAGCTCGGCGATTCTCGCCAGGGTGTAGATCGCCATGTCCCGCGTGTCGCGCAACTGCTCGGTCTGCTCGGCGACGCGCCGCTCGAGGTCGCGATTGAGCGTTTCGAGGTCGCGCTCCTGGCGCGCCAGTCGGGCCACCTGCTCGTCGCTCCGCGCCTTGGCCGCCGCGAGCTCGGTCGTGCGTTCCTCGACCAGGCGGGAGAGCTCGGCGCGCTGGTAGCGGAGGCGCCGGGACCGGATGGCGACCAGCAGAGCGACGAGCAGGGCGGGAACCAGCGCCGCGGCGAAGCGAAACCGGGGGGTCTCGTACCAGAGGGGGGTGACCTCCAGCCCCATCGAGGCCGCTTCGCCCCACGGGCCGTCGCCCCGCGCCGCCTGCACCGCGAAGGTATAGGAACCTGGTGGCAACTGGGTGTAGGTCGCGGTGCGACGGCCGCCGGCGTCGCGCCACTGGCGGTCGAAGCCGACGAGCTGGAAGCGGAAACGCAGGGTCGGTCGCTCGGCGAAGAGCACCGAGGTGTAATCGAATTCGAGGGTCTCCGCCGCGGTCTCGATCCACACCGTCTCCTCCGCGGGCCGGGGCGCGCCGTCGATCCGAACCTGCTCGAGGATCGCCACGGGCGGATCCGCCGGAGGCCCCTTCCGGCGCGGGTCGATGACTCCCAGTCCCGCCACGGTGGGAATCCAGATCCGGCCATCGCGCGCCAACCAGCCCGCCGGCGAGCCACCGCCGACGCACTCGGCCGAGCGCAAGCCCTCCTCGACCCCCACCGTCCAGTGGGAGAGCGCGCTGCGGTGGCCGGCCACCACGGCTTCGACATCGGCCCAGGCGATGCGGTGAGCGCCAGCGGAGCTCGTCACCCAGAGGTTGCCCTGGCGGTCATCGAGCAGGCGGGAGACGAAGGGGTCGGGAAGACCTTCGCGGGTCCCGACGTGCGCCCAGCGCTGGCCATCGAAGCGGGCCAGACCTGCTCCGAAGACCGCGGCCCAGAGGACTCCCTGACCGTCCTCGAGGAAGTCGCGCACCGGCAGCCCGGAAACCTCCTGCGCTGCGTCCAGGCGGTGCCAGCGGCCGTCGCGCAGCACCGCCGCGCCGCTCTCCAACCCGGCCCAGATGGCGCCGTCGCGCGCCGCGAAGAGCACCGAGGGCGTCTCGCCCGCGAGCTCTGCCGGCTGGGGAAGCACGGTGAGTCGGTCGCCGGTCAGGCGAGCCGGTCCGCCGGTCGTCCAGGCCCAGACCTGGCCGTCGCGGTCCTCGAGCAGGGCGCGCACGTCGAAGGTCGGCAGCCCGTCGCGCCGACCGAAGCTGCGTTCGACGCCCGCGCCGAGGCGGGTCAATCCTCCGTCGTGCCCCACCCAGAGCGCGCCGCGGCGATCGACCAGCAGGCTGTTCACGCAGCGGAAGCGCCCGCCTTCGGGCAGGCCGGCCTCCTCGAAGCCTCCCCAGCGATAGCGCCAGAGCCCGCCGCAGCGCGCGCCGATCCAGATCGATCCGTCCGCGGTCTCGGTGACCGGCAGCACGGCATCGGCGGCGAGCCCCTGCCCCCTTCCGAACGTCCGCGCCGCGCCGGGAGCCATGCGGAGCAGCCCGGCGCCGTCGGTCCCCACCCAGAGATTGCGGTCGTGGTCCTCGAACAGGGCGCGGACCGGTCGGCGAACGACCGCCGCCTCGGTGGGCGCGAGGCGGATCCGGCCCTCGACCCAGCGGCCGATGCCGTCACCGGCGAACCAGAGCGCGCCGTCGGCCGTGCCGAGCAGGGTGGTGGGGGAGACACCCGAAAGTGCGTCCGGCGAGACGACGGTCGAGCTCTCGGTGACGCCGAGGGCGAGGATCTCGGGCTTCGCGGTCAGTGCGAAGAAGGTGCCCTGAGCGCCGCGCGAGAGCGCGCGCACCGGTCCGGCCGCGCCGCCGAGGTGGAACCGCCGGCCGTCGAACCAGGCCGCGCCGCGATCGGTGGCCGCCCAGATTCGCCCCGATCCATCCTCGGCGAGCGCGCGAACCGCGAGCGAGGGCATCCCTTCCGCGAGACCGAACCGCCGCCAGGCGCCGTCCGAGCGGCGCAGCACGCCCTGATCCGTGCCCGCCCAGACGGCGCCGGCTCGGTCGGCCAGCAGGACGCGGATCGGGGTGTTGCCCTCGATCGGCGTCGGGGAGCGCGCGAAGCCCTGGTCGTCGGAGCGCAAGAGGCCGTTGACGGCGGTGCCGATCCAGAGGACCCCCTGGCGGTCGACCGCGAGCGAGAGGATGCGTGCCGCGGGCAACGGCGGTTCGCTCGCCGGGCCGAAGGTGCGGAAGACCTCGCCGTCGAAGCGCGCCAAGCCGCCGTCGGTGCCCACCCAGAGATAGCCCTGGGCGCTCTGCGCGATGGCGTTCACCGTGCTCTGCGGGAGCCCGTCGCGCGCCGTCCAGGCTTGGCGGACGAATCGCTCGAGCGGCCCTTCGCTCTCGCTCCCGGCGAGCGGGGGGACGAGCGCGGCGAAGAGCGCCAGCCCGAGCGCGAGTTGAACCCGCCGGCGGGCGCGGGAGGCGAGACGGGGAGACATCGCTGATCGGCTCGCCCGGAATCTAGCACCGACGGAGCAGCGGCGGACCGGCTCCTCTGCTACTGTCCTCGCCGATGCAGGCCTACCTCGACCTGTTGCGCCACGTCCTCGAGCGAGGCGTCGAGAAGGCGGATCGGACCGGGACCGGCACGCGCTCGATCTTCGGCTACCAGCTACGCTGCGACCTCCGCCAGGGCTTCCCTCTCCTCACCACCAAGAAGCTGCACGTCAAGTCGATCGTGCACGAGCTGCTCTGGTTCCTCGCCGGCAGCACGAATGTCGCCTACCTGCGCCACCACGGAGTGACGATCTGGGACGAGTGGGCCGACGCCGAGGGGGAGCTCGGTCCGGTCTACGGCCACCAGTGGCGCCACTGGCCGGCCCCCGGCGGCGGCGAGATCGACCAGATCGCCCGGTTGATCGCTTCGATCCGCGCCAATCCCGACTCCAGGCGGCACCTCGTCTCGGCCTGGAACCCGGCGGAGATCGACCGCATGGCCCTGCCGCCCTGCCACGCCCTCTTCCAGTTCTACGTGGCGCGCGGCGAGCTCTCCTGCCAGCTCTATCAGCGCAGTGCCGACGTCTTCCTCGGGGTGCCGTTCAACATCGCGTCCTACGCCCTGCTCACCGCGATGGTGGCGCAGGTTTGCGATCTTGTGCTGGGCGAGTTCGTGCACACCTTCGGCGACGTCCACCTGTACTCGAATCACCTCGAGCAGGCGCGGCTGCAGCTCGCTCGCGAGCCGCGCTCCCTGCCTAGACTGCGGCTCGACCCGGGGATCCGCTCGATCTTCGACTTCCGCTTCGAGCACGTGACGATCGACGGCTACGATCCCCATCCGGCGATCAAGGCGCCGATCGCGGTCTGAGCGCCGAAGCGATGGTGGTCTCGCTGATCGTCGCGGCCGCGGAGAACGGAACGATCGGCCTGCGCAGCGAGCTCCCCTGGCACCTGCCGGAGGACCTCAAGCGTTTCCAGCGGCTCACCACCGGTCATCACCTGATCGTCGGCCGGAAGACCTGGGAGACGGTCGGCCGGCCGCTCCCCGGCCGCACGATGGTCGTCGTCACGCGGCAACCCGGCTACGCCGCCGACGGCGCGCTCGTCGTCGGTTCGCTCGACGAAGCGCTCGCGGTGGCCGAGGCGGCGGGCGATCCCGAGCCGTTCGTGGCCGGCGGCGGCGAGATCTACGCGCGCGCGCTCGCCGACGACCGGGTCGAGCGCATCTACCTCACGCGGGTGCACGCCTCGCCACCCGGCGATGCCATCTTTCCGCCGATCGACCCGCGGCGGTTTCGGCTCGTTTCCGCCGAGGCCCATCCGGCCGATGCGCGGCACCGCGAAGCGTTCACCTTTCTCACCTACGAACGCGCCGGGAATTCGGGGTGATCCTCACCGGGCATGGCGCCGCGGCGGACAGCTCTTCGATTCCGATCAGAGGTAGCCGAGCTCGCGCAACTGGCGGCGCAGCTTCTCGTCGGTGATCGGATCCGAGCCTCCTCCGGTCACCTCCAGCCCAAGTCTCTCCTCGAGCGCCCGGGCGAGCGCCGCAGCCCTGCGGGGCTCCGCCGCCGCGAGGTCGTCGCGCTCGAACGGATCGGTCACGAGGTCGAACAGCAGTCGGCGCGCGCCGCGCACGATCAGCTTGTACCGGCCGGACCAGAGGGCGCCGCCCCGCGGACCGTAGGCGGGGGAGAGGGCAGCGACGGCGCGGGACGGGCAGGGTCCCGGGTCGAGTCGGGAGAGATCGGTTCCGGCCCACTCGGCGAGAGCATCCAAGCGGGCCGCGCGCGCGACGGTCGGCGCGAGGTCGAGCAACGTGACCGGGCAGTCGCTCGTCGCCCCGCTCGAGAATCCAGGTCCACGCACCACGAGGGGGATGGCCATCACCTCTTGAAAGAAGGTGTGCCCATGTCCGACGCCCCAGATGCCCCGCGGATCGTCAGCCCAGGACCGCTCGACCTCGGCGTGGTCCCAGAACTCCTCGCCATGGTCGGCGGTGACCAGGATCAGGGTGCGATCGAGGCTACCCTCGCTCGCCACGGTGTCGAGGAGGCGACGGATCTGGTCGTCCACGAACCGAATCGCGCCGTCGTAAGCGCCGATCCGATGCTCGCGGAAGTCGTGGAAGCGAGGGTCGTCGAGGTCTTCCTGCCGCTGGTGGTCCCAGTCGCGGGCGGCCAGCGGCCGCCGTTCACCGGGCGCGAGGCCGAACTTCTCGAAGTAGGGGGCGGGCGGCGCGTTCGGTTGATGGACGTCCATGAAGTGGAGGTAGAGGAAACGAGGGCGCCCGCGCCGCAACTGCCACCAGGCGAGGGCGGCGTCGGTCAGCCGGTCGGCCGCCAACCAGTCCGTGCTCACCTCGTCGAATCCCGCGGTGAATCGTTTGACGAGGAAGGGGTTCGCCGAGAAGAAGCCGGTCGCATAGCCGCCGGCGCTGAGGTGGCCGGCGAGCGACGGCGCGGATGCGACGATCTGCGTCGGCTGCGCTTCGCCCAGGAAGGCGGGGTCGCTGGCGATCCTCGCCCCATGTCGCCAGGGTTCGAGACCGGTCAGCAACGTGGCGACCGACGGCACGGTCCAGTTCGACGGCGCCAACGCGTGGGCGAACCGGACGCCGTCGCGCGCCAGGCGGTCGATCGTCGGCGTCGTGTCGCGGTCGTAGCCGTAACTGCCCACGTGGTCGCGACGCAGCGTGTCGACGCACACCAGGACCACGTCGGGCGGGGCCGAGAGCGCGCCACAGCCGGCCAGGGACCAAGCCATGCCGAGGGCTGTCGCGAGGCGGGCGCAGTGCCGCAGCAAGGACCTCCGGATCGGAGTCACGGCGCCCGCCCGATCGATGACGGGCATCACCACGACTCTGGGAGCTTGGCCGGCATGCGGTTGGGCGGCCAGTCTAGAGGAGCTCCCGGATCCTGTCGAGCCGCGCGCGGCGTGGCCCGGGGCGCGACGGAAGCCGGTGCTATGCTGCTTTCGGATCGATTCTCAACGGAGAGCGGGCGATGACGAAGACTCTCGGATGTGGGCTGGCGATCGTCGGCCTCGCGGTGGTGCTCGGCATGATGGGCGTCGGGCAGTACAACGGCCTGGTGACCGGCGAGCAGGGGGTGCAGGAGGCCTGGGCACAGGTCGAGAACACTTATCAGCGGCGCGCCGACCTGATTCCCAACCTGGTCGCCACGGTGAAGGGTTCGGCGAGCTTCGAGCAGGAGACCCTGCAGGCGGTGGTGGAGGCGCGCAGCCGGGTCGGGCAGGTGAGCGCCCAGGCGACGCAGCAGATCCTCGACGACCCGCAGAAATTCGCGCAGTTCCAGCAGGCGCAGGACGGCCTCTCCTCGGCGCTGTCGCGCCTGCTCGTGGTGGTGGAGCGCTATCCCGACCTCAAGTCGACGACCGCGTTCCGCGACCTGATGACCCAGCTCGAGGGGACCGAGAACCGGATCACCGTCGAGCGCAAGCGTTTCAACGAAGTGGCGCGCGAGTTCAACACCACGCTGGCCAAGTTCCCGACCAATCTGTTCGTTCGCCTGCTCGGTTGGCACTTCCAGCAGCGGCCCTACTTCTCGGCGGCCGCCGGCGCCGAGACGGCGCCCAAGGTCGAGTTCTAGCCCCTTGCGCCGAGCTCCGCGAGCCGTCCCCTCCCGGCGACTCGCGGCGGCCCGGGCGGCGCTCGCGCTGCTCTCCGGACTCGCCGCGGCCGCTCTCGCCGCGCCAACCGTGCTCCCTCCGGCGCCGGCGCGCTGGGTGGAAGACCGGGCGGGAGTGTTGTCGAACGGCGCTGCCAGCGCGATCGACGCCAAGCTCGAGGCCTTCGAGAAACGCCAGGGCTCGCAGGTCCTGGTGGCGATCTTCCGCCGGTTGCCCGACGACGAGACGCTCGAGGAGTACACCCAGCGCGTGGCGGAGAGCTGGCGGGTCGGTCGGGCCCAGCAGGACGACGGCGTCGTGCTCTTCCTCTTCGTCGACGACCGGGCGCTCCGCCTGGAGGTCGGCTACGGCCTGGAGGGTGCGCTGACCGACCTCGAGTCGAAGGCGATCCTCGAGGAAACCCTGATCCCTTACCTGCGGCAGGGCGATTTCGACGGCGGCTTCAGGGCGGCGACCGACGCGATTCTCGCGGCGATCGAGGGGGAGTATCGCGCCGACCCGCGTGCCGCTCGACGGCGGCCGGGGATCGACTCCGGGACCCTCGGTTTCGTCGTCGTGGTGGTCGTCCTGCTGCTCCTGTTGAGCGCCCGGGCCTCGCGGCGCAATCGCTGGGGTGGCTGGGGGGGGCCGGGTTCCAGGGGCTCGGGCGGTTGGGGAGGCGGCGGCTGGGGTGGTGGCGGGGGCTTCTCGGGGGGCGGCGGATTCTCCGGCGGCGGAGGCTCGTTCGGCGGCGGCGGAGCGAGCGCCCGCTGGTAGGTTCGGTCGGCTTCAGATCGCGCGTGTCACCTCGCCGAGGATCGCGATCGCGCGTTCCAGCTGCTGGTCGGCGAGATAGGGCGCCGGCCCCAACCTCAGGTAGCGATCGCGTGCGTCGGTGAACACGCCGCGGGCGAGCAGCCGGCGGGAGATCTCCGCCGCGTGCGGGCTCTCGAGGGCGAGGAACCCGGCGACCTCGGCGAGTGGGCGGCCGCGGTCGCGCGTCAGGCGGTCCTCCGGTAACGCCAGCTCGTCGAAGCGGGCGGCGAGCAGCCCGACCTGGTGCTGCGACACCGCGCGCAGGAAGCCGGGCCCGAGCCCCTGCTCGGCGAAGAAGTCGAAGACGCGCGCCGCCCGGTAGTGGCTGGCCGGATCGTAGGTCGCGCCGCCGAACGCGTCGGCGCCCTCTGCGTACTCGACCCTCTCCCAGGACCTGGCTGCCGACTTGCTGGCGAACTCGGCGAACCAGCCGGTGACGAGCGGGCGCAGCGCGAGTCCGGGCGGCAGGCGGAGGAAGGCGTTGCCCTCGCCGAGCTGCAGGTACTTGTAGCCGCCGCCGGTCACCAGGGCGGTCTCGAGCCCGAGCTCGCGGAGCGAGAAGGGGATCGCGCCGAGGGCGTGGTAGGCGTCGACCAGCAGCGGCACCTCGCGCCGCGCGCACGCCGCCGCGAGCTCGCCCAGTCCGGGCACGATCTCGGCCGTCTCGAAGAAGACCGCGGAGACGAGGATCGCCGCCGTCCGACCGTCGAGCCGCTCGGCGAGGCGCCCGGCGAGCGTCGCGACGGGACGCGCCGGCACCCGCACGACCTCGGCCCAGGGTTCCTCGGCGAGCCGCGAGAGCTGCCGACGCAGGGTGTGGAACTCGCGGTCGGTGACGACCAGGCGCGGGCGCCGGGCGAGCGGCAGCGCCGAGAGCCAGCGCACGACGAGCTCGTGGGTGCTCGCGGCGAGGGCGATCTCGCCCTGCGGGTCGTCGAGCAGCGCGCGGTATCCGGCTCGTACCCGTTCGGCCTTGGCGAAGGCGAGCTCCCACTTCTCGTCGACCGCGCGCGCCGCGTCGGCGAACGATTCGAGCAGTCCCTCCCGCGCCACGTCGGGCCAGGCCTGATGGGAGTGGCCGGAGAGCAGCAGCCGCTCGCCGACCCGGAACGCCGAGTAGTGGCGGGCGAGCGCGTTGGGCGAGGCGGCGAGATCGGCGAGGCGCATCAGAGCACGGCCCGGATCGCCCAGAGATCGGGGAAGAGCGGCTGGAAGAGGGTCGAACGCAGGTACTCGACGCCCGTCGAGCCGCCGGTCCCGCGCTTCGTGCCGATCGTCCGCTCGACCATCTTGACGTGTCGGTAGCGCCATTCCTGGATCCCCTCGTCGAGATCGACCAGCCGCTCGCAGATCTGCGCCAAGTCGGGCCGGGTGCGGTAGATCTCGACCAGCAGCGGCTGCAGCTCGGGCGTTTCCGGGTTCGAATGAGCGCGATCGCGGGCGAGCAGGGTGGGCGGCACGGCGTAACCCGAGCGGACGAGGAAGCTCACGAAGGCGTCCCAGAGGCTGGGTTCGCCCAGCCGGGCCTCGAGTCGCGCCAGCGCCGCCGGCGCGGCTGCGTGATGCGCCAGCAGGCGCCGGTCGCGCCGGCCGAGGGCGAACTCGAGCTCGCGGAACTGGGGCGACTGGAATCCGGACGCCGCCTCGAGCCGGCTTCGGAACGAGAGGAAGGAGACCGGCGACATCGTCTCCAGGATGTCGATCTGCGCGACCTGCACCTTGAGGACGGTGAGAATCCGCCTGAGAGTGGCGTCGACGGTCGCCTGGTCGTCCCGCCCGAGCGCCGCCGCGAGGTGATCGATCTCGTGCAAGAGCTGCTTGAACCAGAGCTCGTAGACCTGGTGGACGACGATGAACAGCATCTCGTCGTGCTCGGGACCGTCGGAGAGCGGCCGCTGGCAGGCGAGCAGATCGTCGAGCCGGAGGTAGGACGAGTAGGTGAGCGACATGCGGCGAAGGCTATCGCAGCGCAGCCGGCGGTCGCGAGGCGCGCGCTCAGTCGAGCGCGACCACCTGGTCGAGCGCCAGCAGCCAGAGCTCGCGGCGGGGGGGCGCGGCGAGCTCGA
>CAYZWR010000101.1:0-12700 GCA_964481735.1 uncultured Thermoanaerobaculia bacterium
TGCTCCGCCTCTCGGTCGGCCTCGAGCACCCCGACGATCTCGTCGCCGACCTCGTCGAAGCGCTCGAGTAGTCGCCCCCGGGGCGCTCCCGCCGCGCGCGGCGCAGAGACGTCGGACCGGCTGCGGGGAGCGCTCGCCCGCGGTCCGTGGGAGGGCCCGGAGATAAGATGCCCGCCGTGATCGGTCAGCTCACCGGACGGGTGGTCGAGATCGCGCCGGAGCGGCTGCTGCTCGACGTCGGCGGCGTGGGCTACGCGGTCGCGATCTCGCTCTCGACCTACTACGAGATCGAGAAAGCCGCCCCCGAGGGATCGGTCCGGCTCTTCATCCACACCCACGTCCGCGAGGATCAGCTCGCGCTCTACGGCTTCTGGAGCGCGCGCGAGCAGCAGCTCTTCGTCCACCTGATCGCCGTCTCCGGCATCGGCCCGCGCCTGGCGCAGGTGGTGCTCTCCGGCCTGCCGGTCGACGACCTCGTCGCCGCGCTCGCGGCCGGCGACGTCGCCCGGCTGGTGCGCATCCCGGGAGTCGGCAAGAAGACCGCCGAGCGCATGGTGGTCGAGCTGCGCGACCGGGTGCAGACGCTCGCCGCCGAGCTCGCGGCGCCGACCGCCGCCACGGCCTCCGACGAGGATCTGGTGGCCGCCCTGGTCAACCTGGGCTACAAGCCGGCCCAGGCCGGCGCCGCCGTCGCCGCGGCACGCAAGGACGCCCCGCAGGCCGCCTTCCACGAGCTGCTGCGCCTCGCCCTGCGGCGCCTGTCGCGGGTCTAAGATCCCGCCATGGCGATCGAGCGCGTGCTCTCCGGGGCCGGCGACGACGAGGAGCAGGGGATCGAGCAGACGTTGCGCCCGCGCGACCTCTCCGAGTACGTCGGCCAGGAGCGCATCGTCGAGAACCTCAAGGTCTTCATCCGCGCCGCACGCCAGCGCGGCGAGCCGCTCGACCACGCCCTCTTCTTCGGCCCGCCGGGCCTCGGCAAGACGACCCTCGCCCACATCCTGGCCAAAGAGATGGGCGCGCCGTTGCGCACCACGGCCGGTCCGGTGCTCGAGCGCGCCGGAGACCTCGCCGCGATCCTCACCAACCTGCAGCCGGGCGAGGTGCTCTTCGTCGACGAGATCCACCGCCTCGGGCCGGCGGTCGAGGAAGTGCTCTACCCGGCCCTCGAGGACTACAAGCTGGACCTGGTGATCGGTCAGGGGCCCGCCGCGCGCACCCTGAAGATCGACCTGCCGCGCTTCACCCTGGTCGGCGCCACCACCCGCGCGGGGTTGATCTCGGCGCCGTTGCGCGCCCGGTTCGGCATCGTCCACCGGCTCGATTTCTACCCGCCCGACGAGCTGGCGAGGATCCTCGTCCGCTCGGCCGAGCTGCTCAAGGTCGAGGCCTCGCCCGAGGGCCTGGCCGAGATCGCGCGGCGCAGTCGCGGCACGCCGCGCATCGCCAACCGGCTGCTGCGCCGGGTGCGCGACTTCGCCGAGGTCGACGAGCGGTCGACCGGGGTCGATCTGGCGCTCGCCAGGAAGGCGCTCACCCTGCTCGAGGTCGACAACTTCGGCTTCGACGAGGTCGACCGCCGCTTCCTCTCGGTGCTGATCGAGGTCTACCAGGGAGGGCCAGCGGGGATCCAGGCGATCGCCGCGGCGGTGGGCGAGGATCGCGGCACGCTCGAGGACCTCTACGAGCCCTTCCTGCTGCAGGAGGGCTTCCTGCAGCGCACGCCGCGCGGCCGCGTCGCGACCCGACGCGCCTACGAGCATCTGGGCTACCCGATGCCCGACGGCCGCAACGGCACGCTCTTCCCGTAGCGCCGTGCGCCGCGCCGCGCTGCTCTTCAATCCCCGCGCCGGAGCGCACCGCGCCAAGCGCCTCGCGGCGATCCGCGGCGCGCTCGCCAGCGAGTTCGCGCTCGAGCTCCAGCCGACGCTTGATCCGGCGCACTGCCGCGCGCTCGCCGCCGCCGCGCTCGCCGAGCGGCTCGACGCGCTCTTCGTGCTGGGCGGCGACGGCACGCTCCGGGTGGTCGCCGGCGTCGTCGCCGGGAGCGACCTCGCGGTGGGGATCCTCCCCGGCGGCACCACCAACGTCGTCGCCCGGGCGCTCGGCCTCCCCGTCGAACCGCTCGCCGCGGCGCGCCTTCTCGCCCGCGCCGAGCCGCGCCGCCTCGACCTCGGGCGCTGCGGCGACGACGTCTTCCTGATGCAGCTCTCGGGCGGACTCGACGCGCACATCATGGCGGCGGTCGATCCGCGCCTGAAGCGCCGGCTGGGCCGGGGCGCCGTCGCCTGGACGGGGGTGCGCGAGTGGCTGCGCTACCGTTTCCCGCGCTTCCGGCTCGAGCTCGACGGCCGCGCCGTCGAGGCGACCGGCTTCGTGGTGGCGAACCTCGCGGAATACGCCGGCAGCTTCCGCATCGTGCCCGGCGCCCGCCCCGACGACGGCCGGCTCGACCTCCTCCTCTTCCACGGCGAGCGCCGGCGCGCCGCGCTCGGCTTCGCCCTCGATCTCGCCCGCGAGCGCCACTTGGCGCGCCCGGACGTCCAACTCGTCGCGGCGCGCGAGATCCGCCTGCTCGCACCCGCGGGCGCCGTGGTCCAGGCCGACGGCGACGCCTTCACCCCCGCCCTGCCGCTCGCGATCGGCCTCGCCGCCGATTCGATCCGCCTGCTGGCGCCGGCCGAGGGCTAGTCCCGCCCCCGCGGGCGGCCCGCGGCGGGGGCCGTTGGGCTAGCCTTCTCCTGCCATGCACTCGCTCGCTCCGATCTTCGCGCCTCGCTCGGTCGCCGTCGTGGGAGCCTCGCGCTCGCGCGACTCGATCGGCTGGGCGATCGTCCACAACCTGCTCTCCGCGCAGTTCACCGGCGCGGTCTATCCGGTCAACCCCAAGGCCGACGCGGTGCACTCCCTCAAGTGCTACCCGTCGCTCAGCGCGATCCCCGACCCGGTCGACCTGGTGATCGTCACCGTGCCGCGGGCGCTCGTTCCCGGCGTCTTCGACGAGGCGCTCGCCAAGGGGGTGCGCGGCCTGGTGGTGATCACCGCGGGCTACGGCGAGACCGGCGCCCAAGGGCGCGCCCTCGAGCTCGAGTTGCGCGACCGGGTGCGCGCCGCCGGCATCCGGATGATCGGCCCCAACTGCATGGGGGTGATCAACACCGACCCCGCGGTATCGCTCGACGCCACCTTCTCGCCCACCCACGCGCAGCCGGGCTCGATCGGCTTCGTCAGCCAGTCGGGGGCCCTGGGGGTCGCGATCCTGAACGTCGCGGCCGAGCTCGGCATCGGATTGACCCAGTTCGTCTCGATGGGCAACAAGGCCGACGTCTCGGGCAACGACCTGCTGGAGTACTGGGAGGACGATCCCGAGACCAAGGTCATCTGCATGTACCTCGAGTCGTTCGGCAATCCGCGCCGCTTCACCGAGATCGCCAAGCGGGTGACGCAGAAGAAGCCGATCCTGATCGTGAAGTCGGGCCGCACCGCCGAAGGGGCGCGCGCCGCCTCGAGCCACACCGGGGCCTTGGCCGGCGCCGACGTCACCGTCTCGGCATTCCTCGAGCAGTGCGGGGTGCTGCGCGCCAACACCATCGAGGAGCTCTTCGACATGGCGCGCGCCCTCGACCGCTGCCCGCTGCCGGCGGGTGACCGGGTGGCGATCGTGACCAACGCCGGCGGGCCGGCGATCATGGCGACCGACGCCTGCGTCAACGTCGGCCTCGAGCTCGCCGAGTTCTCGCCGGCGACGCGCGCCGCGCTCGAGTCCTTCCTGCACACCGCCGCCTCGCTGGCCAATCCGGTCGACATGATCGCCTCGGCGACCCCCGAGCAGTACGGCAAGACCCTGGCCGCGGTGCTCGCCGACCCGGCGGTCGACGCCGCGCTGGTGATCAACGTCAAGCCGCTGATCTCGAATCCCCGCGACGTGCTCGAGGAGGTCGGCCGGATCGCCGCGGCGAGCCCCAAGCCGGTGCTCGCCGTGATGATGGCCGAAGAGAGCTTCTACGAGGGGCTCAAGGGCGCCCGCCACCTGCCGCCGGTCTACCGCTTTCCCGAGTCGGCGGCCCGCGCCCTGGCCCAGCTGGCGCGCTACGGCGCGTGGCGGCGGCGCCCCGCCGAGCCGCCGGTGCCGCGCTTCGCGATCGACGAGGCGGCGATCGGCGAGCTGATCGCCCGGCCGGGCGCGGACGGTTATCTCGCGCCCGGCGACGCCTTTCGCCTGCTCGAAGCGCTCGGCATCCCGGTCGCCCCCTGGCGGCTCGCCGCCGACGCGGCGGCCGCGGTCGTCGCGGCCCGCGCCATCGGCTTCCCGGTGGTGGTCAAGGGGATCGCGCCCGGGCTGGTGCACAAGAGCGAGGCCAAGGCGATCGAGCTCGATCTCGCCGACGAGGCCGACGTCCGTGCCGCCTGCGACGGGCTCGCGGCCCGCTTCGCCGCCGCCGGACTCATGCTCTCCGGATATCTCGTGCAACAGATGGCCCGCGCGGGGCACGAGACCATCTTCGGCGTCTCGACCGACCCGCGCTACGGTCCGGTGCTGATGTTCGGCCTGGGGGGCAAGTACGTCGAGGTCTTCCGCGACGTGCGTTTCGCGGTGACGCCGATCACGCCCGACGAGGCGCACGAGCTGGTGCGCGGCATCCAGGGGGTGAAGCTCCTCGAAGGGGTGCGCGGCGACCGGCCGGTCGATTTCGCCGAGCTCGAGGAGATCGTGCTGCGCCTCGCCTGCCTGGTGCAGCGCTTCCCCACGATCGCCGAGCTCGACATCAACCCCTTCCTCGCGGCGCCGGACGGCGGGAGCCAGGCGGTCGACGTGCGGGTCCGCATCGCGGAGTGACTCAGTTCGACAGGGCGGCGATCGCCTTGGCGGCGCGCTCGGCGTCGCTCGCCGGCCAGAAGACCCCGGCGGCGGCGAGCAGGACGAGGAGGAGCGGCAGAGCGAGACGGCTTCGGCGCATGGTGACGGCTTACGCTGTCCGAGTGCGAGAGGTTTTGCTAGTCTCCCGACGACTCCCAGGCGTGGGTGCGCCGGTTCGGAGCCCCGTCCGGGGCGTGGAGGTGTCGTGGCTGCCGTCAGCGATCCCAGCATCCTAGGTGAGATCCCCCTGTTTCGCGGCGTGCCGCTCGAGCGCCTGAAGCGCCTGAACGAGGTGATGCACCGCAAGTCGGTGCCCGCCGGGACCAACATGATCACCGCCGAGCAGCCGGGCGAAGTGGTCTACGTCCTGCTCGAGGGGACGGTGAAGATCCTGATCGAGCAGATGGACGGGCGCGAGGTGATCCTCGCCTTCCTGGGCGCCGGCGACACGGTCGGCGAGATGAGCCTGGTCGACTCGGCCGGACGCTCGGCGAACGTGATGACCATGGAGAAGTGCACTTTCCTCTGGATGGACCGTTCGACCTTCCAGGACTGCCTGCGCAACGTCCCCGAGTTCACCCAGAACCTGGTTCGCCTCCTCTCCGGCCGCCTGCGGATGGCCAACGAGCAGATCCAGTCGCTCTCCTCGCTCGACGTCGCCGGCCGCCTCGCCCGGCAGCTCCTGGCCTTCACCGAGCGCTACGGCACCCCGACGACGGAAGAGGGCGGCGGGGTGAAGATCGGGCTGCGCCTCACCCAGACCGACCTCGCCGAGCTGGTGGGCGCTTCCCGCGAGCGGGTCAACCAGGTGATGGTCGAGTTCCGCCAGAAGGGATATCTCTCGGTCGACAGCTCGCACCACGTCCAGGTCCATCAACCCCAGGCCCTGGCGCGCCTCTGCCGCTGACGCCGCAGCGCGGCGTGCAATCGGCGGGATTTCTCGTAGGCTCCCGCCCACTTTCCGACAGCCCGCAGTCGACGCGGTCCCGCCCGACCGCGCCCGTGACCGCTGTCTCCGGGGGAAGCATGGACCATACGAGGAAGCCGTCCAGAGCCCTGCCGATGCTCGCCCTGCTTCTCGCGTTCGCACCCGCGGCGCGCGCGGCGGAAAGCAAGGACGCTCCCGCCCAGAGCGGGCGCCACTACGATCTGCGCCGGCTCGCGCCCCCGTCCGCGGCTCCGGCGCCTTCGCCCGCCCAGGCGGCGGCGATCGCGCGCTGGCGGGCGCAGGGTGAGCGCGTCGTCCTGGAGCGCGATGCGCAGAGCGGCGCGCTGCGTTCGCTGGTCGGCCTGGGCGGCTTCCTCTCCGCCGCCGGCGCCGGCGGAGACGTCGAGGCGCTCGCCCTCGGTTTCGTCCGCGCCGAGCTCGACCTGCTCGGGCTCACCCCCGAGGACCTCGACGACTACGAGGTCACCAGTCTCGTGCCCTCCCGGTCGACCGGCCTCTATCACCTCCATCTCCGGCAACGGCACGCCGGAATCCCGGTCTACGACGGCTCGCTGCAGGTGAACCTCAGCGGGGACGGTCGCGTCCTCTCGCTGCACAACCAGTTCCTTCCCGATCTCGCGCACGCGGTGAATCGCAGCGCGCCGGTGATCCCGCTGGCGGAGGCTGTGGCGAGCGTCGCGGCGCACCTGGGCGAGCAAGCCGCCGGGAGGATCGACCACACCGCCGAGGCCCGCCTCATGTACCTTCCGATCCGCGCCGGCGAGGCGCGGCTGGTCTGGAACTTCCAGGTCGAGACCGCTGATCGCGAGCACTGGTACGACGTCACCGTCGACGCCGAGGACGGGCGCGTCTGGACGCGATTCGACTGGGTCGCCGCCGACCAGTACAAGGTCTACGAGCTCCCGGTCGAATCCCCGAACCACACCGTGCCGCTGCCGCCGGGCGACGGCCGGACGGTGCAGGTGAATCCCGCCGCCGCGGTCGGTTCCCCCTACGGCTGGCACGACACCAACGGG
The DNA here is from genome assembly GCA_964481735.1 of uncultured Thermoanaerobaculia bacterium. Taxonomy (GTDB): domain Bacteria; phylum Acidobacteriota; class Thermoanaerobaculia; order Multivoradales; family JAGPDF01; genus JAGPDF01. The sequence goes on from CAYZWR010000101.1 coordinate 6,824, forward strand.
GTGGCCGGCGCCGAGTTCCTGACCACGCAGGGTAACAACGTGCACGCCTACACCGACATCGACGCCAACAACACGCCGGACCCCGGCAGCGATCCGAGTGGCGGCGCAGCGCTCGATTTCAGCTTTGCGCTCGACCTCACCCAGGCGCCCAGCGCCTATCGCCCGGCGGCGGTGACCAATCTCTTCTACTGGAACAACATCCAACACGACGTGCTCTACCAGTACGGCTTCGACGAACCGGCGGGAAACTTCCAGGAGAACAACTACGGCTTCGGCGGGCTGGGCAGCGACTACGTCCAGGCCGAGGCGCAGGACGGCAGCGGCACCAACAACGCCAACTTCGCGACGCCCGTCGACGGCCAGAACCCGCGCATGCAGATGTACATCTGGACGGCGCCCACGCCCGACAAGGACGGCGACCTCGACGCCGGCATCATCCTGCACGAGTACGGCCACGGGGTGAGCAACCGGCTGACCGGGGGTCCAGCGAACGTCAACTGCCTGAACAACGCGGAGCAGATGGGCGAGGGGTGGAGCGACTGGATGACCGTCTGGTTCACGGCGCTGCCCGGTCACACCGCGACCACCAACCGCGGCGTCGGCACCTACGCCCTCGACCAGCCGGTGAACGGTCCCGGCATCCGCCCGGCGCCCTACAACACCGACTTCGGAGTCAACAACTACACCTACGCCAACCTGCCGTCGATGGCGGTGCCGCACGGTGTCGGTTTCGTCTGGAACACGATGCTCTGGGAGATGTACTGGGAGTTGGTCGACGCGCACGGCTTCAACTCGAATCTCTACGCCGACTGGTCGACCGGCGGCAACAACCTCGCGATGCAGCTGGTGATCGACGGCATGAAGCTGCAGCCCTGCAGCCCCGGCTTCGTCGATGGCCGCAACGCCATCCTCGCGGCCGACAACGCGCTCACCGGGGGCGCCAACCAGTGCCTGATCTGGGCGGCGTTCGCCCGCCGCGGTCTCGGCTCGAGCGCCTCCCAGGGCTCGTCGGGCAGCGCCGCTGACGGCACCGCGGCCTTCGACATCCCGGTCGCCTGCGACTACCTGGGCGCGGCAACGCCGACGCAGGAGATCTGCGCCGGCGCGCCGGCCGTCTACAACATCACGCTGGGCGGCGCCTGGACGCCGCCCGTCAACATGGCGGTGAGCGGCAATCCGGCGCCGAGCACGGCGAGCTTCGTGCCGAATCCGGTGGTCGCGGTGCCCGGCGCGACGACGCTCACCATCGGCAACACCGCCGCGGTCGCCGCCGGCTCCTACCCGCTCTCGGTCACCGGCAACGGCGACGGCGCCCACGCGCTCGCGCTCACGCTCGACGTGGTGTCCGGCGTGCCGGCGCCCTCGACCCTGGTTTCCCCGCTCAACTCGACCACGGTCGCGACGGTTCGCCCGACCTTCCAGTGGAACGCCGTGCCGTTCGCCGCGCAGTACGCGCTGGAGGTCGACGACGATCCCGCGTTCGGGAGTCTCGCCTACAGCGCCACGGTCGCCGGCACCAGCCATGTCCCGAGCTCCGACCTGCCGACCGACACGCTGCTCCACTGGCGGGTGCGGGCGAGCAATGCCTGCGGCCCGGGCGGCAACTCGAGTGTCTGGCGCTTCGCGGTGGCGGCGCCGATCGCCTATTGCCGCACGCCGAACCTGGCGATCCCGGACAGCAATTCAGCCGGCGTCGACGACGTGCTCAACATCCCCGCCGGTGCAGGCAGTATCAGCGACCTCGACATCGACCTGGTGGTCACCCACACCTGGGTCGGCGATCTCAAGTTCACCCTCTCGAACGGCGGCGCGCCGGTCGCCTTCTACGATCGCCCCGGATTCACCGGCACTGGCTTCGGCTGCTCGGGCGACAACATCGACGTGCTGGTGAACGACGAGGGAACCGATGGCGACGTCGAGAGCCAGTGCAGCAACAACCCGGCCACCTCCGGCAACCGGATCGGCGGAGGCCCGCCGAACCCGACGCTGCTGACGGCTTTCGACGGCCAGCCCCTCTCGGGAAACTGGACGCTGAACGCCTCGGACAACGCGGCAAGCGACACGGGCACGCTCAACTCCTGGTGCCTCGTGGTGCCCAACGCGATGCCGTTCATCGACGGCTTCGAGACCACCGACACCTCGCGCTGGAGTCTCACGCAGCCCTGAGCCGCACGCTTCTCGCGCCTGAGCGACGGCCGGTCCTTCGCGGGGCCGGCCGTTTCTCTCGCTGGGCGGAGGGTCCGCGGAGCGCAGTGCTAAGCTCGGCGCTCGCCAACCTCAGGGGATTCCGACATGCCTCGACGCTTCGCCCGGCTCTTCGCTCCTTTCGTCGCGCTCACCGTCGCCGCCGCGATGCCGCTCCTCGCCGATTGGCGCGACAAGGTCGACCCCTGGGTCTTCGACCAGTTGGCGCGCGAGGCCTCCGGCGAGAGCGAGTTCCTGATCGTCCTCGCCGAGCAGGCCGACCTCTCGGCAGCGCGGAGCCTCTCGACCAAGCTCGCCAAGGGGGCCTACGTCTTCGCGACCCTGACCGCGACCGCCGAGCGGACGCAACCCGAGATCCTCGACGAGCTCGCGCGCGCCGGGATCGCGCACCGGTCCTTCTGGGTCGCCAACATGATCTGGGCGAGAGGGGACGGCGCCGCGGTCGCCTCGCTCGCCTCCCGCGACGACGTGGCGCGGATCGCCGCCAACCCGACGGTGCACTTCGCCGAGCCGCTGCCGGGCGAGGCACCGCCGGGACTCCTTCCCGAGGCGATCGAGTGGAACATCAGTCTGGTCAACGCTCCCGCGGTCTGGGGGATGGGCTACACCGGCCAGGGCGCGGTGGTCGGCGGCCAGGACACCGGCTACGACTGGGACCATCCGGCGCTGAAGGGCAAGTACCGCGGCTGGAACGGCGTCAGCGCCGACCACAACTACCACTGGCACGACGCGATCCACTCGGGGGGCGGCGTCTGCGGGCCGAACTCGGCCGTCCCCTGCGACGACAACAGCCACGGTACCCACACCATGGGGACGATGGTGGGCGACGACGGCGGCGCCAACCAGATCGGCATGGCGCCGGGCGCCAAGTGGATCGGCTGCCGCAACATGGACCAGGGCAACGGCACGCCGGCCACCTACTCCGAGTGCTACCAGTGGTTCATCGCGCCGACCGACCTCGCCAACCAGAACCCGAACCCGGCCCTGGCCCCCGACGTGATCAACAACTCCTGGGGCTGCCCGGTCTCGGAGGGCTGCACCGATCCCAACGTGATGCTGACCGTGGTCAACAACGTGCGCGCCGCCGGCATCTTCATGGCGCACTCGGCAGGTAACTCCGGGTCGTCCTGCTCGACGATCGACACCCCGTCGGCGATCTACGACGCGGTCTTCACCGTCGGCTCGACCACCAGCGGGGACGCGCCGTCCGGCTTCTCCAGCCGCGGTCCGGTGAGCGAGGACGGCAGCAACCGGCGCAAGCCCGACATCGCGGCGCCCGGTTCCTGCATCCGCTCGAGCGTGCCGGGAACCGGTTACGGCAGCTGCTGGGACGGCACGTCGATGGCCGGTCCGCACGTCGCCGGCCTCGTGGCGCTGCAGATCTCGGCCGACCCGGCGCTCGCCGGTCAGGTCGACGCGCTCGAGGAGCTGATCCGCGAGAGCGCCGTCCATCCGGCCACGAGCTCGCAGGTCTGCGGCGGGATCCCGGCCTCGGTCTTCCCCAACAACACCTTCGGCTTCGGGCGGATCGACGCCTTGGCGGCGGTCAACCTCGACGCCGCCGGTCTCATCTTCCGCGACGGCTTCGAGACCGGCTCCTGGGACGACTGGTCCGGCGGCTCCGAGCCCTGAGCGGGCGCGCCAGCTAGGCGGCGCGGCGGCGCAGGCGGCGCGCCCCGGCGAGGGCGAGGGCGGCGGCAAGGGCACCCAGCCCCCAGGGAGCCAAGGTGGGGATCTCGACCGCGCCGGCGCCGGCGACGGTGATGCGCTCGACGTTCCTCGCCACTTCGGTCTCCAGCGGCTCGCCGTGCGGGCCTTCCGTCCATCCCTTCACGACGTAGAGCGCGCGCCAGGCGCGACGGTAGAGCAGCACCGCGTTGACTTCGACCACGCCTTCGAAAGGAGCCCCCACCGGCAGCGCGAACTCGACCTCGGTGGTGTCGATCGTGCCCGAGGGGATCTGGGTGTTCGAGACCACTGCCTCGGCGTCGACGAAGAGCACCGGGGAGACCACCGGCCCCTGGTCGTTGATCCGCCCTTCCTGGATCTTCGCGATCCCCTTGCCCGGCTCCCCGGCGAGATCGCCCGGCTGCTTGCCGGGGACGTCGTCGTCGGCCCAGAACGGGATCGTCGGCCCAGCGACCTGCACGAGCGGCGCGCCGTCGAGGGTGGCGGTGATCCAGAGCAGCGCGTTGCGGATCGAGACCCCGGTGGGGAAGTCGTGGCCGGCGCCGAAGTTGTCGACCGACGAGCGGACGCGCACCGTGCCGTGGTCGGTCGGCTCGACGGTGGTCGTCAGGGCGAGGTTGGCCTGCAGCATCTCCGGCGTCGAGCCGACGAAGGTGTGGGCATGGCGCTCCGCCCCTTCACGCAGCGGGCCGCCGAAGGCGCAGTTCGTTCCCAGCCCCTCGAGGGCCGGCATGTGACAGTGCTGGCAGGAGCGATAGCCCGGCCCGGGAACGGCGTACGGGGAAGCGAGCCACTCGGTGTAGGTGTGCTGGCCCGGCTGCCCGTTCTCCGGCCGGTCGTACTGGTGACAGGCGGCGCAGAGCAGCGAGTCGCGGTGCAGCGGCGAGTGCGAGGCGCGCATGTACTCGAACGTGACGTCGCCCATCGGCCCCCAGACGTACTGGTCGGTGCCGTAGCCCGGCTCCGGGCTCGGGAAGCGGTAGGTCGACTTGCCGCCGAGGTAGTGCAGCCCGCCGAGGTTGCCGGCGTCGACCGCGGTGAGCTGGTGGCAGGTGATGCAGGTGATCCCCTGGGTGCCGGCGGGATCGGTCACCTCGTCGAGCATCACCTGGCCGGGGGTCTGGATGTCGATCATCGGCGCGTGGCAGACCGCGCAGTTGCCGGTCTCCCCGGGATCGTGCAGCGCGCGGTAGACGTAGCCGGCGCCGCCGCCCGGCGTGCCGGTGCCGGAGAAGACGTCGAGCACCCAGGCGTCGAGCCCGGCGTTGGCGTGGTGCGAGCTCTGCCACTGGGTGTAGCGCTCGAAGTGGCAGGCGCCGCAGGCCTCCGCGGTCACCGGCTCGTAGGCCGGGTTGTCGGTCGCCGGCAGCGGGGTGAGGAAGATCTCGACGCCGCTGTCGCCGTCGGCCGCCGAGACGCCGCCGGTGAGGAAGTTCTCGGCCGCGCCGGGGCTGTAGGGCACGTTCGCGGCGAGGGTGAGCAGCCCGGCGGGCACGCTCGGCAGGGTGAAGCTGCCGTCGGCCGCGGTGAAGGCGCCGGGGGTCACGAGATCGGCCTGGACGTTGACGTAGGCGCCGGCGATCGGCGTCCCCGGGGGAAGCGTCCCGGCGACGCGCACGTGACCGGAGATCGCCGCCGGGAGGGCGTGCGGCGAGACGAGACTCAGGGCGAGCAGCCCGAGTACGGCACGGAAGTGCATCATGGCAACGCCACCTCGATCGAATGCGCCTGCGGAGAGCCGATTCTCCGCCATCCCGCCGCCCCGCGCCAACCGCCCCACGGGGCGGGAAGCGCTGTGGCGCGATGCGCAGCCGGCTCCGCGGGCGCACGGGAGAATGGCGCGCGGTCCCCATGCTCCGCTCGTCGCTCGCCGCCGCGCTGCTCGCTGGAAGCCTCGCCCTGCTCGCTCCCGCGCGGGCCGATCTCTCGCTCTCGCTCGACTATGTCGATCCTGCTTCGCCGGCGTACCTCCGCTTCAAGGCC
>CAYZWR010000102.1:0-12528 GCA_964481735.1 uncultured Thermoanaerobaculia bacterium
GGTCGAGCTTGGGGGCGTTGGAGGCGGCGATCAGCGCGTTGGTGTTGGCCGGATTGCCCACCACCAGCACGCGCACGTCGCGCGAAGCGCGCTCCGAGAGCGCTCTTCCCTGCGGCCCGAAGATCGCGCCGTTGGCCGACAGCAGGTCCTTGCGCTCCATGCCCGGGCCGCGCGGCTTGGCGCCGACCAGGAAGGCGTAGTCGACCTCGCTGAAGCCGGCTTCGATGTCGTCGGTCGCGACGATGCCCGAGAGCAACGGGAAGGCGCAGTCCGAGAGCTCCATGACCACGCCCTGCAGGGCGGCCATGGCGGGGGGGATCTCGACGAGGTGGAGGATGACCGGCTGGTCGGGACCGAGCAGGTTGCCGGCGGCGAGCCGGAAGCAGATGGCGTAGCCGATGTTGCCGGCGGCGCCGGTGACCGCGATGCGCACGGGCTTGTTCATGGCCGGCGATTGTAAGGCCGCGCGCCGCGCCGCCTGCCGCCCTCGCGGGTAGGCGCGACCGTCACCGTCGAGGGGGTGGCGACGCCGAAACTCGGCCGCCCGGCCGCGCGTAGGGAGAGGCGAGGAGAACGACCATGGACGACTCCCGCAAGCGCCCGAACCCGTTCGTCGAATTCTTCGCGGTCCCCTTCCGGCCGCGCTCCTACGGCAGCCTGCTCTATCTCTGGCTCGCCTTCCCGCTGGGGCTGGTCTACTTCGTCGGCCTGGTCTGCGGCTTCGCCACCGGCATCCCGCTGACCATCGTCTGGGTGGGCCTCTTGATCCTGCTCGCCACCTTGATGCTCGCCTGGGTCGCGGAGGGCTTCGAGCGGCGCCTGGCGATGCTGTTGCTGGGAGCGGACGTGCCGACCCGGCGGCCGCTGCCGCTGCCCGCCAAGCCGCTCGCCCAGATCGGCTCGACCCTCGCCTCGCCCGCCCTCTGGAAGGGGATGCTCTTCCTGGCGCTCAAGTTCCCGATCGGGCTCGCCGGCTGGGTCGGCTCGCTGGTGGGCTTGAGCGTGTCGCTCGCCTTCCTCGCCGCGCCGGGGCTCGTCGCCCTGGGTCTCGGCGACGTGGACTTCGGCCTCTGGCAGCCGGACTCGGTGCTCGAAGCGCTGCCGCTCGGCTTCGCCGGCCTGATCGGCCTGCTGCTCACCTTCCACCTGCAGAACGCGCTCGGTTGGCTCTGGGCCCGGCTCGCCGAGCTGCTGCTCGGCGCCGAGCTCCCGGCGCCCGCGAGCCCCGCGGCCGCGACGCCCGCCACCGCCTGATCGCCGCCGACCCCGGAAGGTGGCCCGCTCGCCCCACCCCCCGGGTGGCGACGCGGGCCGCGGCGCGCCCGACAATGCCTCTCGTGGGGGACTCTCGACCGTCAGGAGAGTGGCGATGAGCGCGACCGTTTCGACCCGCGAACGGCCCAGGCCGTTCGTTTTTCCCGAGTTCTGCAAGGGCTGCGGACGCTGCATCTCCGCCTGCCCCAAGGAGTGCATCCATCTCGCCGACGAGATCAACGAGCAGACCGGCCTCAGGCCGATCGAGCTCGATCTCGAGGCCTGCAACGGCTGCGGGCTGTGCATCACCGCCTGCCCGGAGCCCTACGGGCTGCAGCCACAGCTCGAACCCTGGGACGGCGAGCCGACCCCGCCGCAGCACCTCTTCGGCGAGAAGGTCTCGACCGCGCCCGTCGCGGTCGACCGGCCGGACGAACGGCTGGCGCTGCCCGCCGTCGCCCCGCTGATCGTCAAGGGCAACTACGCGGCGGCGATCGGCGCCCTGCTCGCCGGCTGCCGGCACTTCTTCGGCTACCCGATCACCCCGTCGACCGAGGGGGCCGAGCTGATGGCCAAGCTCCTGCCCAAGCTCGACGGTGTCTTCCTGCAGGCGGTTTCCGAGGTCGCGACGGTCAACCACATGTACGGCTGCGGCGGCGCCGGGCTGCGCACCATGACCTTCACCTCCTCGCCCGGCTTCAGCCTGATGCTCGAGGGCGTCTCCTACATGATCGGCGCCGAGGTGCCGGGCGTCTTCTTCAACGTCATGCGCGGCGGGCCGGGCCTCGGCAACATCGCCCCCGAGCAGTCCGACATCAAGCTCGCCTGTCGCGGGCTGGGGCACGGCAACACCCAGGCGCCGGTCTTCGCCCCGTCGACGCCGCAGGAGATGCTCGACCTGACGATGCTCGCCTTCGATGTCGCCTTCAAGTACCGCAGCCCGGTGATCCTGCTCGCCGACGGCTACCTCGGGCAGATGACCGGCAAGGTCCAGCTCCCCACGACCTACGTCATGCCGGGGCTCCCGGCCTGGGCGGTCTGGGGGGACCACGAGCACCGCGGCAACCTGATCTGCTCGATCGCGCTCGACGAGGGGGATCTCGAACGCCACAACGTCCACCTGCTCGAGAAGTACGAACAGATGGCCGCCGCCGAGCAGCGGGCCGAGCTGTTCCGCACCGACGACGCCGAGATCCTGGTCGTCGCCTGCAACACCCCGGGGCGGATGGCGAAAGGCGCGGTCGAGGCGCTGCGCGCGGACGGCGTGCCGGTCGGGCTCTTCCGGCCGATCTCCCTCTGGCCCTTCCCGATCCGCCAGCTGCAGCCGCTGCTCGGCCAGGTCCGCCGCATCGTCCTCGTCGAGGCGAGCGACGGCCAGCTCGAGGACGAAGTCCGGCTCGCCCTCTCCTATGCCGGGGTTCGTCACCTGCCCGAGATCTCGCGCGTCCGTCACTACGGCGGCGTGCTGCCTCAAGTCGAGGAAGTCGCGCGCCGCATCCTCGACGTCGCGGAGGTACCGGTATGAGCTCCGTCTTCTACCAGAACTTCGAGCGCCACTCCCACGGAGAGGGGCTCAAGGGGCATTCCACCCACTACTGCCCGGGCTGCGGTCACGGGCTGGCCCACAAGTTCCTCGCCGAGGCGATCGACGAGCTCGGCATCCAGGATCGCACCGTCGCGGTCTCGCCGGTCGGCTGCGCGGTCTTCCTCTACTACTACTTCGACGTCGGCAACACCCAGGCGGCGCACGGCCGCGCGCCGGCGGTCGCCCTCGGTCACAAGCTGGCCAATCCGGACTCGATCGTCCTCGCCTACCAGGGGGACGGCGACCTCGCCTCGATCGGTCTCGCCGAGATCCTCTCCGCGGCGCAGCTCGGCCTGCCGATCTCGATCCTGTTCGTGAACAACGCGATCTACGGCATGACCGGCGGCCAGATGGCGCCCACCACCCTGCCCGGGCAGAAGACCGCGACGTCGCCGGAGGGGCGCACCCCGCTGATGGGCGAGCCGCTGCGCATGGCCGAGATCATGGGCGGCCTCGACGGACCGATCTACGTCGAGCGGGTGGCGCTGTTCGATCCCAAGCAGCGCACCCGCGCCAAGAAAGCGATCAAGAAGGCCCTCCAGCTGCAGGTCGAGAACCGGGGCTTCTCGTTCGTCGAGATCCTCGCCGAATGCCCGACCCACCTCGGGATGACCCCGGAGCAGGCCGAGCGCTGGGTCGCCGAGAACATGACCAAGTACTTCCCGCTCGGCGTCAAGAAGGACGTCAGCAAGGAGCCCGCGCCGCTCCATCCGAGGCCCAGCTTCGACGCCGACCGGCTGATCTCGGTGGTGGGCGGCAGCACGGAGGTGCCGCCCCGCTTCGCCGCCGGCTTCCCCCGGCACCTGGCGCCCGCCGACGTGGCGCTGAAGCTCGCCGGCGCGGGGGGCGACGGCGCCCAGACCGCCGCCATGCTGATCACCCGGGCGGCGATCGCCGAGGGCTTCGACTCGACGCACATCCCGAGCTACGGCCCCGAGTCGCGCGGTGGGACCTCCTATGCCGACGTCCACGTCGCGGAGCACGAGGTGCTCTCGCCCGCGGCGCCGACGCCCAACGTGCTGATCGCCTTCAACGCCCCCAGCCTCGCCAAGTTCGGGCCCCGGGTCGTCGCGGGCGGCACCGTGCTCTACGACAGCTCGGTGATCAAGGAGCTCCCCGAGGTCGCGGCCGGAGTGCGCCTGGTCGGCGTGCCGTTCACCCAGATCGCCGCCGATCTCGGCCGGCCCCTGGTCAAGAACGTGGTCGCCCTGGGCGCCCTGCACGCCTCGACCGGGATCCTGCCCGAGGATTCGTTCCTGACCGCCATCCGCTCGGCGCTCAAGGACAAGTGCTCGATGATCCCGCTCAACGAGGAGGCTTTCCGCTGGGGCGCCAAGGCGGCCGCGGCGGTCACCAACTAGCCGCGCCCCGGCGTCACTCGCCCGATCGCCAGCTCTGCAGCTGGTGGACGTAGTTGGCGCGCTCGTAGGCGAAGGGATCGGCACAGCGCTCGAGCGAGAGCAGGCCGCGCAGCTCCTCGACCGAAGCGTAGCCCTGCTCGTCCATGAAGCGCTCGAGCCCCTGGCGGAGCGCCGCCAGGCCTTCCGGACCGCGCTCCAAGAGGTAGGAGACGGTTTCGACCACCGTCGCGCCGGCCATCAGCCCCTTGACCACGTCGAGCGCCGCGAAGACGCCGCCCGACAGGGCCAGGTCGGTCTCCAGCCGGCCGGCGAGGATCGCGATCCAGTGCAACCGCAGGCGCAGGTCCCCCGGTTGGGAGAGCTCGAGCTGGGAGGCGACTTCGAGCTTCACCACGTCGAGGTCCGGCTGGCAGAAGCGGTTGAAGAGCACCAGGCCGCCGGCCCCGGCGTCGACCAGGCGGCCGGCGAAGTGCGCCATCGAGGTGTAGTAGGGCCCGAGCTTCACCGCCACCGGCACGGCGACCGAGCTCACGACGGCCTGCACCATGTCGGCGACCTCGCATTCGAGCTCTTCGGCCGACCGGGTGGGATCGGTCGCCAGCCGATAGACGTTGAGCTCCAGCGCATCCGCCCCGGCGTCCTCCAGCCAGCGGGCCGCCTCCAGCCAGTAGCCCAGGGTCGAGCCGTTGAGCGACGCGATGACCGGCACCTGGACCGCCCGCTTGATCCGCTCGAGCTGCTCCAGGTACTGATCGGGTCCGAGCCGGAACTGCTCCTCGGAGGGGAGCCCGCCGTAGGCGTCCGCGAACGACTCCGCCGTCTCGTCGAGGAACTCGGCCAGGGGGATCGGCTCCCCGACCGCCTGCTCCTCGAACAGTGAGTGCATGACGATCGCCGGCGCCCCCGCGTCCTCGAGCCGCCGGACCATGTCCAGGTCGTCGACCAGCGGCGAAGCACCCGGCAGGACCGGGTGGGCGAGCTCGAGTCCGAGATAGCGCGTCGCCAGGTGCATGGCGGATCCCGCTCCATCCTAGGCGGAATCGACCGGCTTCGCGCAACCCCTCCCAACAGGTGGCGCCGTTCGCCGGGGGCGCGTGCTAGCGTTTTCGATTCGATGCCGAGCTCTCGTTGCTGCTCAGCCGTCGTCCTCCTCCTGATGGTCGCCGCCGCGCCGCTCGCGGCCGACGAACCCTTCGCCGGACCGGGCCCCTGGATGGTGCGGGCCTGGTTCGGCGACGAGGCCATGATCCGCGCGGTCGCCTCCTGGGGCGACCATCTCCAGATCGACCGCAGCAAGGGCTTCCTGCGCCTGCTGGTCGACCCCGAGCACCTCGCCCGACTCGACTCGCTCGGCTTCTTCGTCGAGCTCGACGCCGCGGGCACTGCGCTCCTGCGCCAGGCGGAGGCGGCCCAGGAGGGTTGGGACCAGCCCGACACGATCCCCGGCTTCCCCTGCTACCGCACCGTCGAGGAGACTTACGCCGACGCCTCGGCGCTCGCCGCGGCCCACCCGACGCTCGCCGCGCTCGCCGACGTCGGGGACTCCTGGGAGAAGATCAGCGCCGGCGGCCTGCCCGGCTACGACCTGTTGATCCTCGAGCTGACCAACAGCGCGCTGCCCGGCCCCAAGCCGGTCCTCCTGGTGAGCGCGGCGATCCATGCCCGCGAGTACACCACCGCCGAGACCGCGCTGCGCTTCGCCGAGTGGATCGTCACGGCCTACGGCGTCGACCCGGAAGCCACTTGGGTGCTCGATCACCACGAGATCCACATCCTGCTGCACGCCAACCCGGACGGCCGTAAGGTCGCCGAGGGCGGCTCGTCGTGGCGCAAGAACACCGACAACGACGACGGCTGCGCCACCACCTTCGGCGTCGATCTCAACCGCAACTTCGACTTCTACTGGGGGGCCTGGGGCGGCTCGAGCGGCCTCGCGTGCAGCGAGACCTACCGCGGCCCCGCGGCGGGCTCGGAGCCCGAGACGCAGACGCTCGCCGCCGCCATGGCGAGTCGCTTCGCCGACCAGCGCCCGGACGACCTGACGACCCCGGCGCCGGACGACGCGACCGGGCTCTTCGTCGACCTGCACAGCTTCGGCGGGGAGATCCTCTCGGCCTGGGGGCAGACCACCTCTCCGATCTGCGACGGCGCACCTCCCCTGTGGCCGCCCAATTGCAGCCAGATCCTCCGCCTGGGGCGCAAGTGGGCCTACCTCTCCGGGTACGATCCGCGGGTCGGGAGCCTCTACCCGGTGGACGGATCGACCAAGGACTACTCCTATGGCCGGCTGGGTGTGCCCGGCTACACCTGGGAGATGGGGAGCGACTTCTTCGAATCCTGCTCGAGCTTCGAGAGCAGTGTGTGGCCGGCCGCCCAGGCCATGCTCAAGTATGCCGTCAAGATACCCCGCGCCCCCTATCGACTGCCCGCCGGCCCCGACGCCCGCGACCTCCTGGTGACCCCTGCCGGGCCCCTGCCAGGCGACCCCGTGAGCCTCGCGGCGGTGGTCGACGACACCCGCTACAGCGATCCGGACGGCAGCGAGCCGACCCAGGCAATCCAGGCAGCCAGGGCCTACGTCGACCTGCCACCCTGGGACGCCGGGGCGGTGCCGATCGCGCTCGCGGCGGCCGACGGCCTGTTCGACGACCCGGTCGAGGCGGTCGAAGGGTCGATCGACACCACCGGCCTCCCGTTCGGCCGCCATCTCCTGTTCGTCGAAGGCGAGGATGCGAGCGGCGCACGGGGGGCGGTCTCGGCGATCTTCTTCTGGGTCCTCGACCCCGCGACGGCGCCAACCCTCGACGGAGTGGTGCTCGAGGCCGGCAACGGCACGCCGCTCGCGGCGACCGTCACCGCCGGGAGCTTCTCCACCGCGACCAATCCCGCGACCGGCGCGTACAGTCTGCGCACCCTCGCCGGCACCTACACCCTCACCGCGACCTCGCCCGGGCACGCCGCGCAGTCGGTCGCCAACGTGGTGGCGATCGACGAACAGACGACCACCACCGACTTCGCGCTCCCCTACCTGCTCACCCGGTTCGCCGACGACGGCGAGCACGGCAATCCCGGCTGGACGGCGCAGAGCCCCTGGGCGCTCTCCACCGAGGCAGCCGCGAGCCCCACCCACGCCTGGAGCGACAGCCCGGGCGGCAACTACGGCAACGGAGTCAACACCGCGCTCACCTCGCCGACCTGGGACCTCAGCGGTCTCGAGAACGCGACCCTCTCCTGGCGCCAGATCTACGACCTCGAGAACGGCTGGGACTTCGGCCACGTCGAGATCTCGACCAACGGCGGCACGAGCTGGAGCGAGGTCCGCTCGGTCAACGGCCAGGGCCACGACAGCGCCTGGGAAGAGGTTTCGCTCTCCCTGCCCGCGCTCGACGGCGTGGCCGCGGCGCGCCTCCGTTTCCGGCTCACCTCCGACGGCTCGCAGGTCTTCGACGGCTGGCACGTCGACGACATCCTGCTCAGCGCCACCTCGCCCAATCTCGTCTTCGCCGACGGCTTCGATCTCGCCGGGATCGGCCGCTGGTCGGGAGTCTTCCCATGAGCCGCTGCGCGCCTTTCGCACGGATCGCCTTCGCCCTGATCACTCTTCTCGCCGGTTCGCCGCTCGCCGCCGAGACCGCCGCGGAACCCCTGGCCGGCGACGGCCCCTGGATGGTGCGCGCCTGGCTGGGCGACGAATCGATGCTGCGCGCGGTCGCCTCGTGGGGCGATCACTACCGCTACGACCGCGAGAAGGGTTACCTCTCGATCGAGGCCGACGCCGATCGGTTGGCGGCGCTGCGTGCCCTCGGCTTCCTGGTCGAGGAGGATCGGGAGCTCACCGCCTGGATCCGCCATGCCGAGCGGGCTGCGGCGCGCGCCGCCCAGCGCGCCGCCGCCGGCGAGGCGCCGGAGGCGGGGATCCCCGGCTTCCCCTGCTACCGCACGGTGGAGGAGACCTTCGCCTCGGCGCAGGCGCTCGCCGCGGCGCATCCGGATCTGGCGTCGGTCGTCGACATCGGCGACAGCTGGGAGAAGGTGACCGCCGGCGGACCTTCGGGCTACGACCTGCTGGTGCTCAAGCTGACCAACTCGGCGGTGCCCGGTCCCAAGCCCCGGTTCTTCGCGCATGGCGCGATCCACGCCCGCGAGTACGCCACGGCGGAGCTCGCGATGCGCTTCGCCGAGCAGCTCGTCGCGGGCTACGGGGTCGATCCCGAGGCCACCTGGCTGCTCGATCAGCACGAGATCCACCTCCTCCTGCAGACCAATCCGGACGGCCGCAAGCAGGCCGAGACGGGCGAGTGGTGGCGCAAGAACACCAACAACAACTACTGCACCGGCACGAGCAGCCGCGGCGCCGACCTCAACCGCAACTTCGAGTTCATGTGGGGTTGCTGCGGCGGCTCGAGCGGAAGCCCGTGCGACGAGACCTATCGCGGCGCGGCCGCCGCCTCGGAGCCCGAAACGCAGGCGGTCGAGGCCTACCTGCGCGCCCTCTACCCCGATCAGCGCCCGCCGACCTGGCCGGGCGGCGCCGCGCCCGCCAACGCGACCGGGGTCTACCTCGACCTCCACAGCTACGGCGAGCTGGTGCTCTGGCCGTGGGGCAACACCAGCGCCCTGTCCGACAACGCCACCTCCTTCACCACCCTGGGGCGCAAGTTCGCCTACTTCAACGGCCACTGGCCGGAGCAGTCGATCGGGCTCTATCCGACCGACGGCACGACCGACGACTTCGGCTACGGCGAGCTCGGCGTCGCCTCCTACTGCTTCGAGGTCGGCACCTCGTTCTTCCAGAGCTGCTCCTACTTCGAGTCGAGCATCCTGCCCGGCAATCTCCCCGCCTTGCTCTACGCCGCCAAGGTGGCGCGCACGCCCTACCAGACCCCGGCCGGCCCGGACGCGCTCGCGGTCACCACGAGCCCTGGCGCGATCGCGCCGGGCGAGGTCGTCGCGGTGACCACCACCCTGGACGACACTCGCTACTCGAACGCCAACGGCAGCGAGCCGACCCAGGCGATCGCCGCCGCCGAGATCTACCTCGACACGCCCCCCTGGCAGGTCGGCGCCACGCCCTTTCCGCTGACCGCCGCGGACGGCGCGTTCGACGAGTCGATCGAAGCCGCGGGCGGGACCCTCGACTCCGCCGCCACGGCGGGGCTCACCCAGGGGCGACACCTCGTCTACGCGCGCGGGCGCGATGCCAACGGCGACTGGGGGGCCCCCTCCGCCGCCATCCTCTGGGTGATCGATCCGGCGAGCGCGCCGATCGTCCAAGGCGTCGTGCGCGACGCGGTGACCGCCGCGCCGCTCGCCGCCCAGGTCGCCGTGGGCCCCTTCACGACCTCGACCGAGCCGGCGACCGGTGTCTATTCGCTGCAGGTTCCCCCGGGCACCTACGATCTCGTCGCGAGCGCCGCGGAGCACGCTCCGGCGACGCTCGCCGGGGTCGCGCTGGTCGCCTTCCAGACCCTCACCCAGGACTTCTCCCTGCTTCCCATCACCACCGTCTTCGCCGACGACGGCGAGAGCGGCGCCGGCGGCTGGACCGCCCAGAGCCCCTGGGCACTCACCACCTCGGCGTCGCACAGTCCGACCCATTCCTGGACCGACAGCCCGGCGGGCAACTACGCCAACAACGTCGACACCTCGCTCACCTCGCCGGTCCTCGACCTCAGCGGCGCGACCGGCGTCGAGCTCGCCTTCTGGCAGCGCTACGTCACGGAGGCGACGTACGACTTCTGCCATGTCGAGGTCTCGACCGACGCCGGCGCCAGCTGGAACGAGGTGGCGATCTACGACGGCAGCCAGCCCAGCTGGCAGCAGGTGACGCTCTCGCTGCCGCAGCTCGACAACGCCGCGACGGCGCGAGTGCGCTTCCGCCTCTCGACCGACGTCTCCGAGCAGCGCGACGGCTGGTACGTCGACGACATCGCGCTCAGCGCCGCGGTGCCGGTCGGTCTCGTGTTCGCCGACGGCTTCGAGAGCGGCGGAACCGGCAACTGGTCCGCGACGTTTCCTTGAGTCCCGGCGCATCCCAGCCGACGCCCGCCGGCGCGGCGGCCGGCGCCGAGATCCTCGCGCGGGCGTTCGACGCCCATCGCGCGCTCTTCGCCCGCCTCACCGCGCGCGCTCCGGTTCGCTTCGCCAAGCGCGACTGGGCCGGCATGCAGAGCGACGCGCGCGAACGCCTGGAGTGCTACTCGCGGACGCTCTCGCCGGCGATCGCGGAGCTCGAACGGCAGCTGGGCGACGCGATCCACGACAAGCGGCTCTGGACGGCGATGAAGGAGGCCTACGTCCCGCGCGTCGCCGGGCGTGGCGACGTCGAGCTCGCCGAGACCTTCTTCAGCTCCGCCTCCCGGCGGGTCTTCTCCACCGTGGGCGTCGACCCGGCGGTCGAGTTCGTGGCGCCGGCGCCGGAGGCCCTCCTGCGCCTGCCCGGAGCGCCGGTCTACCGCAGCTACGACCCCGCAGCGCCGACCGCGGCGCTCGTCCGGCAGATCCTCGACGAACGCGCGCTCGGTGCTTCCTTCGCGGACCTCGACCGCGACTGCGGGCTGGTCGCCGCGGCGATCGAGGAGCGGCTCGGCGGTCCGGTCGCGAGCCGCGCCGTCGAGGCGATCCACGTCGTCCGGCCGCTCTTCTTCCGCAACAAGGCGGCGTACGTCGTCGGCCGGATGCTGCGCGGCGCCGAGATCGTCCCGCTCGTGCTGGCGCTGACCAACCCGCGCGGCTCGATCGTCGTCGACGCGGTGCTGCTCGCCTCCGACGACGTCAGCCAGGTCTTCAGCTTCACCCGCTCCTACTTCCACGTCGACGTGCGGCAGCCCTACGAGACGGTGCGCTTCCTCAAGTCGATCCTGCCGGCCAAGCCGATCGCCGAGCTCTACATCGCCATCGGCTACAACAAGCACGGCAAGACCGAGCTCTACCGCGACCTGCTGCGCCACCTCGCCGAGTCCGACGAGCCCTTCGTGGTCGCGCCGGGGGACCGCGGCATGGTGATGGAGGTCTTCACCATGCCCTCGCTCGACGTCGTGTTCAAGGTGATCCGCGACCGCTTCGCGCCGCCCAAGACGACCACGCGCGAGGAGGTGATCGAGAAGTACCGCATGGTCTTCCGGCACGACCGCGCCGGCCGCCTGATCGACGCGCAGGAGTTCGAGCACCTCGAGTTCGAGCGCGACCGCTTCTCGACGCGTCTGCTCGAGCGCCTGCTCGAGAGCGCCGGCGAGAGCGTCACCGTCGAGGGCGACCGGGTCGCCATCCGGCACCTCTACGCCGCGCGACGCATCACGCCGCTCAACCTCTTCCTGGCCAACGCCGACGAGGCGGCCGGCTGCCGGGCGGTGAGCGAGTTCGGGCAGGCGATCAAGGACCTCGCGGCGACCAACGTCTTCACCGGCGATCTGCTGCCCAAGAACTTCGGCGTGACCCGCCACGGCCGCGTCGTGTTCTACGACTACGACGAGCTCTGCCCGCTCACCGAGTGCAGCTTCCGCGAGCTGCCGGCGACCGCCGACGAGGAGGGGGCCGCGGACGGGCCCTCCTTCTTCGTCGGACCCCGCGACATCTTCCCCGAGGAGTTCGAGCGCTTCCTCGGCCTGCGCGGCGCCCATCGCGCGGCGTTCCTCGACACGCACGGCGATCTGCTCCGACCCCGTTTCTGGACCGACATGCAGGCGCGCATTCGCGCCGGCGAGTTTCCCGACTTCTATCCCTATCCGCCGTCGCGCCGGCTGGCGCTCCGGCACGGCTAGAATCCACCCGTCAAGGAGGTTGCGATGACCAGTCCCCAACCCGCTCCGCCCGCCGGCGGCGAGAAGATCACCCTCACCGCCGGGAAGCTCCACGTTCCCGACCACCCGATCATCCCGTTCATCGAAGGCGACGGCACCGGCCGGGACATCTGGCGCGCCAGCGTGCGGGTGCTCGACGCCGCCGTCGCCAAGGCGTACGGCGGCCGCCGCAGGATCCACTGGATGGAGGTCTACGCCGGGCAGAAGGCGTACGACAACTTCCAGAGCTGGCTGCCCGACGAGACGGTCGAGGCCTTCCGCGAGTATCTCGTCGGCATCAAGGGGCCGCTCACCACGCCGATCGGCGGCGGCATCCGGTCGCTCAACGTCGCGCTGCGCCAGATGCTCGACCTCTACGTCTGCCTGCGCCCGGTGCGCTGGTTCCAGGGCGTGCCCTCGCCGGTCAAGCACCCGGAGAAGGTCGACATGGTGATCTTCCGCGAGAACACCGAGGACATCTACGCCGGCATCGAGTTCGAGGCCGGCACGGACAACAACCGCAAGATCCTCGAGTTCCTCAAGGCCAACT
>CAYZWR010000103.1:0-12492 GCA_964481735.1 uncultured Thermoanaerobaculia bacterium
GCGCGCCACCCAGACGTTGTTGCGCTTGCCCATCGAGACGTGGTGCGGCTTGAGCCTGCCGGCCTGCTTCAGCCGCCCCATCTGGAAGGCGAGCAGCTGTCCCTTGGTGATCTCGGTCACCATCCAGGCGAGCTTCTCCTGGACGATCTGGTGCGAGGCGATCGGCTGGCCCATGAACTGCACCCGCTGCTTGGCGTACTCGAGCGCCGTCCAGTAGCACTCCATCGCCGCGCCGAGCGCTCCCCAGGCGATGCCGAAACGCGCCTGGGTGAGGCACATCAGGGCGCTCTTCACCCCCTCCGTCTTGGGCAGCAGGTTGGCATCGGGGATGCGGCAGTCGTGGAATCCGAGCTCGGACGTGGTCGAGGCGCGCAGCGACCACTTGCCGTGCTGGTCGGCGGCGGTGAAGCCGGGCGTTCCCTTCTCGACCAGGAAGCCGCGCACTCCGTCGCCGGTCTGCGCCCAGACGACCGCCACGTCGGCGAGCGAGCCGTTGGTGATCCACTGCTTAGCGCCGTTGAGCACCCAGCCGTCGCTCGTCCTGGTCGCGGTGGTCCGCATGCCGCCCGGGTTGGACCCGAAGTCGGGCTCGGTGAGACCGAAACAGCCGATCGCCCGCCCCGAGCCGAGGAGCGGGATCCAGCGGTCCTTCTGCTCCGGCGAGCCGAAGGCGTAGATCGGGTACATCACCAGGCCGCTCTGCACCGAAGCGAAGCTCCGGACGCCGGAGTCGCCGCGCTCGAGCTCCTGCATGATGAGTCCGTAGGAGACGTGGTCGAGACCCGGCAGGCCGTACTCGGCGATGGTCGAGCCGAAGAAGTTCATCTCCGCCATCTCGGGAACCAGGTGGAGCGGGAAGCGCCCCTCGCGGTGGCATTCCTCGATGATCGGCTTGACCTTCTCCTCGACGAAGGCGCGGACCGAATCGCGCACCAAGCGCTGCTCCTCGTTGAGCAGTCCGTCGAAATCCATGTAATCGACGCCGGGGAAGCGAATCAAAAGAGGTCCTCCTGGAGGCAGGCTGGAGCGGTCGTCCGGAAGGGCATCCGACCAGCGAGAGCGTAACACAGCGTTTCGCTATGATCCGCGCCATGTCGTCGTTTCCGGGGGGCAGCGCGTACGCCATGGCGAAGGACATCGCCGACGGCTACGTGTTGGTCACCGAACGCACGTATCAACGTTTCGAAGCGACGCAGCTCGACCAGCTCGCCTTCGAGATGGACCGCGCGCTGCGCGACATCCGGGGCGATCAGCCGGCGCTCGACGACACTCCGGCGCTGCAGCAGCGCAACCGCAAGATCCAACGCCTGAACGGCGCCCTCGTCATGCTGCGCAGCTATCAGGCGCGATTCCGCGGCCGCGGCGGACCGGCGCCCCGGAGCAGCTGAGCGCCGGTGGAGCTCCTGCGCCTCCTGGGACCGGTCGTCGCCGCGCTCGGCGCCGCCCTCCTCTTCGACCGGATGACGCGCCGGCGCGGCCTCGATCCGCCCGGCTTCGCGCGGCCCGAGCGCCGCGCCGCGGCGCTCGCCCTGCTCGGGTTCGCCTTCTATCTCGCCATCTTCTCGCCGCTCGGCCAGATCGGCCGCGCCTTCGCGCCCGACCTCTCCCAGCTCGCGTCCTGGCAGCTCTTCGCGCTGCATGTCCTCTTCGTCGCGGCGATCGCCGGCTGGTACGCCAGCGGCTACCTGCTCGGGGACGGGGCGGTCGGGCGTCCGGCGCGCCTGGTCGAGCAGCTCGGGTTGGTCGCGCCACGGCTGGGGACCGAGCTTGCGGTCGGCGCGGTCGCCGGAATCGGGGCCTGGCTCGCCGTGCTCGCCGGCGTCATGCTGTTCGCGCTCGTGCTCACCGGCCTGGGCGGCGAGGAGATGCTGCCGCAGGCGCCGCCGGCGATCATCCCCTGGATCGCCAGCCGGCCGGTCCTGCTCCGCCTGGGCATCGCGGCCTCGGCGGGCTTCGTCGAGGAGGCGTTCTTCCGCGGGCTGCTGCAGCCGCGCATCGGCATCGCGCTCTCGACCCTCTTCTTCGCCCTCGCCCACCTCTCCTACGATCAGCCGCTGATGCTGGTCGGAGTGACTCTGCTCTCGCTGCTCTACGGCGGGCTGGTGCGCTGGCGGCAGACCATCTGGCCGGCCGTGGTGGCGCACTTCCTGTTCGACGCGATCCAGCTCCTGGTCGTCATCCCGGCCGTCCTCGAGTTCTGGTCGCCAGGCGCCTCGTGAGGCCCGGTCGGCGCGAATCCTTCTGCTAGACTCCGCGCGGAGTCCGGCCATGGCGTCGAGCGAGGAGCGGGAGCTGCATCTGACGATCGGCAGCCGGTTCGAGAACATCGAGCTGGTCCAAGCGGTCGTCGACGACACGCTGCGCGAGATGGGCGCGGAGGAGGATTCCCGCCACTGGATCGGTCTGGCCATTCGCGAGGCGGTGGCCAATGCCATCAAGCACGGCAACCGGCAGCAGCCGGACAAGCAGGTCGACATCCAGGCGTCCCTGGCGCCCGACAATGTCGAGATCCGGGTGAGCGACGAGGGGGGAGGCTTCAATCCGGATCGGGTCAGCGATCCCCTCTCGCCGGAGAACCGCTTCCGCGCCAACGGGCGGGGCATCTTCTACATGCGGAAGTTCATGGACGAAGTGATCTACACCGACCGTCCCGACGGCGGAACGACGGTAACTTTGCGCAAGCGGCTCGCTCCAGCAGCGGGCAACGGGACGCAACGACAGGAGGAGAGGAGATGAAGATCGAGAAGCGTAGTCGCGACGGGGTGACCATCCTCGACGTCGAGGGCAAGATCACCATCGGGAAGGGGGACGTGGCCCTGCGCGAGGCCGTGCATGACGCGCTCTCCGCGGGAGCGACCAAGCTGCTGATCAACCTGGCTGGCGTCAGCACGATCGACTCTTCCGGGGTGGGCGAGCTGGTGAGCTCGTTCACCACGGTGACCAATCGCGGTGGACGGCTGAAGCTCCTCAACCTGCCGCCCAAGGTCAACGACATCCTGCAGATCACGCAGCTGATCACGGTCTTCGAGACGCACGACAACGAAGACGAAGCGGTCCGTTCCTTCTGACCTGAACCCCGCCACGCCCGCAGCAGCCGCCGTCCTCGATCCGCGCCTCGCCCGACTCGCGGCGCGGGTCGAGGAGCGCCTGCCGGCGCTCCTGCCCTTGCCCGGGGAAAGCCCGGGGGAAGTCGCCGAGGCGATGCGCTACGCCGCGCTCGCTCCCGGCAAGCGCATCCGCCCAGCTCTGACCCTCGCGGTCGCCCAGTTTCTCGGACGCGCCGACGAGCCGACGCTCGACGTCGCCTGCGCGGTCGAGCTGGTGCACTGCTGTTCGCTGGTGCTCGACGACCTGCCGGCGATGGACGACGCGGCGTTGCGCCGCGGCCGGCCGACCGTGCACCGCCGATTCGGCGAGTCGACCGCCCTGCTCGCCGCCTTCGCGCTGCTCAACCGCGCCTACGGCCTGCTCGCCGAGGCGACGCAGCGCCTTCGCCTGGGGCGCTACGGTCCGGAAGACCTGGCGCATCACCTCGCCGCGGCGATCGGTACCGACGGCCTGATCGGCGGCCAGGCGCTCGATCTGGCGAGCCGTCCGGACGCGGTCTCGCTCGCCCAGCTCGAGCTCACCCACAGCCGGAAGACCGGCGCGCTGTTCGTCGCCGCCGCCGAGCTCGGAGCGATGGCCGCCGACGCGCGGCGCCGCGAACTCGAGGCGATCGGGCGCTACGCCAAGAACCTGGGCCTCGCTTTCCAGATCGCGGACGACCTGCTCGACGTGCAGGCCTCCGCCGCCGAGGCCGGCAAGGACGTCGGCCAGGATCGCGGCAAGGCGACCTTCGTCGGACTGCTGGGTGTCGAAGGCGCGCGCGCGCTGGCCGACGAGCTGCTCGTCTTCGCGCGCGAATCCCTCGCCTCCTTCGGGCCCCGCGCCGGTGCCCTCGTTGCATTCACTGACTTCGTAGAGGGCTACGGACGGAGGTGAGGAACTCGGGCGAGCTCGAGCTGGCGCGGCGCGAGCTGCAGCGCCTGGGCTATCTCTCGCATCGGGTCGAGCGTTTCCTGCTCCAGGATGCCCTGCGGCCGAGCGGCCCGTCGCGCGCCCTGCTCTCGCTCGCCCTGCGCGTCGGGGCACTGGTCGGCGCGCTGCTCGCGCCGGTGAACGCGTGGGCGATCGCCGCCGCCAACGGCATCTTCGACGCCTCGCCCTTCGATCTCCTGCCGCTCACCCTCCATCTGCTGCCGCCGCTCGTCGTCGGCGCGGGGCTCGGCTTCGGCGTGGTGGTCGCCGGCTTCCTCGCCGCGCTCAAGCTCTTTCCGGGGCGCAGCCTCGAGGGGTTGATCCTGGGCGTCGCCTTCGCCTTCACCGGTGTGCTGGTGGGCGCCGCGCTCTGGCGCTCGCGCGAGCTGCTGCTCGGACTCCCGCTCTGGCAGCGCGGGATGGTGGCGGTCCTGCTGCCGCTGCTCGCGGCGGGGATCGCCAAACTGCTGGCCAACGGGCTGCTCTCGATCGCCATCCGCCTCACCCGCATGACGCCGCGGGATCGGCTGGTGCCGCGGCGTTTCCTCGTCGGGGCGCTCGGCGGCAGCTTCGCGCTGCTCGCCGCCGCGGCGCTGCTCCTGCCGGCGGGCGGTGCCGTGGCGGCACCGGTCGCCCTGCCCGAGGCGGCGGGAGAATCCGTGCTGCTGGTCGGCGTGGACGGCGTGCTCGCCGAAGAGCTCGACTACCTCCTGGCGCGCGGCGATCTGCCCGCCACCGCGGCGCTCGTTGCCGAGGGCGGCGCGGTCCTGAGCTACGCCCGGGACCCCGAGCTCGAGCCGGCCGAGTTCTGGACCAGCGTCGCGACCGGAGTCGACGGGCGCCGCCACGGCGTGCGAGCGCTCGACAGCTTCCGCCCGCTGGGCGTGGCGACGCCGCTGGCGCGCAGCGGTCCCTGGCGCCACTACTGGAACTGGATCGAGCGGCCGCTCGGCCTGGCCGAGTATCGTCCGCTGCTCGCCAGCCGGCGCTCGGCTTTCGCCGTCTGGGAGCTCGCCGCGCGGGGCGGGGCCCCCACGATGGCTGTCAACTGGTGGTCGACCTACCCGGCCGAGAGCTCCGGCGGGTTGGTGGTCGCGCATGGCGGCTATCAGCTCTTGCGCGCCGGGAGCGCCGGTGCGGTGGCCCCGGCGGCGCGCGCGAGCGAGCTCGCGGCGCTCGCCGGCCGGATCGACGCCGGGCCGTTCGCTGGAGTGCTCGCCGCCGCGGTGCCACCGCGTCTCGGCAACGAGGCGCTGGCGCGGGCGTTCCTCCCCGACCGCTTCTATCGCGAGCTGGTGCGTCGCGAAGCCAGGGCCGCGCCGCGCGTCATCGCGCTCTACCTGCCGGCGCTCGATCTGGCCGCCGAGGGGTGGCTGGGAGGCGACGTGGCGCTCGCCGACCTCGTCCGCCGCCAGCTCGAGGAGACCGACCAGCTGCTGGGCGAGCTCCTCCCGCGGGTGGGCACCGCGATCGTCCTCTTCGATCCGGGGCGGCGTCGCCACGGCGACGGCCGGGCCCTGCTCTGGCGACGGGGGTGCCGGGGCGCCCCGGCCGGCGAGATCGCCCCGACGGCGGTCGCGGCGACGTTGGCGCGCGCCCTGGGGCTCGCGCAGAGCCGCGAGCTGCCGCCGCCGATCGCGCTCTGCTCGTGGGCGGAGCCGCCCGCGGTGGTCTCGGGCTACGGTCTGCGCGCGCCACGCGGCGAGCAGCCGGGCGCCGGACAGGACTACCTGGAGAACCTGCGCTCGCTGGGTTATCTCTGAGACGGGGTACGACGGTTCAGTGCTGGGACCAGCGTGCCGCGTCGCCGCTCTCGAAGTCGTCGCTGAACAGCCGTTCGCCGGGGGCCGCCGGCTGCGGGCTGGCGGCCAGCTGCTCGCCCGGAGGGGTGGGCGAGTTGGTCCGGTGACGCATCACCTCGACTCCGAGGAGGGCGAGAAGGAGCGCCGCGGCGACGCCGAGCCAGCGGGCACGATGTCCCGCCGAGCGCGCCGGTTCCGGCTGGGCGCGCCGCGTCGGCCGATCGCGCAGCGCGACCAGATCCGCGACTTCCTGCCGGAGCTGGTCGTCGTCCGCCAAGCGCGCGGCGAACGCCGCGGCGGCGTCTGCATCCAGGCGTCCGTCGACTGCCGCTTCGAGCAGCTCGTAGGAGGGTGGTTCCTCCCACCGCGCTGCCCGCGCCAGCTGTCCGCGCAGGGCTGCGGCGAGCACCGCCTGGGAGGCGGCGCGCGCTGCCAGATCGGCGACCGGGACGTCCTGGGGTTCGTGGCGCTCCATTCTTGCCCTCATCCCCTCCAGATGCGAAAAACCGTCCCCGGTTACCGCCGGTGGCCGGAGGGACTCCCGTGGCGCCGCATCCGGCGCCCCAGCCGCTCCCGGGCGCTCTTCCGTAAGTTGATGACCTGCCTCTGGTTGAGCCCCAGGAGGGCAGCGATCGCCTGGTCCTCCAGGGGGAGCCGGCCCCAGACTTCGGCGAGCTCCGGTTCGGAGAGCTCGAGGCGGCGCGCGACTTCGCTGCGGCTCGCCACCCCGGAGGCCGGCAGGAGCGCCAGGAGGTCGCGCCCGCTCGGGTCGCGGAGGTTGAGCAGCAGAGCGACGCGTTGGCCGCGCGGCAGCTCGACCACCTCCCGCCAGAGCAGGACGAGGAACTGACGGTCGGCGAGCTGCCGCTCGGCGTCCGGGCGCTCTTCGGCGAGGTCGATGCCGCCGTCCTCTTCGCCGTCGCCGGTGAGCGAGACCGGTTGCTGATCGCGCACGCCGCGCAGCTCGGCGACCGTCGCCAGGAGCTCGCGGAAGCGCCATGGGGCGCCGCGCCAGAGTAGCAGCCGGCGCAGCAGCTCGACGAGCTCGAGCTCGCCGGCCGAGCGCTCCAGGCCGAGCGCCGCCGCGGTCGGCATCCGGCCGGCCGCAGGCGGCTCGGCGGGGGGTTGCTCACGCCAGCCGGCGAGACCGCAGCGCAGGCCGTCCACACCCTCCCAGAGCGCGAGCCCCGGAGCGTGGCGCAACAGGTAGCGCAGCTGGTTGTCGAGCCGGGTGCGCTCCGGATAGCGGCGCCGCAGGTGGGCGCGGCAGGCGTTCAGCGCCGTCGTCGCGGCGTAGGCGCGCAGGTTCTCGATCTCGATCTCCGGATCGCCGGCGAGCCAGGCCTGCAGGCGCTCGGTCAGGCCCAGCATGGCGTTACCGTGGATCTCCTCCTGGTCGGCGGGCGGCAGCTCGGCGAGCTGGGCGCGGATGGTTCGCCAGAAGACCGGCGAGGCCTCCTCGAGCAGGAGCCGGCCGAGCTCGTCGCGCGCCGCCTCCGCGCCGAGAGCGCGCAGCCGGGCGAGGCTCGGATCGGTCGGCGAAGCGCTCATGGCCGTGTCGAGGACCGTCCGGCGGCGATCAGCAGGAAGGTCGCTCCACCGGCGATCGCCGCTCCCGAGACGAACGCCACCCGGGCGCCGGCCCACTGCCAGAGCGCGCCGAAGGCGAAGCTCGCGAGGAAGGCGCCGAGGCCGGTCGTCAGGTGGAAGGCACCGAGCGCCGACCCGGCGCCCGCGCCGCCGCCGGCGAGCTCGACCACCAACGCCCGCTCGGCGCCCTCGGTGAGCCCGTAGAACAGGGCGTAGGCGGCGAGCAGGGGCAGGAACCAGGAGATCGCCGGCGCGAGGGCGAAGCCCAGGTAGACGGCGGCGTAGATGGCCCAGCCGAGGCCGATCGCCCGTCGCCGGCCAAGGCGGTCGGCGAACCGGCCACCGGGCACCGAGGCGAGCCACTTGACGACGTGGAAGCCCGACCAGAGCAGGGTGAGACCGATCGCCGTGGCGCCGAGGTCGGCGGCGCGCAGCAGCAGGAACGCATCGCTGGCATTGCCGAGCGAGAAGAGGAAGAAGGCGGCGAGCACGGCGCGCAGCCGCGCCGGCACGGGAGCAGCCGCCGGCGATGCTGCAGCCGCGGAGGTGGCCGGCCGCGGCGTCGTCCGCTCGCGCGGCAGGCCGAGCGCGACGGTGAGGAAACCGAGCGCGGCGGGCAGGGTGGCGAGCAGGAAGACGAGCCGCACATCGCCGGGCGCGAGCCAGAGCACCAGGGCAGCGGCGAGCGGGCCGAGCGCAGCGCCGAGGTGATCGAGGCCGCGGTGGAAAGCGAATGCGTAGGCGCGCCGCTCGGCGGGCGCGGCCTCGGCGATCAGCGCATCACGTGGCGCGGTGCGCAGCCCCTTGGCCACCCGGTCGGCCAGCCGAAGGGCGATCACCTGCCAGGTCGCCATGGCGAGCGCGAGCAGCGGCCGGGTCACGGCCGAGAGGCCGTAGCCCGAAGCGACGAAGGGCTTGCGGCGCCCGAGCCGGTCGCTCGCCCGCCCGGCCCATCCCTTGAGCAGCGCGAGCACCCCTTCGGCGCCCGACTCCATGGCGCCGAGCAGCGCGGGCCCGCCACCCAGGGCGGCGAGGAAGCCGGGCAGCAGCGGGTAGATCATCTCGCTCGCGACGTCCTGGAAGAACGACGCGGCACCCAGCCGGCGCACGGTCGGCGGGAGATCGGCACCGGCATAGCTGCCGGCGAGCGGCGAGCGCGAAGGATCCACCTGCGGGGGATTATCCCCCGGCGGCGCGCGGTCCCGCCGCTCCGGCCGCGGGATCGCGGCTCAGTACCATTCGAGGAGCGAGACGCCGAAGCCGAGAAAGGTCGCCTCGTGGTTGTAGTCGATCAGGCTCTCGCCGCTGCCGTGGAAGAGCTCGACCCGGCCGCGCAGGTTGCGGTGCAGGGGAAAGGCCCACTCGAGGCGCACGCCGCCGTGCGAGCGCTCGCCGCCGCGCAGCGAATGATGGGCGGTCAGGGCGACTTCGTGATGCCGCACCCGGCGGATCAACTGCAGGTCGGCCCGGCCGGCGTAGTCCTCGAGATCGGGGTTGTCGTCCTCGTCGTGCTCCTCGTGGATCCGCCACCAGGGGCGGAGCGTGAGCGTCCAGCCGGGGCGCTCGAAGGCGACGGCACCGATCACCCGGTTCCAGCTGCGCGAGCGCGGATTCTCGCGGCCGTTCGACTGGTGATTGAGCCCGAGCGCGAGCAGTCTGCCGTCCCAGCCGAGCAGGCGGTAGCGGGTGGCGAAGACGAGCAGCGCCTCGGGCTCGTAGTTGGTCTCGCGGAAGGGACGCGAGATCTCCTGCGAGTAGACCTGCCAGCGGGACGACTGCGTGTAGCCGAACCAGAGGTCTCCCTGACCCCGGTAGATCCCCTGCCAGAGCTTGGTCTTGAAGCTGACCTGGAATTTGGCCTCGATGTCCTCGAGCCCCTCGGGCTCGGTCACCTGGTGATCGGGCGCCGGGCTCTGCGGCAGCTGGTTCGGCTCGCTCGTCCAGAAGGCCGGCAGCAGGTAGATCGGCTTGTAGGCGCGGAGGTTGAAAACCCCCAGCTTCGAAGCGGGGTCGAGCTCCCAGCGACTGTCGAGCAGCGAGCGCACCGGCGTCGCTCCCGGCCAGGGGCTCGCCACGGGCAGCGCCCGTGAGCCGGGTGCGGGGGGCCCGACGAAGTCCGCGGTGGGCATGGCCGCGGGCGGGGAGCTCGAGGAGCCGGTGCCGGGCTCGCCGGCCGGCGGTGCCGCGTCGCCACTCAGCTCGGCGTGGCGGAAGAACTGGTCGTAGCAGGCGAGGCGCTGCGCGTCGCTCTCGACCGCGGCGCAGGCCTCGGGCGCGGCGGCGGCGGGCGGAACCTCGCCGGCCGGCTCCTGCGCGACGGCGGGCGGTCCAAGGGTCGTCGCGAGCCAGAGGACGGGAAGGACCAGCGGCTTTGCTAGGATCTCGCGTCTCACGCGTCTTCGGGCGGACAAGCTATCACGCCGCCCACGCGCACGTTCCGTTCCGGCCGCAGCTGCGGCGGATCCTCGAGGAGCTCACGAATCGATGCCCACCGGTCGCACGAAGTCTCTCTTCGCCTCCGCTCTTCTCGTCCTGGGTTCCGCGTCGCTCGTTCTCGCCGCGCCACCGCGCGAACGCGTGGTGGTGCTCGGCTTCGACGGCGTCGACGCCCGGATGACCGAGCAGTGGATGGCCGAAGGGAAGTTGCCGAACCTGACCAAGCTCCGCGCCGAGGGGACGTTCGCGCCCTTGCGCTCGACCATCCCGTCGCAGACGCCGGTCTCCTGGTCGACCTTCTCGACCGGGCTGAATCCCGGGCGGACGGCGATCTTCGACTTCCTGAAGCGCGACACCGCGACCTATCGGCCGAGCTTCGCGGCCTTCGACGAGTCGACCAAGCCGTTCCTCCTGGGCGAGCGCAACGCGCTCGCGGTCGGCGTCGCGACCGCGCTGCTGACTTTCCTCGTGGGATTCCTGGTCGGGAAGTTGGTTCGGCTGAGGGCGCGTGGCGCCGGGTTGCTGGGACTGGCGCTGGCGATCGCGGGCGGCATCGGCGGATGGTGGGTCGGCTCGACGATGCTCCCGACCTCGGTGCCCTCGGTGATCAACCGGCGGCAAGGGGATCCCTTCTGGAAAGTCCTCGGCGAGGCCGGCAAGAAGGTGCGCGTGATGCGCATGCCGGTGACCTTCCCGCCGGAGCCCTTCGAGCACGGCGAGATGCTCTCCGGCCTCGGCACCCCCGATCTCTCGGGGCGCATCGGCAAGCCGTTCTACTTCACGTCGGAGCTCTTCTTCCAGCCGAAGACCGGCAACGAGATCTCGATCGAGATCGTCGAGCTCGAGGACAACAAGGGGAAGATCGCGACCGAGATCAAGGGGCCCCCCAACAAGCTCTTCCCCGGGCAGTCGGACTACATCCGCATCCCGATGACGATCGATGTGGCGCCCGACAAGTCGCGCCTCGGCCTGGAGGTCTCGGGGGCGAAGCTCTCGCTCGCGACGGGGGAGTGGAGCCCCTGGGTGCGCTTCGTCTTCCCCTTCAATCCGTTGATCAAGCTCTCCGGCATCGGCCGTTTCCGCGTCCTCTCGATCGAGCCCGAGGTGCGCATCTACCTCTCGCCGATCCAGTTCGATCCCGCGAAGCTGCCGCCGATCCTCGACGTCACCGCGCCGCGGAGCTTCGCCGGAGAGCTCGTCCGCCGATTCGGCCTGTTCAAGACCATCGGCTGGATGATCGACACCTGGTCGATCAAGGGGGGCACGATCGACGACGACGTCTTCTTCGAGGACACCGACTTCACGGTGGCCGCCGACGAGAAGATGCTCGAGGGCCTCCTGGCCGACGACTGGGACGTCTACGTGCACTACTTCGAGTTCACCGACCGGGTGCAACACGTGATGTGGCGCCACATCGATCCGCAACATCCGCTCCACACGGCGGAAGGCGCGGCCAAGTACGGCGGCGCGATCGAGCGCGCCTATCGCCAGATGGACGAGATCGTCGGCCGGGTGATGGCCAGGATGCCGGCCGATGCGACCCTCTTCGTGGTCTCGGACCACGGCTTCGCCCCCTGGCGGCGGACGATGAACTACAACACCTGGCTGGCGCGCGAGGGCTACCTGGTGCTCAAGGGGGAGAGCGAGGAGCGTGCCAATCTCGAGGCGCTGTTCGACCAGGGACAGTTCTTCCAGAACGTCGACTGGGCGAAGACGCGCGCCTACGCGATGGGGCTGGGCAACATCTACATCAACCTGCAGGGACGCGAGGCGCAGGGGATCGTCGCGCCGGGCGAGGCGTACGCCAAGCTGGTCGCCGAGCTCAAGGAGCGGCTGCCGCAGTTCGTCGATCCGGAGACCGGCGAGCATCCGGTGGCGTACGTCTTCACCCGCGACGAGGCCTACGGCACCTACGACCCGGCGCTCATCCCCGACCTCTTCCCGTCGAACGCCTCGGGCTACCGGGTCGGCTGGCAGGACACGCTGGGGATCGTCGCCAAGCAGATCGTCGAGCCCAACCTCGACGTCTGGAGCGCCGACCACTGCTCGGTCTACCCGCCGTTGGTCGACGGCGTCATCTTCTCCAACCGCAAGCTCTCGACCGCGCCGCAGCCGTACATGGCCGACGTGATGCCCACCCTTCTCGCCCTCTACGGTGTCGCGCCCCCGACCCAGCTCGACGGGAGGAGCTTGTTGCCGTAGGCGGGGCAGGCGGGCGACGGCGGCCCGCCCGAGGCGAGGCGGACGCGAGAAGGTGCCAAGAAGGTGCCAGCCGAGTCGCGGGAGTTTGGCGCTTTGAGTCGCGTCTTAGGGAGGTATGTCTCGCCGACTGCGCTTCGTCCCGCCCGGTTCGCTCGTCGAGGTCACCTGCCGCACCGTGCAGGGACGGCTGCTCCTACGACCCTCGCCCCTGCTTCGAGACTTGACGCTCGGCGTCCTGGCGCGCGCGGTGCGCCTCTATCCGCTCGAGCTCCACGCTTTCGCTTTTCTCTCCAACCACTTCCACCTCTTGGTGACCGTCGAGAGCGCGCAGCGCTTGGCGAGCTTCATGAACTACCTCAACTCCAACCTCGCCCGGGAGGCTGGGCGGCTCATCCGCTGGCGTGAGAAGTTCTGGGGACGAAGGTACCAGGCCATCCTCGTC
>CAYZWR010000104.1:0-12317 GCA_964481735.1 uncultured Thermoanaerobaculia bacterium
GTCGACCCTGCTGCGCTGCATCAACCGGCTCAACGACCTGATCGACGACGTCCGCATCAGCGGCGAGATCGCCTTCGAGGGCAGGGACATCAACGATCCGGCGGTCGAGATCAACGCGCTGCGCAAACGGATCGGCATGGTCTTCCAGAAGTCCAATCCATTCCCGAAGTCGATCTACGAGAACGTCGCCTACGGCTGCCGGATCCAGGGCATCCACCGCCGGAACGTGCTCGACGAGATCGTCGAGAAGAGCCTGCGCGGCGCGGCCCTGTGGGACGAGGTCAAGGACCGCCTCGACGAGAGCGCGCTCGGCATGTCGGGCGGGCAGCAGCAGCGGCTCTGCATCGCGCGCGCCATCGCCGTCGAGCCGGACGTGATCCTGCTCGACGAACCCTGCTCGGCGCTCGACCCGATCGCCACCGCGAAGATCGAGGAGCTGATGGAGGATCTGAAGCGCGACTACACCCTGGTCATCGTGACCCACAACATGCAGCAGGCCTCGCGCGTCTCGGACTTCACCGCGTTCCTCTACATGGGGGAGCTGATCGAGTACGGCTTGACGCGCAAGCTCTTCCTCAATCCGATGAAGAAGCAGACCGAGGACTACATCACCGGCCGCTTCGGCTGAGCGCGCCGGCTCGAGCGGCTACTTCTTGCCGCCCTTGAGGTCGTGCCGGATCCTCCCCAGCGCCTTGTTGACCGGATTGTCGCGCGACAGGAAGCCCACCACCGGCCGGCGGCGGACACCGATCTCGCTCTGCAGGGCGCGCAGCTCGGCGTTGCGCGGATCGAGCGCCAGTCCCTTCTGAATCGCCGCCACCGCGGCCTTGCGGTTCTTGGCCAGGACCTGCACCCGGGCGAGATTCAGGTGCACGTCGGGATGGTAGTACTGCGCCTTCACCGCATGCTCGCACAGCCGCAGCCCCTCCTTGACCTGCCGGTTGTAGCGCGCGACGCCGTAGCCCAGATAGGAGTAGGCGACCCCCGGAATCGCGTCGCTCAGCCCGCGGTCCTTGACCAGCTCGCCCAGGAGCTGCAGACCGCGTCCCCAGTCCCCCGAGCGGCAGAGCTCGATCGCGCCCTCGGCGACCGAACGGGGATTGCCAGGATCGATCGGCGGCTGGATCCGAATCGGCATCGTGAAGAGGTCCTCCTCCGGCCAGCGGCCGAAAACCTGCGTGCTACACTGTTTTCCATTGTCGCGCTTCTGAGAGTTCGAGACAAGCGATGACCGCTCCCGTACCGGAAGTACCCGACGTCAAGGAGCTGGTGACCCTGGCCAGGCGCTTCGCCGAGCGCAAGCTCTACGACGAGGCGGCGGAGCTCTTCCAGGTCGCGCTGCGGCTCGATCCGCGCAACCTCGGCACCCGGCTCGCCCTGGCGCGGGTGCGCCGGTTGCAGAAGGCGCAGGGCCGGAGCGTCGAGAAGGACCCGGTCGAGGCGGCGCGCGACGACATGCGGCGCAACGCCATCGACGCCTCGCATTTCGTCGGCCTGGCCTGGCTCTACGCCGAGAAGAGCGAGGAGTTCCGGGCTCTCGAGTGCCTCGATATCGCGCGCGCCAAGGACCCCATCAGCCCGGCGAACTTCAAGCTCGCGGCGCGCATCCACTCCCGCCTCCAGGACTACGACAGCGCCGCCGAGCACCTGCGCCGGGCCCTGCGTTACAACCCGTTCGACCGCGAGGCGGCCGAGCTGCTGGGTCAGGTGGAGTACGAGCGCAAACAGTTTCCCGACGCGCTGGCCGCGACCATCGACGCCTTCCTGCTCCTCCCCTCGGTCGACGAGGAGCGCGCGATCCGCTTGCGGCGCCGGATCCGCACCCTGCGTCATCTCCTGGGCTGGCAGAGCAAGGAGGTGGTGGCTCTCTTCCGTGAGCGCGAGGAGCAGCTGCACACCGCCTTCGATCGCCTCGAATGGCGGCGTGAGCGCTTCCGCAGCGACGAGGGCTGGGAGAGCCTCGCCCTCGCCGCGCTCGGACCCGCCGGACGCGATGACGGCGGCCGCCTGCGGATCGCGGCGCGGCTGCGCCGGCTCGAGGCCTGGACCCATCTCTCCGACGAACAGATCTTCAAGCTCTCCGCGGCGGTCGAGGAGAGGAGTTACCCCGCGGGCAGCCTGGTCTTCGCCAACAACAGCGAGGGGCTCGACATCTTCCTCCTCGAGGAGGGGGAGGTCAGCATCCAGCGGCCGACGCCTTACGGGACCTACCCGCTCGCCCTGCTGCAGCCGGGCGCGATGTTCGGCGAGGTGAACTTCCTCACCCGGGGCGTGCGCAGCGGCGACGCCCTGGCCCTGAAGGCCAGCCGGGCGCTGCTCTTCGACGGCGAGGCCCTGGAGCGTCTCACCGAGGGCTGGGCGGAGTTCGGCGTGCAGCTCTACTGGGGACTCTGGCACTCGCTCGCCGGCAAACTGCGCTCGACCAACGAGCAGCTCAAGACCTTCTTTTCGGCCGACAAGCAGCCGGAGAACTTCCTGCGCCTGCGGCGCGCGCACGACGCCGCTGGCGGAGGGGTCGCGATCCCGCCGGACGACAAGGTCCGCCTCTTCCGCGAGCAGGGGCTCTCGGGCAAGGAGCTCACGACCCTCGCCACTTTCTCCAAGGAGCTCCGCTTCGAGCCCGGCCAGGCGCTCTTCGAGGAGGGCGACCAGGGACAGGTGATGTACGTCGTCCTCGAGGGCAAGGTGCTGATCTCCAAGTACATCCCGGGCGCCGGCGAGGAGGCTCTGGCGATCCTCGAGCGCGGGGACTTCTTCGGCGAGATGTCGCTCATCGACGGCGAGCCGCGCTCGGCCGAGGCGCGCGCCCTGGACGGGCCGCTGACCGTGCTGGCGCTCGACCAGGGCACCCTCCAGGAGATGCTGGCGCTCGACCCCGCGGCTTCGCTCGATTTCCTCCGCCTGCTCTGCCGGCTGATCGCCAAACGGCTGCGCGAGATCGACGAGAAGGTCATCGGCTGGCGCATCCTGTCCGGCGAACGCAGCGCCGCCGCCGCCGGCAACACCGCCTGACGCCGGCGCGCCGCGCGCCCCCCGACTCACTCCGCGGCCGGCAGGCCGAGGGTCACCACGACGCGAGCCGGATCGAGATGACGCGCGATCGCCGTCTCGACCGCGGCGCGGTCGAGACCGGCGATCGCCTCGGCATGCCAGTGCGGATCGGCGAGCGGCAATCCGAAGATCGCGCCGGTCGCCAGCAGATCGGACCACTGGCGTGCCGTCTCGCGGCGGAACGGCTCGCGGCCGAGCAGATAGGAGCGGGCGTCGGCCAGCTCGGCCTCGCCGAGCGGCTCGCCGACGAACCGGGCGAGCTCGTCGCGCACCGCCGCTTCGGCGCGCGCGACGGACGCCGGCGAGGTGGCGAGATAGCAGGTGAGGCGCCCCGGATCGAGCCCGGCGCCGGCGACCGCGTCGGCGGTCGCGGCGTAGGCCAGGCCATCGCGCTCGCGGATGCGCTGCGGGATCCTGCCGGTGAGTCCCGAACCGGCGCCGAGCAGCACGCCGGCGAGCTCGAGCGCCGGATAGTCGGGGTGGACGCGCGACAGCGTGCGGTGACCGATGAGGAGGTGGGCCTGGTCGGTGGCGTGCGTCGTCACTTCGCGGCGGGACATCGGATCGGGCGCCGGCTCGAGCGGCAGAGGCCGCGGCCGGCCGTCGCCGGTCAGGGTCGCGAAGAGCTCCCGCGCGCGCTCCACCACGGCGCGCTCGTCGATCTCGCCGGTGATCGCCACGAAGCCACCCCAGGCGAGGGACGCGCCGTGGAACCGGCGGCAGTCCGCGGCGGAGAGACGCTCCAGGCTGGCCGGGTCGCCCTGCAACGGGCGCCCGCGGGGGTGAGGGTCGTAGAGCTGCGCGAGGAAGGCACGCGCGGTGAACAGGTCGGCCTGATCGGCCTGCGCCTCGAGCTCGGCTTGAGCCTGCCGACGCAGCCAGTCGAACCGCGCCTCGGCGAAACGCGGCTCGAAAACGAGCTCGGCCGCCCAGTCGAGCGCGAGCCGCCAGTCTCCCGCCAGGGCATCGATCGCCAGGCCGATCGCTTCGTAGCCGCCGAACGAGGAGAGCAGCATGCCGCGGTCCTCGGCGTCGCCGGCGATCTGCTGGTAGTCGCGACGCTGGCTTCCTTCCGAGAGCATCCGTCCGGCGAGCAGCGCCTGCCCGGGCAGGGACTCGAGCCGAGCCCCGCCGCGCAACACGACGCGCACCGCGACCACCGGCACGCCCTCGACGCGGCGCGCCAGGACGGGACCGTCTCCCGCAGCGGCGATCGTCGGTTCGCTCACGCGGCCGGTCGGGAGATCCCCAGCACGGCGCCCGCGGCCGGGTCGAGATAGCGCACCGCCAGGTCGCGCAGCTCTTCGGCGTCGCAGGCGAGTGCCCGGCGCAGGTGGCGCAGCGGATGCCCGAGGTCGAACTGCGCCCGGGCGATCGCCGCGTTGACCGCCTGCTGGTGGATGCGCTCCTGCTGGAAGACCCAGTCGGCGAGCAGGATCTGCTTGGCCCGCGCGACCTCCTCGGCGCTCGGGGCGAGCGCCCGCTGGCCGGCGAGCTCGTCGAGCAGGCGGCGTTCGACCTCGACGGCGTCGCCGCCCGGGAGCAGCTCGCACGAGCAGGTGAGGAACGACGCGAGCTCGTTCTCGGCGAGCGCCGCGGACGCCGAGAGGCAGAGCTGCCCGACGTCCACCAGCTCGCGGAAGAGGCGGCTGGTGCGCCCCGCGCCGAGCAGCGTCGCCAGCAACTTCAGGCCGGCGTGGTCCGGGTGGTCGGGCGGCGGCGCCGGCAGGGCGAGCAGCAGGCGGGTCACCTCGCCCTGGCGCCGCTCGACGCGCAGCAGCTCGCGCGGCGGCGCGTAGGCCGAAGCGACGGCGCGGGCATCGCCGGCCGGAGCGAGATCGCCGAAGGCACGCTCGACCTCGTCCTCGGCCTCCGGCCCGAAATCGCCGGCCACCACCAGCAGAGCGTTGTCCGGCCGATAGAAGCGGCGGTGGAAGAGCGCCAGCCGCTCGCGATCGATGCGCTCGAGGTCCTGCTCGTGCCCCAGCACCGGCACGCCGTAGGGATGGCCGGCGAAGAGCGCGCTTTGCACCGCGAGCTCGAGGGCATCCCACGGATCGTCGCGGTACATCGCGAGCTCCTCGAGGATCACCTGGCGCTCGCTCGTCACCTCCTCGGCGGCGAGATCGAGCGCGGTCATCCGGTCGCGCTCGATGGCCAGCGCCTCGTGCCAGCGATCCGCGGCGAAGGCGAAGTAATAGGCGGTGAGGTCGTGGCTGGTGAAGGCGTTGTTGGTGCCGCCCAGCGCCTGGGTGCGGCGGTCGATCTCGCCCGGGCCATAGCGCTGCGAGCCCTTGAACATCATGTGCTCGAGGAAGTGGGCGGCGCCGCTCTCCCCCGGCGCCTCGTCGCGTCCCCCGGCGCGGTAGACCAGCACGGTCGAGACGATCGGGGCCTGCCGGTTGGGCAGCAGGCAGACCTCCAGACCGCTCGCCAGGCGGTGCTCGCGCGCCTCGGCCTGGAGGTTCAGCGGGGCGGCGGCGCCGTCAGCCACCGTCACGATCGCGCCCCCCCAGACGCCGCGGCTTCTTGCCCTGATCGGCCCCGGGTCGGAGATCGACCGAGACGACGGTCGGCGAAGGCGCATCGCTCGAGGCGGTGACGCGGATGACGTAGTTGCGTCCGGTCGTCGGATGGATGATGCGCACCAGGTGCTCGCCGGGCTCGGGCAGATCGTAGGCGCGCCCCTCCCGCTTCTTCACCTGCCAGGTCCAGGCCTGTCCGATCACCCGCCCGTCGACCTTGACGATCGATTCGGGGGGCAGCACGGCGAAGCTCAACGCCATGCCGGTCACCATGTTGCGGTCGATCCGCAGGGCCGCGTCCGGGCGTTCGGCGGCCGGCGGCGCAGCGTCCCCGGCTCCCTCGTCCGCCGGCGCCTCCGGCTCGGCGGGAGCGCTGTCGACCGGCGTCGGCACCGGGCGTGGGGCCGCGGCGATCGGTTCGGTGCGAGTCTCCGTTGACGGCTGGCGCGGCCGCGGCTCCGCCGGTGGCGGTGGAACCGGGCGCTGCACGAATCGCTCTCCCGGCGCGAGGGACGGTTCGGCGGGGCGCGCGTCGCCGGCTCCGGAAGCGCTCGTGGCGGGCCCGTCGACCGGCGGCGTAGCGCCCGCCGCGGGCTCCGCGGACACCCCACGCGGTGCCACCGGGCTGTTCGAGGTCCTGCCGGAGGAGCTCCCGGGGGTGGGCTCGGCGCTCGCGGTCTGCTGCGTCTGGGCTTTCGCGGCCTGCCGGGCGGCCACCCAGCGCCGCGCCGCGAAACCGCCGGCGATCAGCGCGACCACCAGCGCCAGTCCGACCGCGGCGGCGATCCACAGTCCGCTGCGCGACGCAGGTGCGGCGGCCCGCGGCGCCACGAGCACCGTCGGCGTCTGGGTCGGGGACGGCGGCGGCGGCGGCACGGCCGGCGGTGGCACGACCGGGGCGGCGCGCTCGGAGGTCGACATGCGGCGGGTGGCGTCCGGGGGCGCTCCGTCGCGCGCCGCTGGCGCGTCGAGGATCGAGGCCGGCAGCTCCTGGGCGCACTCGGCGAGCGCCCGCGCCAGCTCGCCGGCGCTCGGGAAACGCTCGTCGCGATCCTTGTGCAGCATGCGCTGCAGGATCCCCTCGAGGCGAGTGCCCAGCTCCGGACGGTTGACGGCGATCGACGGCGGATCGCGGTGCAGGATCTGGTAGACCAGGGTGGTGAGCGACTCGCCTTCGAACGGGCGGTGCCGTGAGAGCACCTCGTAGAACAGCACGCCGAGCGAGAAGAGGTCGCTGCGCCCATCCAGCTCGTCGCCACGGATCTGCTCGGGGGAGAGATAGTGCGGGCTGCCCACCACCGAGCCGGTCATCGTGAGGTCGGACGTCTGGTCGGCCAGCTTGGCGATCCCGAAGTCGCTGATCTTGACCTGGCCGCCGCCACCGAGCAGCAGGTTGCTCGGCTTGATGTCGCGATGGACGATCCCCTGCCGGTGCGCGTAGTCGAGCCCTTCGGCGGCCTGGCGCACGATGGCGATCGCCTCGCGCAGGGTGAGCGGCTCACCCTCGATGCGCTGCGCGAGGTCGCAGCCGTCGACCCACTCGAACGCGAGATAGAGCAGCCCCTGATCTTCGCCGGCGTCGAAGAGCGCCACGATGTTGGGGTGCAGGAGTCGCCCGGCGGCGCGCGCTTCGCGCAGCAGCCGGCGCTTGCGCTCCTCCATCTCCTGCGGCTTGCCCTCCTCGACGCGCACCGTCTTCACGGCCACGCGCCGGCCGATCTGCGGGTCCTCGGCGAGATAGACCTCGCCCATCGCACCCGCGCCGAGCCGGCGCAGGATCTCGTAGCGCCCGAGGTGATCGCCGGGGGCCAGCTGTTTCAAACTTCCTCCTCGGTGTCCCGCGCGTCCGGCGACTCCCCTTCGCGCGACGCGAGGAGCCGTCGGGCGCGGTCGGCCTCCTCCGTGGCCACCAGGATGCGAACCTCGCCCAGCTGGCCGAAGCTCATCGGCTCCTGATGGAAGAAGAGGGACTCGATGCTCGCCTTGATGCCGTGCGTCTCGAGGAAGCCGACGACCAGCGTCGCCTCTTCCTCGGTGCCCACCGTCTCGACCAGCTCGAAGGTCTCCATGCGGCTCCCCCTGGCTCTCTCCCGGGATGGCGGAGAGGTCTCGATGATACCGCCCCGACGCGGGCGCCAGGCACTCTAGGGGGCCAGCGTCCGGGGCCCGTTGGCCGCTCGGGGCTGGCGCGCGAAACAGTCTCGGCGCGCGCTCGCGAAGCGCCCTTCGAGCGGCGACCAGAACAGGCTCTCGAGGCTCCACGACTCCGCCTCGACGTCGATCCACTGGAGCGAGTTGCGCCGCCGCTCCGGGCCCCGTCCGCGGCTCGAGGTGGTGGTGCCGCAGAGCAGCTGCCGGAGCGCGGCCGAGCCGCCGAGCGGAGCGAGCGCCAGCGTCTGGTGGAGGTGGCCGGAGAGGACCAGCTCGACGCCCGCGGCCGTCAGAGCGTCGAGCGCCCGGCGCGCGCCCCAGGAGGGGTGCTCGCAATCGACTCCCGGCGGGCGCATCAGGTGGTGATGCAGCACCGCCAGCCGGAACGCGCCCGGCGGCGCCGTCGCGAAGGCCTGGGCGGCCGCGACGACGCTCGTTCGTCGGATCCGCCCCCCCTTGACGCCCCAGCCGTGGGCGCTGTTCAGTCCGACCGCCACGAGCTCCGGGTCGCGGTGGACCGGTTCGAGCTCGCGGTCGAAATGCCGCCGGTAGGCGCCGAAGGGAACCAGCAGCCGCTCCCAGAAGCGGTAGAGCGGGACGTCGTGATTGCCCGGCACGGCGAGCACCGGCGCCGTCCGCCGCAGGCGGTCGACGTAGGCGCGCGCGGCGCGGAACTGGCGCGGCTTGGCGCGCTGCGTGAGGTCGCCGGAGAGGATCACCAGGTCGGGCTTCCGCTCCGCGACCAGCGACTCCACGCCCGCCGCGACCTCCGGCAGGTGTTTCGGCCCGAAGTGAACGTCGGAGATGTGGAGGAGGCGCCGCACTCGCTCAGTCGAGCTCGTCGTCGAGGAGCGCGAGCGCCTGCTCCTCGACGCGTGCCACCGCGAAGGCCGAGAGCTTGGCGATCAGGGCGCGCCCTTGCGTCCGGCCGAGCAGATAGCCGCCCAGCCCGACCAGCAGCAACGACGGCATCGGGTAGCGGCGCACGATCCGCCGCCAGTCCAGGTCGGGCGGCAGGAGGTCGTCGATCAGCTCGTCGGCGAGCGACTTCGGCTCGTCCTCGAGCTCGAGCTCGGCGACCTCGGCCGCGGAGAGCTCGCGGGGCATCGGTGGCCCCGGCCGCTCAGTCGTCGCCGCGGCGCCGTCCGCCGCGCACCAGCAGGCCGATCAGGAAGCCGACGCCGGCGGCGATCAGCAGGGACTTGCCCGGGTTCTCGCGCACGTACTCGTTGACGTCGTTGGAGACCTTCCCGACGTCCTGCCGCACGCGCTGGTAGCCCGCCTTGACCCCTTCGACCGCGGCGTCGTACTTCTCGCGCGCGGCGGCGCCGACGCGCTCGGCCTGGCGACGCAGGTCGCGCTGCGTCCTGCGGGCGCGCCGCTCGAGATCCTCGGCCGCCTCCTCGAAGCGCTCGCGCGCGGCTTCGATCCCGTCGTCGACCACTTCGCGGGTCCCCGCCGCCGCTTCGGCCACCACTTCGCGGGCACGATCCACGATCTTGTTGTCGGCCATCGTTCCTCCTCGCTCGCCCGCCAGGCGAGCAGCTCCAACCGCTCCGGTCATGATATCCGCTCGCCACCGGTCGGTCCATCGCGCGCTCCGCCCGGTGCTACACTGCCCAGCGCTCCATGGCCGACGTCACTTTCCTCGGCGCTTGCGGCACTGTCACCGGCAGCTGCACCCTGCTGCGCTTCGGCGCAACGCGCTTGCTGGTCGACTGCGGGCTCTATCAGGGCGACGACGAGCTCGAAGCGCGCAACCGCCAGCCCTTCCCGTTCCGCGCCGCCGAGATCTCGGCGGTGGTGCTCACCCACGCCCATCTCGACCACTGCGGCCTGTTGCCCAAGCTCTGCGCCGAGGGCTTCACCGGACCGATCTACTGCACCCGGCCGACGCGCCCCCTGACCACCCTGGTGCTCGAGGACTCGGCCGAGATCCAGGAAGAGGAGGCGCGCTTCGCGCGCAAGAAGGGCTACAGCCGGCACGCCGATCCCCAGCCGCTCTACACCACCCGCGACGTCGCGCAGGCCCTGCGGCTGCTCGAGCCGCTTGCCTTCGAAGAGGAGCACGAGATCCTCCCCGGCCTCCGGCTCCGCTTCCGGCGCGCCGGGCACCTGCTCGGCGCGGCCTCGCTCGAGATCGCCGCCAAGGGGGCCGACGGCCAGCGCCGGCGCTGGTGCTTCTCCGGTGACGTCGGGCGCTACGACGTGCCGATCCTCCGCGATCCGGAGCCGCCGATCGATCCGCCGGACGCGCTGCTGCTCGAGTCGACTTACGGCGATCGCAGCCACCCCGGCGGCGATCCGGCCGACGGGCTCGGCGAGATCATCGCCGAGACCTTCGCGCGGGGCGGCACGGTTCTCGTCCCCGCCTTCGCGCTCGGGCGAACCCAGGACGTCCTCTTCCATCTCTCCGAGCTCGCCGAGCGCGGCGCCGTCGACCCGGAGAGCGTCTTCCTCGACAGCCCGATGGCGATCCGCGCCACCGAGATCTACCGCCAGGCGACGCCCGAGCTCGACGAGGAGACCACCCGTCTCGTCCGCCGCAACGTCAACCCGCTCGCCTCGGACCGCTTCAATCGCTGCCGGACGATCGACGAATCCAAGGCGCTCAACGAGCGCACCCGTCCGGCGGTGATCGTCTCGGCGAGCGGCATGGCGACCGGGGGACGGATCGTGCACCACCTCGCGCAGCGGCTGAGCGATGCCCGCAACACGGTGCTCTTCGTCGGCTATCAGGCCGCCGGAACCCGCGGCCGGGCGCTGGTCGACGGCGCGAAGACGGTCTCGATCCACGGCCGGCGGATCGCAGTAGCGGCCGAGATCCGCCAGATCGGCGGGCTCTCGGCGCACGGCGACGGCGACGAGCTCGTGCGCTGGTGCCGCGCCCTGCCGGCGCCGCCGCGGCGGATCTTCCTCAATCACGGCGAGGATCCCGCCCGCAAGGCGCTCGCCGCGGCGATCCACGAGCTCGGTTGGCCCCGTCCGGAGCTGCCGCTCTCCGGCACCACCGTCGAATGGTGAGCGGACCGGCGCGGCGCACGCTCGAGTTCGCGCGCCGGCTGGTCTTCCGCTGCGGGCACGACGAGATCCTGCTGCGCGCCTCGGCGCTCGCTTTCTCCACCGTGCTGTCGCTCGTCCCGCTACTCGCCGTGATCTGGTACTTCGTCGCCCGGACGCTGCGCGAGCAGGGACCGGCGACGCTGCGCATGATCGCCGAGCTGCTGCCCTACCGCGAGGAAGCGTTGACGGCCGCGCTACAGAGTTACCTGGAACAGGCCGAGTACGTGAGCGGTGCCGCGCTGCTGGGCTTTCTCTTCGTCTCGCTGATGACCTTCCTCTCGGTGCAGGAGACCCTGTCGCGCATCTTCCGGGTGCTCACGCCCCCCTCGCTCTGGCGGCGGTTGCTCGCCTTCTCCCTGCTCTTTTTCTGGGGACCCTTGCTCATCGGCTCGGTCTACGGCGGACTGCTGGTGCTCGGTCAGTCTCGCGCGGGAACTCCGGTCGGCGGGCTGCTGCGCGACTCGACGCTGGTCGGCGCGTTGCCCGCGATCGCCACCTTGATCGGCCTTGCCATGCTCTACTGGCGCGCCTCGCTCGGCCGGATCAAGCTCCGCCACGCCTTCCTGGGCAGTCTGGTCGCCACCGTCTCGCTCGAGCTCCTCAAGATCGGCTTCCGGGTCTACATCGGATCGTTCAGCGAGGTGCAGCGAGCGGTCTACGGCACGCTCGCGATCGCCCTCTTTTTCGTCCTGTCGGTGCAGATTGCCTGGATCATCCTGCTGGCGGCCGCCGAGGTCGCCGCCTGCCTCGGCCTTCCGGCCGGACCCGACGTCCGCCCCTGGGCGGGGACGCGGCCCGATCCGTGGACCGCAGTCGCCGTGCTCACCCTGCTCGCCGAGCGCTTCGGCTCCCGCCGGCCGGCGGTCCACGAGCTCGAGGCGGCGGAGCGCTTCGGGGTCGACGGACTTCGGCTGCGCTTCCTGCTTGCCCCACTGGTCGACCGCGGCTACGTAGAACCGCCGCTCGCCCCGCACCACGGCTATCGCCTCAAGGTGCCGCCGACGCAGCTCAAGATGACGGAGCTCCTCGCCCCCTACGCCCCGATCCGCTCCAACCCGGCCGATCTGGGAACCCTGCCGGCACAGCTCGCCGGTCTGCCGGCCGAGCTCCAGCGCACCTGGGCGAGCGGGCTCGACGACCTCACCCTGGCCGATCTCGCCCGCCCGCCGGCGGCGTCGGCTTGATCGCCGAAGCGCCGCGAGGATAGACTCACGCATCCCCGCCCACCGGGGACGCAGCGGAATCAAGGGGCAGTAGCTCAGCTGGGAGAGCACCACGTTCGCAACGTGGGGGTCGAGGGTTCGAATCCCTTCTGCTCCACCAATTCACTCACCTGATGGGAAGTCCCCTCGATGTTCATGAAAAATGGACAGGTTAGGGGTGTTCGAAATTCCGCGCCGTCGAAGCTGAGACCTTCCGGGAAGAACAGCTTCTGCAGGCGCTGCCGCTGATCCAGCGCAGCCTCGATCCACAGGCGACTCGAGTGGGTGACCAGGTGTTCGGCGAACGCCAGGGTGCCCTCGATGT
>CAYZWR010000105.1:0-12192 GCA_964481735.1 uncultured Thermoanaerobaculia bacterium
CTCCCGCTCGGCGGGCCGCTCGGCGACCCGGCGTGCGCCGGCGCGGAGCAGGCGGCCGAAGTCGCGCGCGTGGGCGCGGGTCTCGACGTCGAGTATGGCGCGGTCGAAGACGCCGGTCAGCCGCTCGAACGGCACCCGGCCGTCGGCCGCCAGCCGCTCGGCGGCGGCCATGAAGGCGGCGCCCGCGATGTCGCGGAAGAAGTCGCTGCGCCGCTCGGAGCCGGCGAGGAACAGCGCGGGGGCGTCGCGCTCCATGCCGTCGAGCACCTCGGCCGCCGCCTCGGCGAGCGCGCCGGCGGCGGCGCTCCGCCCGACTTCCTCGCGCAGGGCCGCCAGCTCGGTCAGGTAGAGCTCGAGCCGGAACGCCTGGGCGAGCCGCTCGGAGAGCCGCTCGACCGCCTCCGGCGTCAGCCCCGGCGCCGCGGCGAGCGCCCGGCGCAAGAGCGAGAGCCGGGTCGAGGTCAGCGCCTCTTCGTGGGCGACCGCGCAGGCGACCTCGTAGTTGCTGCGGCTGTTGGTGATGCCCTGGCCGACCACCCGCCCCTCCTGGTCGAGCAGCACGGCCTTGGTGGTGGTCGAGCCGAGATCGATGCCGACCGCGCACTTCATGCCGACCTCCGCGCCTGGCGCGCCGCCAGCATCTGCAGGTAGCTCTGGATGCGGTTCTCGATGTTCGCCTTGCCGAAGTAGCGCGGGTCGACGAGATCGGACTCGATGAAGCCGCCCGGCACCCCGGTCCGTTTCTCGAGCTCGCGCAGCATCAGGAGCTGTCCGGCGCTGAACGAGTTGCAGGACTTGACGCTGTTGATCATGAAGCCGTCGGCCTGGTAGTCGCGCACGTAGCGCTCGAGCAGAGCGAGGCGCGCCGGCAGACCGAGGTTGGTGTAGCAGCCGAGGCAGTAGTCGGCGAGGCTCTCGAGCGGGTGCGCCGGATCGTGGCGGAAGCCGGTGTCGTAGAGCCCGCCCACGCGCGTGTAGGTGCTCGCCACCACCACCGCCCCCTCGCGGCTGAACATCCGCCAGAAGTCCTGGAAGTGGGTCCAGTTGGGCGGCCCCTCGACCACCAGCCGGTAGCGCTCCGGTCCCATCGGGCCGTCGGGCGTCGCCGGGCCTTCGCCGGCGGCGATCCGCTGCTCGATCTCGGCGCGCAGCTCGGCGTAGTAGGCGACCGCGTCCTCGGTGCCGCGGAAGGCGGAGAAGATCGGGCCGACGTAGTAGACGCCGCCGAAGTAGCCGTCGATCGGCGACGGCCGGTGGCGGGCCGACTCCCAGACCGCCACCAGGTCGTCCTCGGCTCGCGCCGAGAGCGCCAGCCGGCGCGCCAGCTC
Organism: uncultured Thermoanaerobaculia bacterium; assembly: GCA_964481735.1. Lineage (GTDB taxonomy): Bacteria > Acidobacteriota > Thermoanaerobaculia > Multivoradales > JAGPDF01 > JAGPDF01. The sequence goes on from CAYZWR010000105.1 coordinate 1,329, forward strand.
GCCCAGATCGAGCGCGCGGCCCGCGACCCGCTCGAGCGCCGGCACCACCTCGCGCTCGAGCTGCTCGACGACGTAGCGCCGCATCTCGGGGGTGATCCGCCCGTCCGGCTGGTAGGGGACGTGGAGCATCACCACCGGGCACCGGTAGGACTCGCGCAGCAGCTCGAACCACTTCATGAAGGTGAAGCAGCCGGTGTAGGAGAGCAGCAGCAGGTCGGGTTCGGGAAGCTTCGTGCCGGTGGGACCGACGTTGCCGCTGCGCATCATGCCGATGTCGCACTTGACGTAGGTGCAGACGTCCTCGGAGTGGCCCGCCTTCTCCGCCTCGGCGATGTACTTCGCGGAGCGGCCGCGCATGCCCGACTGCAGGGCGTTGATCTCGGGCAGCACCGGCAGCAGGTCGAGGGCGCCGACGAGCTCGGTCAGGTTGCCGGGCACGAAGGTGTAGACCACCTTCTTCCCCTCGTCGCGGGCGCGCTCGAGGCGCTCGAAGTGGCGCGCCAGCATCTCCTTCTGGCGCTGCTGGCTGCGGTCCTTGGCCGGCTCCGGCCGTCCGCCCGCCGGCGCGATCGGCTCGGGCTCGCCGGAGCTCAGCACGGTGAGTGGGCTCATGCTCCCCCCCAGAGCTTGACGGCGTCGGAAAAGGCGCCCGCCTGCTCGCGAATGGTCTGGAACTGTCCGGTGTTCTCGGCGAACTTGAAGCTGGTGTGCGGGATGCCGGCGCGGTCGAGCGCGCTCTCGAGCATCGGCTGGTCGAGCAGCGCCGGATCGCAGAACGAGGCGGCGGCGAACACCACGCCGTCCGCGCCGCTGCCGCGCACCGTGTCGACCAGCGTCCTCCCCTTCTCGCCGTCGGCGATGTAGCGCGACGCGGTGGCGACGCCGCGTTCGAGGAAGGCGCGCGCGAGGGCCGTCACCGGGTCCTCGCCGGGCGCGATCTCGATCGCCCCCTCGATCGTCCGCAGGCCGAGCTGGAAGTCGTCGACCACGATGTCGCAGCCCGCCTTCTCGAGGGTCACCACCAGCTCGAGCGGCGGCTGCTCGCAGAACGAGCCGACCAGCACCACGCGGGCGTTGTCGACCAAGCGCGGCGGCCGCTCGGCGATCGCCGCGCGCAACGCCGCGAGCAGCTCGAGGTGCTCGCCGGCCGGCATCAGGGTCCCGGCGCGCGAGACCAGGTAGGCCTCGGCCGCGGACAGCCGCCAGGGCTCGCGCACCCGGATCGCGTCGAGCTCCGCGAGCGCGGCGCGCCGCCGGTTCTCCTCCGCGATCGCGGCGGCGAGCGCCGCCGGATCGAGCGGGCGGGCGCCGAGCTCCGCGAGCTCGCCGGCGATCCGCCGCAGCTCCCCGGCGTAGAAGCGCCCGCCCACCGCCGGATCGAAGTTCTGCGGCAGATCGACGTAGGCCGTCCAGCGCCCGGGGAAGAGCAGCCGCCACATGCCGCCCAGGTTGCGGATGACGTCGCAGATCGACGGGAAGAGCATGCCGTCGAGCACGTCGAGGTCGCCGGCCAGGCCGAGCTCGAGCGTCGAGCGCGGGATGTGGCAGATGTAGGACTGGAAATAGGAGTCGCCGCGGATGATCTCGACGTCGGCGCCGCCGCCGAACACCGCCACCGGCAGGCATCCGATCGCCTCGAGCAGCGGCCGCGGCACGTAGATCGGCAGGTAGCCGATGGCGAGGCCGCCCGGATGGCGTGCCTTCCAGTCGCGCACCGCGGTGAAGTGGCGATCCTCGACCAGGGCCCGTGCCCGCTCGAGGATCGGCGCCGCCGGATCGGGCGTGCCGGGGCGGCTCACGACGGGATCCCCTCGGCGGCGAGCGCGGCGCGGTCGTCGAGCGGCGAGGCGACGCGCACCGACTCCGCCAGCCGCTCGGTGCGGATCTGGAGGCGGCGGTTCGGGCAGCGCGCCACCAGCCCGCAGAGCGCCAGACCGTGGATGGTGCGGGCGACCTCGGTCGACCCGCCGTGGCGCGCCTCGTCGTACCAGGCGTAGACCCAGTTGAGCATGCCGAACAGGCTGTAGGTGGCGCGCTCGAGCTCGAGCTCGTCCGGCGCCCCGGCGGCGGCCGCCGCGGGGTGCGCGCACCCCTCCTCCAGCACCGAGCGCACCAGGTCGCGGCCGAGCGCGAAGTAGCGCTCCTTGAGCGCGCGCACCGCGCGGCGCTGGGCGGCCGGCAGCGCCCCGGCCTCGTGCACCAGGACGCGCATGACGTCGGGGTGGGAGGTGAAGTAGCGCACGTGGTTGTGGATGAAGGCGTAGAGGCGGGCCTCGGGGACTCCCGCTCCGCTCGCCTCCTCGGCGGCGGCGAGCAGGGTCTCGAACGCCCGGCGTTGCAGCGCGAAGAGCAGGTCGCCCTTGGAGGGGAAGTAGTTGTAGAGATTGGCCAGGCTCTGGCCGGTGGCGCGCGCCAGCTCGCGCATCGAGAGGTCGTGCCGCTTGGCGAGCAGGGCGGCCGCGGCGGCCAGCAGCTCGGCCTGCGGCTTGGCCTGCCGCCGTGGGCGTCCCGCCCGGCGGGCCGGCGGACGCAGCGCCGGACGGGACGGACTCATCGCTCCCCCGCCCGCTCGAGCGCGGCGCGCGCGCTCGGCGGCAGCACCGCGCGCACCAGCTCGGCGTCGAAGCGCTGGCCCTCGGCGTAGCGCCGGCGCAGCTCGGCGAAGTCGATCTCGCGCTCGTCGCGGGCGCCGAAGTGGAAGGCCGGGAAGCCGGCCGCCGCCTCGGTCGCCATGTTGAGCGCCAGCCAGGAACGGTTGCTCTCGCTGTTGGCCTGCCAGTGCGCGAGCTTCTTCTTGCGCAGGCTCTCGAGGGTCTTCCGCGTGCAGTCGGGGAAGGTGTGGAGCAGCCGCGTGACCATCCGCTCGACCGCCTGGTCGAGCGGCCCGAGGTCGAGCGTGCACTCGCGGGCGAGCGCCTTGCCCGCCTCGAGCGCGGCACCGATCTTCGGTTCGCCGAGCACCGGGCGGCCCAGCTCGTCGAGCGCCCGCGAGGTCTCCACCAGCGGGTTGGGCACGAAGTCGCCGGCCGCCGTCCTGTGCGCCGGGACGATCTCGTTGACCAGGCCGAGGCGGAGCGCCTTGTGCGCCGACCAGGGCTCGCAGAGCACCAGCGACTCGGCCGCCTTGGCGAAGCCGATGTAGAGGTCGAGGAAGTCGGTCGAGCCGCCGTCGGGCGCCGAGCCGTGCACCGGGCCCGCCTGGCCGAAGCGGGCGTGGTCGGCGGCGATCGAGAAGTCGCAGGCCATGCCGATCTCCTGCCCGCCGCCGATGCGCATGCCGTTGACCCGGCAGACGACCGGCTTGTCGCAGAGCAGGATGCCGGTCACCATGTCGTTGAACAGCCGCATGTACTGCAGGTACTCGAGCGGCCGGCCGGCGTAGTAGGTGGCGTACTCGGCGGTGTTGCCGCCGGTGCAGAAGGCGCGCGTGCCGGCGCCGGTGAAGACCACCGCCACGGCGCGCCGGTCGGCGCTGGCGCGGCGGAAGGCGAGGATGACCTCCTTGACCGCGCGCGTCGTGTAGGAGTTGAGCTGCGGCTCGTTGTCGAGCCAGATCCAGACCTGATGGAGACCCTCCACCGGCCGGCCGTCGCGCCCGGCCACCGGACGCTCCTCGTAACGGATCTCGTGGAACTCGAATCCCGGGACCAGGTCGTGATCGACCAGCTCGATTCCGGCGACGGTGGTTTCCATGCTCAGCTCCGTGGGTCCAGCACCATGCGGTGGGAGAGGCGGTGGTGCGCCATGTCGTCGAGCAACTCGTTCAGCCGCGACATCGGCGCCGGCTCGAGGAAGGGCGCGAGGACGACGCGCCCCTGGTAGATCAGGCGCAGCACTTCCGGGTAGGCGTCGGGCGGACAGCCCCAGCTGCCGTGGACGCTGGCGTCGAACGCCATCAGGTTCGAGAAGCGGAGCTCGACGCTCTTCGGCGTGAAGCCGACCAGCAGCAGGGTCGCGGCGCGCGCCAGCAGCGCGAAGCCGAGCGCCTGCCCCGCCGGGGTGCCGCTGCACTCGAAGATCCGCCAGCGCAGCGACGGGACGCCCCACGCGCGCAGCACGGTGTGGATCTCCTTCTTGAGCTCCTGCGGCGGCCGCTCCCCCACCTCGACGAGCGCCTCGGCGCCGTGCCCGGCCAGCGCCTCGAGGCGGTCCCGCCGCACGTCGCAGGCCACCACCCGCGCGCCCAACGCGCGGGCGATCTGCACCAGGAAGCCGCCGACCCCGCCGGCGCCGACCACCACCGCCACGTCGCCGCTGCCGAGACCGGAGCGGCGCGCCGCCTGGAAGGCGGTCGACACCGCGTCGGCGACCACCGAGAGCTGGGCGAGGTCGACGCCCGCGGGCGCCTCGCTGAGGTCGACCAGCGGCGCGCCCGGCACCAGGACGTGGGTGGCGAAGCCGCCGTCGACGTCGTTGCCCGGCATCTTCTGGTCGGGGCAGGCGTTGGCGCGCCCGGCACGGCAATAGGCGCACGCGCCGCAGGGCAGCACCGCGGGCACCAGCACCGGGCGGCCGCTCAGGCGCTCGACCTCGCGGCCCGCCGCCGCGACGTGGCCGACGATCTCGTGGCCGAGGACGAGCGGCAGGGAGTGGCGCGGCGCGACCGAGCCGTCGGCGAAGCCGAGATCGGTGTGGCAGAGGCCGCAGGCCAGGACCTCGACCAGGACCTCGTGGGGCGCGGGATCGGGCAGCTCCATCGCGCGCTCGACGAGCGGCTGGCCCGGATGCTCGAGGTAGTACCCGCTGGCGCGTCGGCTCATCGGCGTCTCGACCGCCGTCTATTTTACGAACGAACGTTCGTTTGTCAATGGGCGGCGCGGCGCTCCCGGACGGCGGCCGCCGCGAGGCGTCGGTGGACCCGGTCGGCGGTCAGGTCGCGTCGGCGCGCGGCAGCGCCAGCCGCCCCCCCGACCAGGCCAGGGGAAGGAAGAGCAGGACGCCGATCGCGACGAACCAGGGCGGGTGTCCGGGGATCATCAGCACGGTCGCCACCCCGGCGAGGAGCTGCAGGCCGCCGACGACCAGCGCATGGCCGAGCTTCCCGGCCGGCGCGAGCTTCGCGGCGACGAAGCCGCCGACCAGCGCGCCGACCGCCCAGGCGAGCAGGATGACCACGAAGGCCGCCGCGGGCAGCTCGGCGAGCATCCGGCGCATGCCCTCGACGTCGTCCGGATCGACCGGCGCCGGCGCCGGGTAGGCGAGATGGCCGAGCCGCTCCACCAACGCGACACCGAGGCTTCCCGCCACCAGGCCGAGGAGCACCGCCATGACTCTGCGCACCATCGCCGGTCTCGCTCCTCGAGGCGGTCTCAGCTGCCGCACTTCGCGGCCAGCCGGACCAGCGTCGAGCGGCTGCGAAAGGTCGCCCGGACTCCGACGGTGCGCTCGAAGACGGCGTTGGAGAAGGTCGAATCGCTCTGCTTGCGCCGGCAGAGCCAGTAGATCTCGCTGCCGTCGGCGCGCAGGTCGTCGATCGGCGACCGCATCGCGAGCAGCGTCGCCGCCTGCGCGGGGGTCAACGGCGCGGCCAGCAGGCCGACGACGAAGGCGCCGGCGCGCGCCACTTCCGCCGCGGGAAAGGGGGAATGCCCGGCGATCCGCGCCACCTCCGCGGCGCTGCGCAGGAAGGTCGCCACCGCGAAGCCCAGCTCCTCCTCGAGCCGGCGCTCGATCTGCTGCGCCAGGGCGCGGCGCCCGCGCTGCGGCGAATCGAAGATCACGTTGCCGCTCGCCAGCAGCGTCTCGACCGACGAGCCGCCCAGCTCCTCGAACAGCGCCGCCAGCCGGACCATCTCGACGTTGCGGCCACCGACGTTGATGGCGCGCAGGAAGGCGACGTAGCGGGGCATGGGCCGACCCTCTCACGTCCCCGGCCGGAGACGCAATCCGGCGCCCGCTCGCGCCGCCGGCTAGACGACCGCGCCGAAGAGGCGTCCAACGAGCGCCGTGCACCCCATCGCCACGGCGCCCCAGAAGGCGACGCGCAACGCTCCCGCGGCGAGCGGCGCGCCGCCCAACCGGGCGGCGGCGCCACCGAGCACGACGAGCAGGGCGAGCGAGCTCACCGCGATGGCGGCGGAGAGCGCGCCGGCCGGCGCGAACGCGGCGAGCAGGGTCGGCGGCGCGGCGCCCACCGCGAACGCGGCCGCGGAGGCGAGCGCCGCCTGGATCGGCCGGGCGCGCATCTCCTCGGTGAGGCCGAGCTCGTCGCGCGCATGGGCGCCGAGCGCATCGCGCGCCGTCAACTGGTCGGCGACCTGTTGCGCGAGCTCCGGCGTGAGGCCGCGCGCGACGTAGATCCCGGCGAGCTCCGCCCGCTCCGCCTCCGGCGCCTCGGCGAGCTCGCGGCGCTCGCGCGCCAGGTCGGCGCGCTCGGTGTCGGCCTGCGAGCTGACCGACACGTACTCCCCCGCCGCCATGGAGAGGGCGCCGGCGACCAGGCCGGCGAGCGCGGTGATCACGATCGCCTCGCGGCCCGATTCCGCCGCCGCCACGCCCACGACCAGGCTGCTGGTCGAGATCAGGCCGTCGTTCGCTCCCAGCACGGAGGCGCGCAGCCAGCCGATCGCATCGGTGCGGTGAATCTCGGCATGTCGCATGGCCACCAGCGTAACGCTCTGCGGTGGCGGCGTCGAGGCCGGCGCGGCGCGCCTCAGGGGCGGAGCGCGCTCGCCAGTTCGGCGCGCAGCGCGAGCTCGGATTCGAGCGGCAGGGCGCCGCGCCGCCGGAGGTCGAGCAGCAGATCCTCGATCGCGCCCCCGCTGGCGAGCGCCGCCTCGGCCTCGCCGAGCTCGCCCCCGTCGCGCGCTGCGGCCAACAGGGCGAGCGCGGGCGCCACCGCGTCGCGCGGGCGCAACGCGGTGGTCGGCGCGCCGTCGACCTCGAGCGCGCAGAGCGCCGGGCTCGAGCCGCGTTCGGAGAACCAGCAGACCTGCTCCTCGACGAGATCGAGGAACAGGTGGTAGGCGCCGGGCCGTTCGGGAAGCTCGAGCTCGGCGAACAGCACCAGCTCGCTGCCGGGCTGGACGCCCACCGGGAGCTCGACGCCACGCAGCTCGCCGAGCGTCCGGCCGTCGCCGTCGAGCAGCCGGAGGCCCAGGCGGAACGAGCCGTCGCCGTTCCAGGCGGCGCGGCCCTCGTGCCGCACGGTGACCGGCAGGAGGATCCGCTCGCCCGGCGCGCCCCGCAGCGCCGCCCGCGCTGGCGTGAGGGCGGCGCGGTGGCGCAGCGCCTCGTGGCCGCCGGCGCGCACGATCTCGGCCCCCTTGAGGTCGCAGGAGAGGGCGCGGAAGGCGCGCTCCCCGCCGACCAGCGCCGCCAGGGCGTCGCTGCCCGGCAGGAAACGGCGCGAAGCGCCCTGGGTGTGGGTGACCACCCACTCGATCGGGACGCCGATCTCGGCCGCGATCTGCCGCGCCTCGGCGATCTCCTCGTCGGAGTCGTTCCACTCGAAGAGGATGTACTGCCACCAGATCTCGAAGCGGTCGCGCACCTGCTGCGCCTCCGCCTCGGCGACCAGCTGGCGCATGGCGCCGAGCGCCCGCTCGAGCTTGCCGCCGACCCGGTAGCGCGCATAGCTCTCCGGCCGCGCGCCGTCGATCGCGAAGAGCATCCGGTCGACCAGCCGCTCGGCGACGATCTCGCGGATCCGCGCCGGGGTGAGGGCGATGGCGTTGGTGCTGATGTGGACCGCGATCTCCGGCCGGTGCGCGCGCAGCCAGCGCAGCATCGGCAGCGCCTCGGGGTGCACGAAGGCCTCGCCGTAGTTGTAGAACAGGACCTTCTCGAGCGCCGGCAGCTGCTCGAAGATGGCGATCATCTCCGCCAGCGAGAGCATGCCGGTGCGGTCCGCGGCGAAGCGCGGATCGCTCTTGAAATCGGTCACCGGACAGGCCGGACAGCTCAGGTTGCAGTGCGAGGTCGGTTCGAGCTGGAGCAGGCGCGGCAGGTGCCCCTCGACGGTGTCGAGCGGCGTGGCGCGTGAGACGCGGAGCGGGCACTCCTCGCCCAGCGCCGGGCACCAGCGGTCGGGGCGTGATTCGAGCTGCCAGCTCCGGATCTCGCGGTACATCGGGCCGGCGAGGATCTCGGCGAGCGGTTGGCGGCGGATGTTGCCGTAGACCCGCAGCCCCACCGAATCGGCGCAGGAGCAGACCACGTCGCCGTTGGCGAGGACGCAGACCTCCTCGAAGACCGCCCGGCAGATCAGCGGGGCGCTGCGGTCGCCGGCCTCGCGCGGCAGCGGCGCCGGCAGCTCGCCGGGCCGGCGGACCCGCAGCCGGCGGTCGGCCAGCGCCTGCTGCGCGCTGAAGATCCAACGAGGAATGCCGGTCCTGCGCTGCGCCATGGCGCCCTCCGCGGCGGCTGCCGCATCCGAGCCGGATGCGTCGTTTCGAGCCTACCAGCTCCGCGAGGCGCGGCCCGGCCTAGCTCCGGCGGACGAGCAGGAGGCCAGCTGCCGCGAGCAGGAGCGCCAGCAGCACGACGCCCGAGCGCGACAGGGTCGGAATGGCGAGCACCGAAGCGGCGCCGCCGGGAACGAAGGCGAGCCCGCTCACCGCGGGGAAGCTGGTCTCGCCCACCGGCGTCGCCGCGCCGGTCCCGAGGTCGAGGGTGAACAGCCGAGCCGACACCGGTCCCTCGACGCGTCCCTGCGCTTCGCCGGCGTAGAGCACGCCGTCGGGTCCGAACTCGAGGCTCCCCAGCGACTCACCCGTCGATCCGACCGGCGTCGGCTGGCCGGTGGCGAGGTCGAGGACGAGCAGCTCGTCCCCGAACCCCTCGGTCGGAATCGCGGAGCCAATGGCGAACAGCGTCGCGCTCGCCGCGTCGTAGGCGAGCCCGCGGACCGGCGAGTAACCGGTGATCTCGCCCACCGGCGTCAGCGACCCGTCGGTCTGGTCGACGATCACCAGCGAAGTGATGGGGATCCCCTCGCCCTCCGGGGGCTCGAAGAAAGCGCCGTAGAGCGTCCCGCCGACGAACTCGAGGCCGTTGACCGATCCGAAATCGTGCTGGCCGATCAGGCTCTCGGCGCAGCCGTCCGGATCGATCACGATGATGTTGCTCGATCCCTGTCCGGTGGCGGCGAAGAGGGTGCCGTCGGCCCGATACTCGATCTCGGTGACCGGACCGAGCGTGCCGAGGGCGCAGCGCAGGGTGCCCCCCCCGTTCGTCGCATCGATCGTGATCAGCGAGTTCCCCTGGTTGCCGGTCGAGCCGAGCAGCTCACCGGGCTCGGGCGGCTGCGCCCGCAGGCCGGCGACGACGGCGAATCCGGCCAGAACTCCCAGTCGTACGGCGATCCGTGTTCTCATCCGCAGTCCCCCCTGGCTTGCCTGGCGCGCCACCCTACCCCGGCCGCCGCCGGCGCGCAAGTCGAACGATCCGCGAGGGGCTCGGCGCCGGTGGGGTTGCGCGGAGGGGCGCGACCGGCGAGCGGACCAGGCTCCGCCCAGGCCATCTAGGGCCCGGCCGGGGATTCGGCGTACGATCGCTCCGCCCCGAGGAGGCCACCGATGCCCCGACCCGATTCGACCCGCCGCGTCAGCTCCTGGCTCGTTGCATCCCTGCTCTTGCTCGCCGCCGGCCGTCTCCCCGCCGCCGACCCCGGCCAGCTGGACGACGCGCGCCGGGGCGAGGGTTCGATCGCGCGCGGCAAGGAGAGCGAACAGCTCGACGAGGCGAGCGTCGTCCTCGCCGCCGGCGGGCGCGCCGAGATCGAGGTGCGCTCCTTCCGCGGGCCCTATCGCTTCGCCGGCACCTGGAGCCCCGGCTCCGGCAAGCAGGTCAAGTTGGCGATCACCCAGACCGACGGCGCCTCCGGCGCCGACGGGCACGGCTGGATCGAGCTCGCCGGCAGCGGCTTCGCCCGTATCGAGATCGACGGCCGCAACGCGGCGGGCGGCAAGCTGGCGGTCAGCTTTCGCGCCACCGGCCCGGCCCCGCGGCGCTTTCGCGGTCTCGACCTCCGCGGCGAGGGCGCGGGCGAGCTCGAACGCTCCGGCCGGCGGGTCCAGGTCCGGTCGGTCCGGGTCGTGATGCAGCCCGACGGCGCGACCGAGATCACGCTGTACACGCCCCGTCCGACAGAGCTCCTGGCGCGCTGGCGGGAGCCGCAGGCGGACCGGGTGACGTTCGAGCTGCGCGGCATCTCGGGCGACGCCGCGGCCACGGGGGAGGGCACGCTCTTCCTGCGCGACGGCGCGATGGAGCGCCTGCTCGTCGCCGGGCAGAGCCTCTCCCAGCGTCTCGCGTTCGACTTCCGGGTGGGCGCGAGCGCGCCGCCGGAGCCGGCGCCGGACGCCAGCGCGCGGTGGGAGCAGCTGGGGGTCAATCTCCCCCGCAACGACTACACCAAGGTCTATCTCGAGACCCTCGCCGAGTGCCAGGCGGCGTGCGAACGGCAGGCGCAGTGCCGCGCCTACACCTACAACACGCGCGAGCGCATGTGCTATCTCAAGGACCGGGTGAGTCGCGCCGAACGGGACAGCGACTGCGTGAGCGGAGAGAAACCGTGACGACCGCGCCGCGCCCTGGCGAGCCGGCCGGCGGGGCGCACCGGCGCCTAGCGGCGGCCCGAGGCTTCAGGCGGCCGTGGCGCCGGGACGAGCGGGCTCGCCGGCGCGCGTCTTGGCGGCGGCCACGAGATCGAAGGCGTCCCGCCGCATCTGCGAGTGCTGGGCGTCCTCTTCCGGGAAGTAGGGGCGGTAGCCCAGGCGGGCGGGATCCACGGTGAACGGCTTCATCAGATCCGTCTTGCCCACCACCGACTGGGCCCGGCTGTAGAAGGCCATGTCGTAGTTGTTCGACATGATGATCGCCTCTTCCGGGCAGGCGTCGACGCAGTAGCCGCAGAAGACGC
>CAYZWR010000106.1:0-12003 GCA_964481735.1 uncultured Thermoanaerobaculia bacterium
GCTGGACGCTCGGCATCACCGAGCACCACAACGCGGTCGACAACGTCCTCTCGCTGATCAACCTCGCCCTGCTCTGCGGCCACGTCGGGCGCTACGGCTCGGGGATCAACCCGCTGCGCGGCCAGAACAACGTGCAGGGGGGCGGCGACATGGGCGCGCTCCCCGACCGCCTGCCCGGCTTCCAGCACGTCGAGAACGCCCCGCTGCGCGCCCGGTTCGACGCCGCCTGGGGGTGCACGATCCCGCCCGAGAAGGGCAAGCACCTGACCGGGATGTTCGAGGCGATGGAGCACGGCGAGCTCACCGCGCTCTACGTCCTGGGCGAGAACCCGCTGCGCTCGGAGGCCGACCAGAAGCGGGCGCGGCGGCTGCTCGAGGGTCTCGACACCCTGGTGGTGCAGGACGTCGTCTGGACGGCGACCGCCGAGATCGCCGACGTGGTGCTGCCGGCGGCGGCTTCCTGGTGCGAGTCGGAGGGGACGGTCACCTCGAGCGAGCGGCGGGTGCAGCGGGTGCGCCGCGCGCTGCCGCCGCCGCCCGGCGCGCGCGACGACCTCGAGATCCTCTTCGCGCTCGCCAAGCGGCTCGGCCGCGACTGGGGCGAGCCCGACCCGGAAGCGCTGTGGAACGAGGTGCGCGCCCTCTCGCCGGTGCACGCCGGGATGAGCTACGCGCGTCTCGAAGCCGAGGGCGGACTGCAGTGGCCGTGCTACGACGAGGCGCACCCCGGCGAGCTCTTCCTGCACAGCCGGCTCTGGGAGCGCCCGGTCCGCGGGCCGCGCGCCCCCTTCCACTGCGTCGATCACGATCCCCCGGTCGACCGGCTGACGGAGGACTTCCCGCTCCGCCTGACCACCGGCCGGCGGCTCGAGGAGTTCAACACCGGCGTGCAGACCGCCGGCTACAGCTATCCCCGCCGGCGCGGCGAGTCGCTCGATCTCTCGCCCGAGGACGCGGCGCGCTACGGCGTCGCCGAGGGGGAGCGGGTGCGCGTCGTGTCGCGCCGCGGCGAGGTGATCGCGCCGGTTCACGTCGACGAGGCGCTGCGCCCGGGGCTGACCTTCATGACCTTCCACTTCCCGGAGGAGGTCGCGACCAACCTCCTCACCATCGAAGCCAACGACCCGAAGGCCGGCACCGCCGAGTTCAAGGCGGCGGCGATCCGCCTCGAGCGCCTGGAGGCCTGAGTGGATCTGCGTCTGAGCGCGGCCCGGCCGAACGACGCGGAGCGCGCCGCGGTGGACGCCGTGCTGGGGCCGCCCGAGTCGGGCTGGGACGGCGGCCGCCGCGAGCACGGCGACGGCAGGGTGGCGCGCGGCGGGCGTGAGGCGCGCGATCGCCGCCACCTCCTGCTGCCCGCGCTGCATGCCCTGCAGGACCGCGTCGGCTGGCTGAGCGAGGGGGGGCTCAACTACGTCAGCCTGCGCCTCACCGTGCCGCCCGCCGAGGTCTGGGGCGTGGCGACCTTCTACCATCTGTTCGCCACGGCGCCGCGCCCGCCACTCGTGGCGCACGTCTGCGACGACATCGCCTGCCGGCTGGCTGGCGCCGAGTCGATCTGCGAGGAGCTCGAGCGCACGCTCGGGCCGGCGGGGGCGCCGTGCAAGAACGGACGCGCGACCTGGCTGCGCAGCCCCTGCCTGGGGCAGTGCGAGCGCGCTCCGGCCGCCCTCCTGGTGCATGCCGGGAGCCCCCGCCAGGCCACCACGATGGCCCCGTTGCGTCACGCCGACGCGCTCGGGCGCGCCCTCGAAGAGGACGCGACGCAGATCCTCTCCGGACCCGGGGTCCGTCTCGCCGCGGTGCGCCGGTCGGTGCCGCAGGCCGGCGCGGAGGGGTTGCAGCTCCTGGCGCGGGTCGGCGTCGTCGACCCGAGCAGCCTCGCCGCCTATCGCGCCGCCGGCGGCTACCGCGCGCTCGCGCGGGCGCTCGAGCTCGGTCCCGAACGGGTGATCGCCGAGAAGCTGGTCTCCAAGCTGGTCGGGCGCGGCGGCGCCGCGTTCCCCACCGGGCGCAAGTGGGACGCCGTCGCCAAGGCGACCGCGCGTCCCAAGTACGTGATCTGCAACGCCGACGAGTCCGAGCCGGGGACCTTCAAGGACCGCGTGCTGCTCGAGGAGGATCCCTTCGCGATCGTCGAGGCGATGACCATCGCCGGCTTCGCCTGCGGCTGCGAGAAGGGCTTCGTCTACCTGCGCGGCGAATATCCGCTCGCCGAGGAGCGCCTGAGCGCCGCGATCGCGCAGGCGCACGCCGCGCGGCTGCTCGGCGACGACGTCCTCGGCGCCGGCTTCCGCTTCGAGCTCGAGATCCGGCGCGGCGCCGGGGCCTACATCTGCGGCGAGGAGACGGCGCTGTTCAACTCGCTCGAGGGCAAGCGCGGCGAGCCCCGTTCGAAGCCCCCCTTCCCCACCGAGGCCGGGCTGTTCGGCAAGCCGACGCTGGTCAACAACGTCGAGACGCTCGCCAACGTGCTGGCGATCCTGGTCAACGGGGCGCACAACTTCGCGGCCACCGGCACGCCGGAGTCGACCGGCCCGAAGCTGTTCTGCATCTCGGGCCAGGTGGCGCGTCCCGGGCTCTACGAGGTGCCGTTCGGCGAAACGCTCGGAGAGCTGATCGAGCTCGCCGGCGGCGTGGCGGGCGGCCGCAGGCTCCAGGCGGTGCTGCTCGGCGGCGCCGCGGGCACCTTCGTCGGACCCGACGCGCTCGACATGCCACTCACCTTCGAAGGGACCCGCGCCGCCGGCGCGTCGCTCGGCTCGGGCGTCGTCCTGGTCTACGACGAGACCGCCGACCTCGCCGACGCGCTCCTGCGCATCGCCGAGTTCTTCCGCCACGAGTCCTGCGGCCAGTGCGTCCCCTGCCGGGTCGGCACGGAGCGCCAGCTCGAGCTGATCCGCCGCCTGCGCGATCGCCGCCCGCTCGGCTCGGCCGGGCAGGAGCTGGCGCTCTTCCAGGAGCTCGCGCAGGCGATGCGCGACGCGTCGATCTGTGGCCTCGGCCAGACGGCGGCCTCGGCGTTCCAGTCCGCGCTCGCCCGCTTCGATCCCTTCCCCGGCGCACCCGAAACGGCCGGCTGACCGCGCGCGCTCCGCGCCGCGCCCTCAGCCGCCGCCCGCGGCGAGCGCGGCCAAGGCCTTCTCGACCTCCGGCTGATCGCCGTCGAGCGCGAGCGAACGCTCGAAAGCGCGGCGTGCCCCGCTCCGGTCGCCGCGACAGAGGCGCGCCAGCCCGAGCGACGCCTGGATCACGGCGTTCTCCGGCGAGCGCCCGGCGGCCGCGGCGAAATCCTCCTCCGCGCCCGCGCAATCTCCGGCCTCGATGCGGTAGCGACCGCGGAAGATCCGCAGCTCGACTTCGTCGGGACGCGCGGCGACCGCGGCCGCGAGCAGCCGGACGCTCCGCTCGACGCGTCCGGAGCGTTGGTAGGCCGCCGCGCGCCGGACGAGCAGCGCCGGACCGCTCGGCAGGCCGGCGGCGAGCGCCTGAATCGCCAGCCGGTCGGCGCGCTCCAGGTCTCGCCCCGACTCGAAGAGCAGGTTGCTCAGATTCCAGGTCGCGGAGAGCAGGCCCGGGTCGGCCTCGACCGCCTGCTCGTAGGCGGCGATGGCCGCATCGGCCTCGCCGCGCGCCTCGCGGATCAACCCCTCGTTGTTGAACGAGCCCGCGGTACGGGTCGAGCCGGCAGCGCGCGGGGGCGCCGCCCGGCGAGCGGCCTCCGCACCGCCGAGATAACCCAGGGCGCGCAGCTTCGCGAGCTCCTCGTCGCTGCCCGCCGCGGTGCCCGCGGCCGCCACCGGCGCCGGCGGCTGGAAGGTCGCGTCGTAGTCGACCGTCGCGGCAGGTCCGGGCGGGGCGCCGGGGAGCGCTGGCCCGGCGATCCGCTCGCCAGCGGGCAGGCCGGCGAGCGCCAGGAGGGTCGCGCAGACCTGGGCGATGCCGCCGCGGCCCGGCCGGCCCTCGGCCGCCCGGATCCCGGACCCCCAGAGCAGGTAGATCCCCTGGTCGCGATGCCACTTGCCGGCGGTGGCGGTCGCCATGCTCGAGAGCTCTCGCGGCCGGCCGTCGGCCCAGAGGAAGCCATGATCCGAGGCGAGGAAGAGGATTCCTCCCATGGCGCGGACGGCATCGCGGTACTCGCCCAGGAGGCCGTCGATCGCCGCGAAGTAGCGCTCGGGCACGCCATGGTAGCGCGCGAAGTCGGCCTCCGGGACCCAGGCCTGGCGGGGCGGCGCGTAGGGCGCGAAGACATGCCCGATCGAGTCGGTGCCCTGCAGGTAGAGCAGGGTGACCCGGGGCGCGAGCTCGGCCAGCGCCTGCTTCGCGAGCGCGTCGAAGACCCGCGTCTCGACGAGGATGCGGCGTAGCGCGCTCACCGGATGCGCGTACGGGTCGGCCGGATCGGCGAAGCGCGCCCACTCCTCCGCGGTGAGCGACGGGAGGAAGCGGCGCAGCTCGCCCTCGTCGACCGCGGCCTCGGCGGCGGCCAGCGCCGCGCGCACCGCGGGCTCGCGCGCCGCCGGCTGCACGATGCCGGGGGGCGGCTGGCGTTGCCGGTGCTGGAAGGAGAAGAGGCGATCCGAGACCATCAAGCCGTCGACCGGCTCGGCCGGATAGGTGGCCCAGAGACCGATCGCCGCGACGCGCTGTCCGCCCTGGTTCGCCATGTTCCAGACGGCGGGCACTCGCCGCTCGGCGCTGGTGATCGGCTCGCGCGCGCCGGTCTCCGGGTTGTGACGGGTGAAGTCGAGAATGCCGTGCTCGAGCGGACTCCGCCCGGTCATCATCGTCGTCCAGAGGAGCGGCGAGAGCGGCGGCTGCTCGCTCTGCAGCGTCCCCGAGTATCCCTCGCGCACCAGCCCGGCGAGATTGGGCATCCGGCCCGCGGCGAGATAGCGATCGAGGAGCTGCCAGTCGGCGCCGTCCAGCCCGACGAAGAAGACCGGACGGCCCGCGGCCGCTCCTCCTCCAGCGGGAGCGGCGGGCGCACGCCCTCTCTCGCCGCCGCAGGCGACGAGAAGGGCGAGCGCGAGGCCGGCGGCTAGAAGCTCAGGCGGACGCCGAGGCGAAACGAAGTGGGTGGCGATCGGAGGACCGCCTCTCCGTATCCGGGGTTGACCGGTAGCGGTTGCTCGTTGTCCGCCTGCTGGAATCCCCACCGCTGGTCGACGAGGATCGGCTGCTGCGCGTTGAGCAGGTTGAAGACGTCGAGCAGGAAGTTGATCGTGACGTCGCCGAGCTCGAGGGGATAGCCGGCGTGCACGTCCATTTCGTAGGTGTCGGGCGTCCGCCCCTCGGCGCCGCGTCGGGTGAGGAAGAGCTCGTAGCGGCCGTAGCCGTCGAAGTAACCGTAGCGCGTGAGTGGGGTCCCGGTGCGGTAGTACCCGGTGGCGCCCAGCGAGAGCTTCCATGGCGTCTGGTAGACCGCGGAGACCTTGAACTGGTGCCGGCGGTCGTTCGACAGCGGGCCGTCGTTGGTGATGCGGTCGAAGTTCACGCCGTCGGTGAAGAAGTCGTAGTAGTCGTACATCGCCGAGATGTTGGGGTCGGCGCCGACGTTGGTGAACGGCGAGTACTCGCCGTCGTAGTTGCCCTCGAGCTCGGAGTAGATGTACGAGGCGAGGCCCTGCCAGTTGTTCGAGAAGTGCTTGACGACGTCGAGCTGCACCCCCTTGAAGGTGCGTTCGGCTTCGGGCGCCGGGAACTCCGTGGTGTAGTCGTAGGCGAAGATGCGCTTCATGATGCCTTCGGACGGGTTGCCGATGCAGTAGGTCCCGTCCACCTCGCCGGTCTCCGGGTTCGGGCAGAGGAAGTCCTCGACCACCCGGCCGTACTGGCGGTAGATCCCCTTGATGCCGACCGACACGTCGGGCGCGATCTCGCGCTCGTAGCCGAGCAGGAACTCCTCGATGTACTGGTTCTTCATGTTCGGATCGGCCGGCTCGAAGTAGCCGCCGAGGATGTTCGACTCGCGCCCGATGTCGGCTTCGGCTGCCGCGTCGGGAGTCGTCGAGATCGGGTCGTAGTTGAAGATCCGCGCCTGGCGTTCCTGCGCGAAGGAGCGGATCACGAGGTCCATCGGGATCTGCTCGTAGTAGTAGCCGAACGAGCCGAAGAGCCTGGACTTGCCGTCCCCGCCAGGATCCCAGACCACGCCGAGCCGCGGCGCGTAGTCGTCGTTGAGATTGATCACCCGCTCGCCGAAGCGGTCGAAGATCTCCTGCTGGTCCCAGCGGACGCCCAGGTTGAGGGTCAGGTTGGGCCCCACGTCCCAGCGGTCCTGGAGGTAGACCGTGGTGTTCTCGTGCGAAGGCGTGGCGTCGAGCTGCGAGGTCGGGGCATCGTCGAGCGTCGCGGTCGGCACGGTCCAGTAGAAGTGGCTGTAGACCGGCAGCCCGCTCTCGCCGGCGGCGACGTCGACCCGCTGGCCGCCCGACATCCGCTTGACGACCGTCGCCTCCTCCTTCTCGAACTCGAGCCCACCCTTGAGGTTGTGCTTGCCGCCGAAGTACTCGAGCGAGGCGCCATAGGCATCGCGCTGGAAATCCTTCTCGACGATCTGGCCGAAGCCCCCGGTCTGGAAGAAGTCGTTCGCCACGTCGCGGTACTGGATGATGTCGCCCGCGGCCGAAGCCGGATTGGTCGAGTTCTCCTCCTCGTGGCGTGCGACCTGGGCGGTGAGCGCCCAGGCGCCGCCGAAGATCCCTTCGTAGCGCAGCGCGTAGTCGCGGCCACCGAAACTCTGCTTGCCCTGGTAGGTCAACGGCTCGCCGTTCAGGCTGTGGTCGATGCGCCGGTCGTTGATCGCGCCGGCCTCGTCGGTCGGATCCTGGAACAGGGTCCCGACGATCGTCTGGCCGGTGGCGATGTTCCAGGTGACCTTGGCCGCGCCCAGGTCCCGGTCGCTGGTCGACTGCACGATCTCGCCCGCCTGCGGACCGGTGGAGAGCGTGGTGTCGGTGGTGTTCTCCACCCGGTCGTAGGCGACGAAGAACCAGAGCCGGTCCTTCAGGAGGTAACCGCCGAGATCCGCGCCATAGTCCTTCTTGGTGAAACCCTCGACGCTGCCGCCGGTCGAAACGATGGGGTCGGGCGAGGACTGCAGCGAGTCGTCGTCCCAATAGGCGAAGACGTCGCCGTGGAACTCGTTGCCGCCCGACTTGGTGACCACGTTGATCACGCCGCCGGTCGAGCGCCCGAATTCGGCCTCGTAGCCGCCGGTCTTGACGTCGATCGCTTCGATGAACTCGAAGTTGAGCTGCTTGCCCTGGAAGCCGTACTCGACACCCGTGGTGTTGACCCCGTCGATCAGGAAGGTGTTCTCCGCCCCCGAGGACCCGTACACCGTGAGCGTCGCCTGATCGGTGTTCTCCGGATTGGCGTCGGCCGAGATGCCGGGCGTCACCTGCAGCACCGAGGTGTAGTTGCGGCCGCTCGGCAGGGTCTCGATCGTCCGCGTCGAGAGGTTGATGCCGAGCGCGGTCGAGGTGGCGTCGACGAGCGCCGTGTCGCCGACGACGGTGATCTCCTCGGAGGTCTCGGCGCGCAGAGTGACGCTCGTCGTGGTGTCGCGCCCGAGGTTCACCGCGACACCGCTCTGGGTCACAGTGGCGAACCCCCCGAGGGTGAAGGTGAGCGCGTACTCGCCCGGCGGCAGCAGGGTCAGGTGATAGCTGCCGTCGCCCCCGCTCAGCGCGGTGCGCACTCCCTGGAGCGCCGGACTCCGCGCCTCGACCGTCACGCCCGGAAGGACACCACCCGTCTCGTCGCTCACCCGCCCGACGATTCCTCCGCTCGTCTGCGCGACGGCGAGAGTCGTCGTCGCGAGCGAGACAGCCAACGCCACCGCAGCCGCGCATCGTCCGATCCGCATGGCATCCCCTTTCGTCCACCGGCCTACGCCGCGCGACGCGGCCGAGCCGGAGAGGTCTCGTCAGCTGATGTTGGCCGGGGAGTATAGCTCCGCCCGCCGGGAAGGGCTCTTGGGGGGTGTAAGCTAGCTCGCCATGACGTCGGACCCGATCTGGTTCGTCCCCCCGCCGCGCTCCAGCCAGACACCGGCCGCGCCGCCCGCCGCCCCGCGGGCCCGGCTCCGCCTCACGGTCGACGGCCGCGAAGTCGAGGCCGCCGAGGGGGCGACGATCCTCCAGGTCTGCCGCGAGCAAGGCATCGACGTGCCGACGCTCTGCTTCCTCGAGACGTTGACGCCGGTCAACGCCTGTCGAGTCTGCGTGGTCGAGATGGAGGGCGCGCGCGCCCTGGTCCCCGCCTGCTCACGGCGAGTCGAACCCGGGATGAAGCTCTCGACCGACTCGCCACGGGTGCGCCTGGCGCGCAAGGTGGTCTTCGAGCTGCTGGCCTCGTCGGTCGATCTCTCCACCGCCCCCGGCCTCGCCGAGACGATGGCGCGCTATGGCGCCGAGCCCGGGCGCTTCGGCGGCGCGGGCCACGCCGCGACCGTCGCGCAGCCGGCGAAGCTCGACAACGCGCTCTACGTCCGCGACTACGCGAAGTGCGTGCTGTGCTACAAGTGCGTCGAGGCCTGCGGCGTCGACGCGCAGAACACGTTCGCGATCGCGGTCGCCGGACGCGGCTTCGACGCCCACATCTCGACCGAGCGCGACGTACCGCTGCCCCTCTCGGCGTGCGTCTACTGCGGTAACTGCATCGCGGTCTGCCCCACCGGCGCGCTGATGGCGAGCCCCGAGTACGAGCTCCGGCAGGCCGGGGAGTGGCGGCCGGAGGAGCAGACCCGCACCGACACGATCTGCGGCTACTGTGGAGTCGGCTGCACGCTCACCGTGCACGTCCAGGACGAGCGGATCGTCAAGACGACCTCGCCGTTCGAGAGCTCGGTGACCCACGGCAACCTCTGCGTCAAGGGGCGCTTCGGCTTCGAGTTCGTGCAGCTCGGGCGCCGCCGCTAGGTCCGGAACGTGAGGCGCGGTGCCCTGCGGCGCCTGGCCCTGTTGGCTGGTGCCGTGACGTTCGGACTGCTCCTGCTCGACCTCGCCGTCCGGCTCTTCCCGTCGCTCCCCGGTCCCCGGCTCGCCAACTACGTCTTCTCGCGCTACGGCGTGTTCACCGGGGGCATCTACGTCCGCGACCCGGTCTCCCGGGTGCATTTCATGTGGCCGGGATACGCCACCGACACCGCCTGGAACGGCTACCGCTGGCGGCACTCGACCGACGGGCGGGGGTTCCGCGACCCGGAGGGCGCGCCGCACGAGCTGCTGCTGCTCGGCGATTCGCTGATCTACGGCCATGGCGTCGAGGAGACGGAGACGGTGGCGCACTTCCTGCGCGCCGAGTGGAGGCTCGGGGCCTACAACATGGGGCGCCAGGGCGCCTGCCTGCTCGACGAGTACGTCTTCCTGCGCACCTATCTCGACGAGCTCGCGCCGCGCGACGTCGTGCTGGCGGTCTTCTTGAACGACTTCCACGATCTCACCGTCTATCGCACGGCCGAAGAGATCGCGCGGGCCCCGGAGCTCTCCTACGACTACGCGGCGATCCGCCGCTGGGCGGGAACGCTCGCCGAGCGCCAGCCCAACCGCGTGCGGCGCTGGGTCGCGACGCTGCCCTCGATCCGGCTGCTGCGCGGCATCGTGCGCAGCGGCCTCGGTCCCCTCTCCTTCGCCACGCCGGCCTGGGCCGCCACCGAGCCCGACGCGCCGGAGTACCTGCTACCGCTGCGCTCCGCGGAGCAGCTCGCACTCTTCGCGCGCTACTACCGCCGCCTGTTCGAAGATCTCGCCGCGCGGACCCGCGCCGTTGGCGCCCGCCTGCACGTGGTCTACCTCTCGGCGGGCGCCGAACGGCGGCACTGGAACGAGGAGCAGGAGCGGGCGATCGCGCTGCTCGCCGACGCGGCCGCGGGCGCCGGCGTGCCGTTGTTCGACACGCGGGAGGACTTCGCCGGCTGCGAGGCCTGCTTCCTTCCGCGGGACGGCCACTACTCACCGGCCGGCCACCGCCGGCTGGCCGAGCTCCTCGCGACCCGCGTGCTCCGGGACGGAGGCGTTGATCCGGAATGACCGCCGCTCGAGGCGGCGCGGCGGGGTTCAGCGCGGGTACTTGGCGAGAATCTGCCGCGCCCACTTGGGCGCGCGATCGCGCATCACCATCGGCGCGTTCACGTTGGTGCCGCGTTGCACCTTCCAACCGGTCCACACCACCTCGCCGCTCTTCGCCGAGCTGAGGATCATGACGATTCCGCCGGTGGTCCGCGATTCTCCCGCCGGGATGGCGATCAGGTCCCCCCACCAGCCGGCGGTCACCGCGACGCCGGCCACGAGCGAGTCCACCAGACCGGCGTTGTAACGCAGCAGCAGGTCGGCTTCCTGGTCGTCGCCCACCTTGCGCAGCCCCTTCTCCGCCAGCTCGGCGTCCGCGGCGTTGCGCAGCACCCGGTCGAAGTCGGGGGCGCCCGGCCCCTCGGCCTTCTCCCAGCGGTAGGTGGAGAAGCTGGCGAAATCGACGCCGGGAGCGGCCTTGGTCTCGATCGCCGCCCCTTCGGCGGCGGTGGCGAGGAGGAGCAGCAGGGTCGCGGCGAGGGTCAAGTGGCGGATCATCGCTTCCTTTCGGGGGCCAGGCGGCGGCCCGTTCGAGCCTCGAGGATAGTCCATCCGCGCCGCGGCGCCACCGGGCGCTGCGCGGCGCGGCGGCGGGTCAGCGCTTGGGGATGAAGAGGAGCCGTCCAGCGACCCCGTCGACCGTGTACTCGAGCTGCAGGCGCCCGGCCGACCAGGAGTAAGCCGTCGCACCCTGGAGGCGCTTGAAGTACAGCCCCTCGTTGGCGAGCGTCTCCGGACTCCGGCAGACCCGTCGCGTCGAACGCACCGGGCCGATCGCGAGCTCCCCCGGCTTGGCGCCGGTGACCTCCGTGGCGTACCTGCTGCAGCCGCTGTCGCCGTAGACGCGACCCCCTTCGAAGCGCAGCGTGGGGCGCTTGGCCTCCGCGCCCTCGCTCGCCGCCGAGTCGAGCATCCAGGCGACGCCCTCCAGGTCCGACAGGGAGTGGCGGCCCATGGCGAACTTCTTCAGCTCCACGAGCTGCCCGTCGACGAGATCGTAGTGCCGCCGCTCTCGCTGGGTCGGGCAGCAGATTGGATCCTCGGCGCCGGCGACCACCAGATCCACGATCAGCAGGCCGCTGCCGATCGCCAGGTCGCGCAGCTGCACCCGGTCGCCCAGCGCGACCGTCGAGGTGTTGCGGTATTCCCCGTCGCGACGGCTCACCACCGCGAGGTAGAGAAAGGTCCCCGAGCCGCCCAGGTTCTCGGCGAGCACCACCACCGCCTCGCGCTGGCCGTCGCCGTCGAGATCGAGGAGCAGCGGGGCGAGCGGAATCAGCTCGACGCGCGGGGCGCTCTCGCCACCCGGCGCGGGGGTTCCCGTCCAGGTTCCGCCGGCGAGCCGGACCTCGCCCGACGCGAGCCCGCGATAGCTCAGGTCGCGATAGGGGGAGAACTTGCCGGCCTCCGCGGACTTGCCGGCCTCCGCGGGCTTGCCGGCCTCCGCGGGCCTGGCCGCCGCGCCGCTCGACGGCGCGTTGCTGGAGGCCTGCGCCGCGAGCCAGGAGGCCGCGGCCAGGAAGGACAGGACGAACGCGAGCGCATTGCGGCGGCGACTGGTCATCGATCGATCTCCCGATACTTCCCGCGCCTGCGCCACGCTCCGCCCCTTCGGGGCATCGCGCGGCGCGGGCTCTAGTCGCTCGTCATGATGAAGAGCGGACGATTCTCGAAATGCTCGTAACGCGGCCGGAGCCGCTCCGGCAGATAGTACTTCTCCACGTCGACCACCTTCTTGCGGCTGGTCACGACGTCGATCGGAACGTTGTCGTAGCGCCCGCTGCGCACGTTGACCAGGCGACCCGAGACGCCGTCGAGGATGAGATCGAGCGCCAGGTTGCCGAAGGCCATGGGAACGATCGAATCGAGCGCGTCCGGGTCGCCGCAGCGCACCAGGTAGCCCAGGCGCTGGTTGATCACGTTG
>CAYZWR010000107.1:0-11703 GCA_964481735.1 uncultured Thermoanaerobaculia bacterium
GCTTCGAGCCCCACTGGAATGGGTGGTCGTAGATGAACTCCTCGGCGCGCGAGGCCTCGCCGTAGCGCTGGTACTCGGCGATCATCGGCCGGATCATCTGCGAGTGGCAGACGTAGCAGCCCTCGCGGGTGTAGACGTCGCGCCCCTGGAGCTCGAGCGGCGTGTAGACCTTCTGGGCGGCCCCGGTGAACGGAACCGCCTGCTTGATGAGGATCGTGGGCAGCAGCTCGACGACGCCGCCGATCAGGATCGCGACCAGGACACAGACCGTGAAGGCGAGCGGCCGGCGCTCGATGATCCCGAACCAGGAGGGCCTGCCGGCCGCGCGGTCGCGCTTGACGAGCACGTAGCCGACCTCGGCGATGATGAAGGTCAGGGCGGCGAGGAGGATCGCCGGCACGGTCGACACCACCGCGAAGAAGCAGGCGGCGACGAAAGCGAGCAGCGAGAACCAGAGCGGCCGGCCGGCGAGCACGTCCTTGACGCCGATCTTGACCAGCACCTCGGGCTTGTCCTCGGTCACCACTTCGACCACCGCGTTCGCCGGCTTGCCGGCGCGGATCGTCTTGGTCAGGTTCCAGATCATCAACACGAAGCCGGTGAAATACATCGCTCCACCGAGGAAGCGGACGATGTACATCGGCCGGATGGCGATCAGCGTCTCGACGAAGTTCGGATAGGTGAGCGTGCCGTCGGGATTGGTGGCGCGCCACATCAGACCCTGGTTGACGCCCGAGACCCACATCGCCACCATGTAAGTGACGATGCCGATCGTCGCCAGCCAGAAGTGGGTGTCGGCCGCCTTCTTGGAGTGCAGCGGCGTGCCGTAGATCTTGGGAATCAGCCAATAGAACATGCCAGCGGCCATCAGGCCGTTCCAGCCGAGCGCACCGCCGTGGGCGTGGCCGATGATCCAGTCGGTGTAGTGGGAGAGCGCCGAGACCGACTTGATCGACATCAGCGGTCCTTCGAAGGTCGACATGCCGTAGAAGGTGACCGCCGCGACGTAGAACTTGAGGACCGGCTCCTGGCGCACCTTGTCCCAGGCGCCGCGCAGGGTGAGCAGGCCGTTCAGCATGCCGCCCCAGGAGGGCGCCCAGAGCATCAGGCTGAAGACCATGCCGAGCGATTGCGCCCAGTCCGGCAGCGCGGTGTAGAGCAGGTGGTGCGGGCCGGCCCAGATGTACATGAAGACCAGGCCCCAGAAGTGGACCACCGAGAGGCGGTAGGAGTAGACCGGGCGCTCCGCCGCCTTGGGCAGGAAGTAGTACATGATGCCGAGGATCGGCGTGGTGAGGAAGAAAGCCACCGCGTTGTGCCCGTACCACCACTGGACGAGCGCGTCCTGCACCCCGGCGAAGATCGAGTAGCTCTTGAGCGGCCCGAGCGGCAGGGCGAGCGAGTTGACGATGTGCAGCACCGCCACGGTCACGATCGTCGCGATGTAGAACCAGAGCGCGACGTAGAGATGCTTCTCGTTGCGCCGGGCGAGCGTCCAGAAGAAGTTGATCGCGAAGATCACCCAGACCACGGCGATCGCGATGTCGATCGGCCACTCGAGCTCGGCGTACTCCTTGGAGGTCGTGAAGCCGAGCGGCAGCGTCACCGCCGCGGCCACGATGATCGCCTGCCAGCCCCAGAAGTGGAGCTTCGACAACAGGTCCGAGGCCATGCGGGTGCGCAGCAGCCGCTGGGTGGAGTAGTAGATGCCGGCGAACATCATGTTGCCGACGAAGGCGAAGATCACCGCGTTGGTGTGCAGCGGCCGCAGCCGCGAGAAGGTCGTGAACGGGATGCCGAAATTCATCTGCCACCAGGCGAGCTGGCTGGCGATGAGCAACCCGACCACGAGACCCACGGCGCCGAAGACGACCGAGGCGAGCACGAAGCTCCGGACGATCTTGTCGTCGTACTCGATGCGTTGTGTCCGCATCATTCACTCTCCTCCTTGACGGGATCCGCGGCGGGCTCGTCGGCGCGAGCGTCGGCGTCGTCCTCGAGCGGGGCGAGCGCCAGACGGTCGGAGTGTTCGAGCGTCCGGGATCGGATGGTGAAGACAAACAGGGCGATCGAGCCTGCGACCAGCATCAGGCTGACGAAGACCTGCAGCACGAGAACGGTCACGCGCGCGCCTCGGCGAGCGGCAACGCCGCGGCGGCGCCCGCGGCGCGGAGCCGGCGGGGCGCGAGCGCGAGGACGGTGAGCCCGAGCAGGGTCAGGGTGCTCGCTGGCATGGCGATCGCGGCGACCACCGGCTGGACCCAGCCGGCGAGCGCGGCGGCGATGACGAGCGCGTTGTACGCGATCGAGACACCGATCAGGCGGCGCACCACGCGCCGCAGGGCGCGTGCGCCGTCGAGCCCCGCGGCGAGCGAGGCCAGGCCCTCGCCGGTCAGGAAGAAGTCGCTCTTGCCCGGCATCACCGGGCGGTCGATGGCCGGCGTGCCGGCGGCGAAGGCACGCTCGAAGGCAAGCGCGTCGTTGACCCCGTCGCCCAGGAAGAGCGCGTCGTCGGCGTCGAGGCGGGCGACCGTGGCGGCCTTGTCGGCCGGCGAGAGGGCGCCGAGGGCGCGGCCCGGCGCGAGATCGAGCCGGCCGGCGAGCGCGGCGACCTTCTCGGCGGAGTCGCCCGAGAGCAGCCAGATCTCGTAGCCCCGGCGGGCGAGCGCGGCGAGCTCCTCGCGGGCGTCGACGCGCAGCGCCTCGCGCACGGCCAACCGGGCGAGAACGACGCCGTCGCGCGCGAGGACGGCGTCACGGCCGCTCTGGCCCGCGGCCCAGGCCGCGCTGCCCAGTCGCCAGCGTCCGTCGGCGCGCCGCCATTCGATGCCGGCGCCGGGCTCCTCGTGGATCCGGGCCGTCGGGTCGTAGGGCAACGGCTCGGCGGCGAGCGCGTCGGCGACCGCCTGGGCGACCGGGTGACCGCTGCGCACCGCGAGGTTGTAGGCGATCGTGCGCGTCTCGCGGTCGAGCGTGGCGAGGGTCTGGCGATCGGCGAGCACCAGCCGGCCGAGCGTCAGGGTGCCGGTCTTGTCGAACAGGAGCTTGCGCACCCGGGTGAGCCGGTCGAGCAGGTCCTCGCCACGAGCGAAGAATCCGGCCCGGCGGAGCCGGAGGTGGGTGAGCTCGTAGGCGAGCGGAATGGCGATGCCGATGGCGCAGGGGCAGGTGACGACGAGCAGCGCGGCGGCCACGGAGAGCGCCTGGTCGAGGCCTTGCGGCAGCCAGGCGAGGAAGCCGATCCCGGCCGCGGCGACCACGCCCGACACCCAACCGCGCGCCAGGCGGTCGAAGAGCCGGCGATGCCCGCCGCGCACGGCGTCCCGCGCCGGCGGCTGGCGCAGCAGGTCGACCAGCGGCGAGCTCGCGAAATCGGTCTGGGCGGTGGCATGGAAGGCGGCGCGCCCGGCGTTGAAGCTGCCGGCGGCGATCGATCCGCCGGCGAGAACCGCGCGGGGTTCGGATTCGCCGCTCACCCAGTCGGTCGAGATCGCCGCTTCGGCGTCGTCGAGCGTGGCGTCGACCGGAACCAGATCGCCCGGGGCGACCAGCAGCGCGTCACCGGCGCGGACCTTGGCCGCCGCGACGACCGTCGGCCGCCCGCCGGCGAGCAACCGGACGTAGATGCCCTCGGCGCCGTCGTCCTCGAGCAGGAAGCGGCGGTTGCGCTCGACCAGCCGGACCTGCAGGAAGCGGCCGGCGAGCATCAGGGTGATGAACGTGTCGAGGGTGTCGAAGTAGCCGAGGTCGCCCCGCCCGTCGCGCAGCTGGACGAGCGAGGAGAGGTAGACCAGCAGGATGCCGACGGCGATCGGCAGGTCGAGATGCAGCACGCCGCGGCGCAGGCCGCGCCAGGCGGCGGCGAGGAAGGGCCAGCCGCCGATCGCGACCACCGCGCTCGACAGCGCCACCGAGAGCCAGGTGAAGAGGCGGAAGATCTCCGGGTCGGACGGGTCGAGCCCGAAGTAGAAGCTGACCGAGAAGAGCATGGCATTGGCGGTCAACGCCGCCGAGATGCCGAGCCGCAGGGGCAGGTCGATCGAGGCGCGGGAGGGGCGCTTGCGCGCCGGGCCGAAGCGGTAGCCGAACGCCTCGACCTCGGCCAGCCAGGCGACGACGTCGAAGCCGCCCTTGCGGAAGGTGAGGCGGAGCTGGCCGAGCGCCGGGTTGACCGTCACCGCGCCGCCGCTGCGCCGACGGCGAAAGGTCTCCTGAAGGAGCCAGACGCAGGCCGCGCAGTGCACCCCTTGGACGTCGAGGCGGAGGGTGCAGAGCTCTCCCTCGGGACGCTCCGCGAAGGGCTCGAGCAGCGGCTCGAGCCAGTTGAAACTGCGCGCGCCGGACAGCACCGGGACGGGCGCCGGGCTCGCGCCGGCGAGCTCGTAGTAGCGCGTCAGGCCGTTCTCGACCAGCAGCGCGTGCACCGCGGCGCAACCGTGGCAACAGAACGGGTCGGTCCCGGCCCCGGCCGGAATCGGGTTGTGGCAGTGGGTACAGCGTCCCACCGCGGGCGAGCCGGTCATCCGCCTCCTGGTTCCCCCTGGACTAGACTTGGTTCCGCACGGGGTTTCAGGGGGCGGAAACTACTGGAAAGGAATGGACACGACACCACTCTTTTGGGCAGGCGCGCTCGGTCTCCTGGCCTCGGGGCTCGCCGGGAGCGTCCACTGCACGCTGATGTGCGGTCCGCTCGCCTGCGCCGCCCTGCCGGCGGGAAGCGGGGCGAGCCGGCGCGCCCTGATCGCCGCCTGGCAGAGCGGCCGGATCCTCGCCTACCTCGTGGTGGGGGCGGCGCTCGGGCTCGCCGGTCAGGGACTGATCCGGGCCCTCGCCGGCCAGGTTCAGCCCTACCTGCCCTGGGTGATGGCGGTGGGCCTCGCGGCCACCGCGCTCGAGCTCGGCCGCCGGCTGCGCCCGCTGCCGGGCATCGCCCGGCTGAGCAGTGGGCTGGCGCGTCTCGGCCAGCGGCTCTCGCCGGCGCGCCGCGCCTTCGCGCTCGGCGCGGCGACCCCGTTCCTCCCCTGCGGTCTGCTCTACGGCATCTTCGTGGTGGCGATCGCGGCGGGAGGCCCGCTCGAAGGAGCGGCGGTGCTCGGTCTCTTCGGACTGGGCGCCATCCCGGCGCTCGCCGCGGTGCAGCTGGGGGCGTCCTGGTGGGAGCGCTATCCGCGCGTCGGTCAGGTGCTGCGCCGGGTCGTTCCCCTGGTGGCTGCCGGAGTGCTGGTCTGGCGGGCCCTGGCGACGCCGGCGGGCGGCGGCGCGCCGAACTGTCATTGAAGGGCGGCCGTGGGGCGCTCCGGGGGCGGTGCTAGAATGCCTTTGCCCGCAGCGACCCACCCCTCGCCGGCCCCCCGTTGAGCAGCCAATCAGAAGACCCGTTTTCGGAGGTGGTTTGCATGACCCGATGGAACCCGATGGAGAAGGCGCGATGAGCCCGTGGTGGCTGCGTCCGCCAGGAGAAGAGAGCGACAACAACGAGCCGTCCGACGCCCCCACGCCGCTGCCCGCGCGCGAGGAGCGCATTCCGACGATCGCCGACCTCGTGGCCGGCCGCGAGCTGGAGCCCGCAGGGGTCCCGCTTGCCGCGGTCACGTCGGACGAGGCGCTCCCGGAGGTCGAGCGGAGCGAGCCGGCCGAGCCGGTCGAGCGCACCGGCCGCCGACGCCGGCGCCGGCGGCGCGGTGGCCGCGGCGGCGCCGCGCAGCCCGAGGAGGAAGCGCGGACGAACGGCGGCCGCGAGGCCGCGACACGCAACTGGGAAGAGGACGACGAGGAGGAAGAGGATGACGATCAAGATCTGGCGCGCGAGCTGCTGATGTCGATGCCGGTCGCCGTGCCGCCACGCTCCGCCGAGAGCGAGGAGCGCAAGATCGCCCTCTTTTGCGATCTCGAGAACGTCGCCCTGGGCGTGCGCGACAGCGACGTCAAGAAGTTCGACATCAATCTGGTCCTCGAGCGCCTGGTCGAGAAGGGCAAGATCATCGTCAAGCGGGCCTACGCCGACTGGGAGCGCTACAGCGACTACAAGCGCCCCTTCCACGAGGCCGCGATCGAGCTGATCGACATCCCGCAGAAGCACTACTCGGGCAAGAACAGCGCCGACATCAAGATGGTGGTCGACGCCATGG
This sequence comes from uncultured Thermoanaerobaculia bacterium, assembly GCA_964481735.1. Classification (GTDB taxonomy): domain Bacteria; phylum Acidobacteriota; class Thermoanaerobaculia; order Multivoradales; family JAGPDF01; genus JAGPDF01. Next base: position 6,129 of record CAYZWR010000107.1, read on the forward strand.
ATCTGTCCTACGCCAAGGAGCACCTCGACACCTTCGTCATCCTGTCGGGTGACTCGGACTTCTCGCCGCTGGTCTCCAAGCTCAAGGAGAACAACAAGTACGTCATCGGCATCGGGGTGAAGAACTCGTCCTCGAACCTGCTGATCGACAACTGCGACGAGTTCATCTTCTACGAGGACGTCTGGCGCGACCAGCAGAAGGGCCCCGCGCTCACCGGCCTGACCAAGAAGAAGGCCGAGGTCTTCCAGATGCTCACCGAGTCGATCCTCGCTCTGCAGCGCGAGAACAAGGACGTCCTCTGGGGCTCGATGATCAAGCAGACGATGAAGCGCAAGAAGCCGTCGTTCAACGAGGGCTACTACGGCTACTCGACCTTCTCGGAGCTGCTCCAGGACGCCGAGCGCAACGGCCTCCTGAAGCTGCGCAAGGACGAGCGCTCCGGCAGCTGGGTGGTCACCGGCTTCGCCAAGAAGCGCTAGTCGGCAGCGGGTTCGCCACGGAATCCGGCCCCTCGTCGGCGTCTCGCGCCGCTTGGGGGGCCGGTCCGTCGCCGGGCCGGCGTTGCGGCAGCGCGCCGTCGCCCCTCGGCCGGCTGGATCGGCCGGCTCACCGCTCCGTGGCGAGCTTCTCGAGCCCTTCGAGCGCCTCGCGCGCCACCATCATGGCCATCCCGAGGTTGGCGTCGGCGCGACAGAGGGTGACCAGAATCAGGTTCGGCCGGACCTGCGAGCGCAGGAAGAGGTAGAGCAGGTGGCGCGACTGCGCGATCACCTTCTGCACCGCCTCGCGCCGACCCCCGGAGTCCGGGGTGAGCCCCGGCAACGAAGTCTCGAGCGCGCTTAAGTCGGCGCGGTGGAAGAGCTCCTCCGCGGACTCGGCCAGGAGGTCCAGGTCGCGTTCGAGAGCGCGCTCGAACGATCGCGCCGCGATCGTCGTCCCGCTCGCCAGGTCGACCACGGCGGCGGCGACGCCGTGGGGCGCGGTGCGGATCAGCCGATCGAGATCGATTTTCTCGGTCCAGCGGGGACGGTCCGCGACCCAGGTCGCGGGATCCTCGCGATCGGCGCCCGGCGGGCGACTCCCCTTGCGTTCAGCCACGCGCTTCCCAGTTCACTCGACCGGCCCCAGCTCCATCTGGCACGTCTTGCCCGCCACCGGCACCTGGCAGCGGTAGCGCGTGCCCGCGAAGGTTGAGACCAGCCCGACCCAGTATTCGTGGAACATCTGGCAGAGCTCGGCGTCGCCGACCTTCTGGCCGGCGCGCTCGACCACGCGGCAGAGGCCGCAGGGTTTGAAGGTGAGCGCCGCGCGGTCGCCGTCGAGCGTGTAATCGAAGGTGAAAGAGTTCGCGAAGCGCCGCCTCAGGGCGGCCAGCACCTCGTCGAGCGAGCTCGCCTCGTACATCTCGGGTAGGTGTTCGGCGGCCATCGCTCCGGCCCGCCGGGCGACTGCCCGATACCCCTTGCCGATGGTCTCGCCGATCGTGTCGGAGAGCGCGTAGAGGCGCGCCGAGACGTCCCGCCAGGCCTCCTCGAGGTCCGCGTCGGTCCCCGAGTCGCTGACCGGCTGTTCCTGCAGGAAGCGGCGCACCAGGTCCGCTTGCTGCTCGACGCGATGGAAGGGTCGCAGGCGCAAGTAGCCCTCGACCTCGACGCACTGCGAAGGGCATGCGTAGACGCAGGTCAGGCAGCCGATGCAGCGCTCGGCATGGGCGACCCGGGCGAGCTCGCCGTCCGCGCTCTGCGCGAAGACCTGCACCGGGCAGGTGTCGACGCAGAGGCTGCAACCCCGGCAGCCGTGCTCCTCGATCGTTACCGTGGGCATGCTCTACCTCCGAATCGCCCGTCGAAGAACGGCGCCGTCGCGCTGGACGACGACGTCGAGCTTCATGTCGCCCAACCGATGCGTGGCGCAGGACAGGCAGGGGTCGTAGCAGCGGATCCCGAACTCGATGCCGTTGAGCAGCGTCTCGTCGTTGCCCGCGAGATGGCGCTCGGCCGACAGGGCGATGGTGCGGTTGACCGCCGAGATGTTGTGCTGGGTGGCGACGATCAGATTGGCGCGGGTGACGATGCCGTCACCGTCGACGTCGTAGTCGTGGATGAGCAGCCCGCGGGGCGCCTCGACGTGCGCGCTGGCGCGGTGTGGCTTGCCGCTCGGCACACGGCGCACGTCGTCGGAGCGGATCTCCGGGTTCTTGGCGAGCTCCGCCAGCTTCTCCGTGGCGTGCAGTAGCTCGATCAGCCGCGCGTAGTGGTACATCACGGTCTGGTGACAGGGGAAGCCGCCGACTTCGCGGAAGCGCTGGAACTCGGCCTCAGCGAGCGGCGTGTCGATCCGGTCGGCGCAGTTCAGGCGCGCCAGGGCGCCGACGCGATAGGAGATCCGTCGACCGTCGGGGGCGCGGAAATAGACCGGCTTCGCGTACGAGGACGAGGTGGTCTCCTCCTCGAGGTAGCGCGCCCAGTCGTCTTCGGGGAAATCGATCGTCGAGCCGTCGGGCGCCCGCAGGCGCAGATCGCCGTCGTAGAGGTCCAGGGTGCCGTCCTTGACCGTGCCCAGATAGTGGGTCTCGAGCGGCAGAGAGAAGAGCAGCTCGCGGTTGGCGAGGATGGCGTCGCGCGCCACCTCGAAGACACGGAGCGCGAGCGGCACCGCCCGCTGCGCGAGCGCTTCGAGCGCCGAGCGCCGGCCGGCGCTCAGCGGCGCCGCGAGCCCGCCCGCCACCGACGCGACGGGATGGGTACCGCGGCCGCCGATGACCTCGGTGACCCGCTGGCCGAGACTGCGCAGCTCGAGCGCGTTCTTGGCGACCTCGGGATAGGCGCGCAGGAGCGCGACGATGTTGCGCTCCGCAGGGTCGGCGTCGATGCCGAAGAGCAGGTCCGGGGCGGCGAGCGCGAAGAAGTGGACGGCGTGCGAATGGATGATCGAGGCGCAGTTGAGCGCCTGACGCAGCAGGTGCGCTGCCGGGGGGGGAGTAACTCCGAAGACCTTGTCGACTGTCCTCGCCGAGGACAGATGGTGGGCCTGCGGTCAAGTCCCGCAGATGCGCGACGTCACCGTCGGCATCATCTCGACCTGCATGCCGGTGAGGAAGGTCTCGAAGCCCCGGAAGTCCATCACCTTGAAGCGCGAGGCGGAGACGTGGCCGGCGTCGTCGATCTCGATCTCGACGCGGGCGTGGCCCTCGATTCGAGTCACCGGGTCGATCGTGATGGTGCGGGTCATGGCTGGGCCTCCTTCTCGGCACGCGGCCGAGTCCACTTCTTGAGCAGGAACGTCGGCTTCTGCTGGAACACCGGCGACGCCATGGCGTAGGCAAAATGGGTTTTCGCCTGGTGTTCGATCTCCTCGACGATGCGCTCATAGGGAATGCGAGTGAGATGGCTCATCCGCATCGCGACCTCGGTGCGCACGTCCTTCTGCGGCTCCAGGATGATCGGCTCGGAGGGCCCGCCGCACGAGAAGCAGGGCACGCCCACCTTCATGCAAGGGGCCAGGCAGCGGTCGAGGGTCACCGAGCCGAAACAGAGGCATCCCTGGGAGAGGAAACAGACCTCGGGATCGTACTTGCCGTCGAAGGCACGCCGCAGCTCGCTGGTTTCGGATTTCACCATCTTGCGATTGCAGTGGAAACAGACGCTGCGCCGGCCGATGGTGGTCTTCCGGCCGGCGAGCAGCGACTGCAGCCCCTCGAAGATGTAAGTGGCGTCGGGCGGACAGCCCGGAATGTAGAGGTCGACCTCGATTTCGCTGTCGAGTGGCCGGTTGCGCGTCAGCAGCCGCGGCACGTCGGTGGGCACCGACGTGGTCGTCGTGCTCGCGTTGTGCCGGTAGGCGCCGTCGAGCAGCTCGTCGGTCGTGTGCGGATAGGCCGAGGAGTGCGGGCCGCCGTAGACCGGACAGGTACCGAAGGCGATGATCGACTTGCAGACGCGGCGCATCTCGCGCGCGGCATGCACGTCGTGCTCGGTGCGGATCGAGCCGGTCAGGATGCCGATCTCGGCCTCCACGTACTCCTTGGTGTCCATCAGGATCGGCATGCGCACGAGCTCGATCTCGTCGAGCACCTGGAGCAGCTTCTCGTGCAGGTCGACGATGCCGAGCTCGCACCCCGAACACCCGGAGAGCCATTCGATCGAGACTCGTGCCTTGCCACCCATGGCGCCCCTCCTACTTCTTCTCGATGGTCAGGACCTTCAGGCAGGCGTTCTCGCCGGCGTGCAGGACCTCGAGATTCGCCGACCCACCGTGGATCTTCTCGACCAGGCCGCAGAACAAGCCGTGATTCATCAGACAGAGCGACAGCTTCTGCGGATGACCGTGACGGAAGAGCGCGCAGCGCACCATGCAGTTGTCGAAGACCAGGTGGAGCTTGACCTTGCCATCCTCCTCCTCGACCAGCTGTGTCTTGCCCGGCATCTGATAGGGCTCGAAATGCCAGCGCATCCCGAGCCGGCACATCTCCTCCCAGACGAGGTCGAGCGCCTTCATCAGGTCGCCCGTCTCGCTGGCGGTCACGTCCGTCTTGCGGCCGCTGGTTCGCCCGGCGCGGTAGGTGATCGCGCTCGCGCCGCGGCCGAGCACCTCCTCGAGCCCCTTCGCCATCGAGGCGAGGAAGACCATCAGTCCCTGGACCTCCTGGAGTTTTTCGGTTTGGCCCATGGTTGCCCTCCTAATGCGAAGGATCGGTTGCCGTCGTCCCGGCGGGCGCTCTGCCCAGGGATCTGGCGCCCTCGATCTCACGCTCGATCGCGGCGAGCGCGCGCACGCAGACCTCCTCCTCGCTTTCCGGCGCGAGGTTTCCCGTCTCGATGGTCACGAAGCGAGTCCGGCGAGGGCAGCGCTCGGGGTAGAGCTCGCGAGCGATGGCGAGCGTCTCGAGGGGACCGATCTGATGCAGGGTGGCGCGCGGCGGGATCGCAATCTCCTCGCCCAAGTCCACGACGTCGACCGCGCCCGGCGTGGCGCGGCCGATGCAGGCGTCGACCAGCACGAGGAGATCCTGGCGGTGCAGCCGGTCGAGCAGGCCGAGCAGCGTCGTGCCGACGTCGGCGAGCTCGACTCCCGCGGGGGCCCGATCGGCGAGGCGAGCGAGCACGCGCGGCCCGATGCGATCGGGTCGCACCTGCCAGTTGCCACAGCCGATGACACTGATCACCGGCGCGACGTCTCGGCGGCTTTCCTCGACCTGCACGGGCGGCTCGCTAACCATGCGCGGGTCTCCACCAGTGGCCCATCGAGCCAGCGTCTGAATGCCCCGGTTCATTCCGGCCCGCAGCGACGCGACGAAGCGTGCAGAGTTTCTGGTTCCGTGACCGCCGGAGGACCACCCCGAGGGGCTGGCAGCCTCGCGCGCCGGGGCGGTTCGGTTGGGAAAGGTGGGGCGGCGGAAGCGCCTCACCGCGCCATCGGAGGGCGGCAGTCTCGCCGGTTCAGCGCGCGCGCAATCCTCCGCCCGGCGAGGGAATCGCTCCCGCCCCCGAGGCTCAGAGCTTGGCGAGGGCGTCGGCGACGCGCTCGATCGCCGGCGGGATCTCGTCGACGCCGACCGCGCCGGCGGAGAGCCGGA
>CAYZWR010000108.1:0-11662 GCA_964481735.1 uncultured Thermoanaerobaculia bacterium
CGCGCCGGCCTCGACGCGACGGGCACCGCAGCAGGTCGGTTATGCTGCGACCCGTTCCGGCGCAGCGAGGAGGCTTCGAAATGGCGAGAGTTCCCCGGCGGAGACGAGCGATGGGAATCGTGATGGCCGGTCTGCTGGCCCTCTGCGGCGGCGCGGTCGAAGCCCTCGAGGTCGACGTGGAGTTTCACAACTCGATCGATCTCGCGGCCTGCCGCACCTGGACCTGGGCGAAGGGGAAGCCGGCCGCCTACTACCAGATCGAGGGCGCCCTGCGCGACGAGATCGAGACTCAGCTCGCGAAGAAGGGCGCGAGGCGCACCGAGGAGGGCGCCGGCTGTCTCGTCGCCACCGCGACCCAGCGGGACGTCATCTTCCCGGCCGGGACCCTGGCGATCGAGATCTACGACACCGCCTCGCAGCGCCTCGCCTGGAGCGCCATCGCCGTCGCGATCATCACCGACGACGACCCGAAGAAGGTCGAGAAGGTCGCCCGCAAGGCGGTCAAGAAGGCCTTCGAACGCTTCCCGAAGCTCTGATCCGCCCCGGCGCGGCGCGTCCCCGAAGCCGAACCGTCAGGGCTCTCGCCGACCCGGCGAACGGGTCGACGCGCGCGTCCCCGAACGCCGCGGCGCCGCCTTGGGAGGCTTGGTATCCGAGGCCGCCCGCGGCTCCGTGACCTCCGCTCGACGCTCGCCCGCGCTCGCCGAGTCTGCGGCCTCGATGCGGAACAGGATGCGCCCGCACCGCTCGCAGAGCTCGAGACCGCCGGCGAGGCTGGTCGCCATGGCGGTCGGCCGGCGGGTGAAACAACCCATGCAGACGCCCTGGCTCGCGGGGACCACGGCGCGGGTGTGCCGACGCCGGACGGTTTCGTAGCGCGCGAGAATCTCGGGCCGCAGACCGCTGGCCAGCCGGGCGCGCTCGGCGCGCAGCCGGTCGGTCTCCCCCAAGGCGAAACCGAGCGCCTGCTCCCGTTCCCTGGCCGACGCTTCTTCGAGCTCACCGAGCAGGGCATCGAGCTCTTGCAGCGCGACCAGGTCCTTCAGCTGCTTCTTCATCGTGAGAGCACCTCCTGGAGTCGTGGGTGGATCGACTCGCGCATCCACCGGTCGAAGTCGGTGAAGGTCGCCACCTCGATCGTCCGCAGTCGTCTCGCCTCGTCGTGCGCCGCCTCCGCCAGCACGGCGAGCAGCGGCTGGTAGAGCGTGCCCGCCGCGCCATAGGGCGCGACGAGGAGCACCGCCGATTGCACCGGCTGCCCGTCCGCCGCTCCGAACGCGAGCGGCCGGCGCAGGCGGGCGAAGGCGACGGCGGTGGCTTGGACCACGTGCGAGCGAACGTGCGGCAGCGCGAGGCCTCGACCGATGGCCGTCGTACCGATCGCCTCGCGCTCGAGCAGCACGCGCAGCAGGGCGTCGCGATCCTGGGCCAGGCGCCGCTCCGCGAGCACTCCGACCAGGGCGGCGAAGAGGTCGGGAATCGTGGCGACGTCGAGATCGGCGAGGAAGAGGCCGGGGTCGGCCTGGACAGATGGAGCTGGAGCGTGGGCTTTCACGGGGTTCTCCTCGACCGGATCAGCGCGGCGTCGAGCTCGCCTCCAGTCGGCCGAGCAGCCGGAGCAGTCCGTCGAGGATGGTCAGCGGATGCGGCGGACAGCCCGGGACGTAGAGATCGACCGGCACGACCACGTCGGCGCCGTTGTGGACTTCGCGGTGATCGATGAAGGGGCCGCCGGAGATGGCGCAGGCGCCCACGGCGATGACGAGCTTGGGCGGCGCGACGGCGGCGTAGGTCTTCTCCAGGGCGAGGCGCATGTTCTCGGTGACCGGGCCGGTGACGATCAGGCCGTCGGCGTGGCGCGGCGAGGCGACGATCTGGATTCCGAAGCGGCCGAGGTCCCAGACCAGCGTCGACAGCACGTTGACGTCGGACTCGCAGCCGTTGCAGCCGCCGGCGCTCACCTGACGGAGCTTCAGCGAGCGCCCGAAGAGCCGGCGGCTCTTCGCGTCGAGCGCCGCCGCCAGGCGCACCGTCGCGTGCTCGTCGACCTCCAGATCGGGGCGAGTGCGGGCCGCCAGGCGGTGATCGCCGCCCCAGGCGATCGCGCCGGACGGGCAGGCGGCCGCGCACTCGGTGCAGAACAGGCACTTGCCGAGATCGATGGCGAGCGGGGGCCCGACCCGCACGGCTCCGGTCGGGCAGACCTCGGCGCAGCGCTGGCAGCCCGCCTCGCAGCGTGCCGCGTCGATCACCGGATGGCCGCGAAAGCGCTCCGGCAACGCCGGAGCGGGGCCGTCGGGATAGCGGATCGTCCGGTAGCCCTGGTGGATTCGCGCGCGCAGTAGGTCGAACATCTTCCAGGCCCCCGGATCAGAGATCGTGACCGCAGTAGGAGAGGTTGAAGCTCTTGTTGCAGAGCGGGAAGTCGGAGATCTGTCCGCCCCGCAGCGCCCAGGCGAGAGCTCCCCAGTTGTGGAACGACGGATCGACGATCTTGTAGCGCGCGAAGCGCCCGGCCTCGTCGGTCAACGCGACGTGGCAGAGCTCGCCACGCCAGCCCTCGACCAGCGATGCCGCCAGCCGCCCCGGCGCGAGCGCTCCGACCTCCCCGCGGGCCGCCCCGCCGGGCAGCTCGTCGAGCTGAGCGCGGACGAAAGCCGCCGACCGTTGGATCTCGAGCCAGCGCACGAAGGCGCGCGCGAACACGTCGCCCGACTCGGCGAGCGACACCGGCACCTGATGGAACCGATAGATGCCGCCCGGGTGGTCGCGACGGGCGTCGCGATCGAGCCCGGAAGCGCGCGCCGCGGGGCCCTTGAGCCCGAGCGCGGCGGCGACCTCGCGCGGCACCGCGCCGGTCTCCTCGAAGCGTTCCATCACCGAAGGCGAGTTCCAGAGCAGCTCGACGGCGGACTGCGTGTCGGAGAAGGCGCGGGCGAGCCGCTCGGCGAGCTCGGCCGCGCGCTCGGGCGCGAGGTCGAAGCCGGTGCCCCCCGGCCGGATCAGGCCGCGCCCGAAGCGGCTGCCGCACAGCTCCGCCGTGAGGTTGAGGAAGTCGCCGCGAATCCGGCCGCAGTAGGCGGCGGTCGGCAGGAAGCCGACGTCGCCGGCCATGGCGCCCAGGTCGCCGACGTGGTTCGCCATCCGCTCGAGCTCGAGGGCGATGCCGCGCAGCGCGGCGCCGCGCGCTGTCGGCCGGACGTCGGCGAGCGCCTCGAGGATCTCGCAGTAGGCGGTGGCGTGGCCGATGGTGGTGTCGCCGGCGGCGGTCTCGGCGTAGTGGATCGAGCGGCGGTCGGGACCGCCGGCGAGCGCCCGCTCGATCCCGCGGTGCTGGTAGCCCAGGCTGATCTCGAGATGGAAGACGGTCTCGCCGTGGCACTGGAAACGGAAGTGTCCCGGCTCGATCACCCCGGCATGAACCGGGCCGACGCCGACCTCGTGGACCTCGGCGCCCTCGACGCGGAAGAAGTCGATCACCCCCGGGAGGGGGCCGGCGGCAGCGAGCGAGCTCGCCGCGCCGTCCCCGAGCCGGCGGGCGAAGCGCACCGCTTTCAGCCAGGGGTGGCCCTCCGGGACGAGCCCGCACTGCTCCGCGATCTCGCGCTCGAAGAGCTGGACCTGCGGGCAGGCCTCGGCGACCGAGGGGAACCGGCCGTCGGCGACGCGCGCGGTCGCGGCCGCGAGCTCGGCGCGCGCGTCGTCGGCGAGCACGCAATAGAGGCGGACCGCGGAGCCCTCCGGCACGCCGAAGTAGGCGACCACTCGCCGGCCCGCCCCCACCTCCTCGACCAGGACGTCCGCGAGCTCTCCGGGAGCGAGCTCGGGCAACGCCGCGCGCGGCAGGGCGGCGCCCGACTCGAAGCGGGTCAGCGCGGCGGCCGGGCTCATCGCCCCACCTCGAGCGCGGCCGCGGCGTCCGCGATCAGGGCGCGCACCTCGGCGGGCAGGAACAGGCCGAAGAGCAGGACCAGCCCGAGCAGCGCGACGGCAGGCGCCACGGTCAGGAAGCGATCGCGGTAGTCGGAAGCGCGGGCAGCCGCCGGCGGGCGTCCCTGCAGCGCCGCGAGCGTGGTCGCGCCCATGCCGGCGAAGACCAGGAAGAGGCAGGCCAGGAAGAGACCGCCCAGCAGCCAGCGCCCGCCGGCGAAGATCGACTTCAGGATCAGCAGCTCGCTGACGAACAGCCCGAAGGGCGGCGAGCCGGTGACCGCGAAGAAGGAGAGCAGGAAGAGCGTCCCGGAAACCGGCAAGCGGGACATCGCCCCGCGCACCTCGTCGGTGGTCTTGCCGCCGAAGGCGCGATGCACGTTGCCGACCGCGAGAAAGAGCGCGCCCTTGCCCAACGCGTTGTTGACCAGGTGCAGCAGCGTGGCGAAACCGGCCCCCGCCCCCAGGCCGGTGGCCAGCGCCAGGATCCCCATCTGCTCGACGCTCGAATAGGCCAGCATGCGCTTGAGGTCCCGCTGGCCGAGCAGCAGCGCGCCGGCGACCGCCATCGAGACGAGCCCGATCAGTAGCAGCAGGCGGTTGGCGTAGACCCCCTCGCCGGCCGCCGCGGTGATCTGCGAGAGGCGGGCGAGCGCCAGGAAGGCGCAGCTCGTCATGCCGCCGGCGAGCACCGCGCCGACCACGCCCGGTGCCTCGCCGTAGGCGTCCGGCTTCCAGGTGTGCATCGGCGCCAGGCCGAGCTTCGTCCCGTAGCCCACCAGCAGGAGCGCGAAACCGGCACGCAGCCAGGGCTTCGAGAGCTGCGCGGCACCGGCGAGCAGGTCGGGGAAGAGCAGCGACGCCTCGCCGCCGCCGTGGAGCGCCGCGTAGCCCAGGAAGAAGGAGCCGAACAACGCGAGCGCGATGCCGACCGAGGAGAGAACCAGGTACTTCCAGGTCGCCTCGATCGAGCGCGGCGTGCGGTTGAAGTAGATGAGCGGGGCGGTGGCGAGGGTGGTCGCCTCCATGCCGACCCAGAGCAGGCCGAGGTGCTGCGAGAAGGCGACCAGGCTCATCGTGCCGAGGACGATCAACAGACAGGCGCAGAAGCGGCGATTGGCGCGCTCGACGCGGTAGCGCAGGTAGCCGACCGAGTAGACCGCGCAGCACAGGAAGAGCAGGCTGACCAGCCCGAGCAGCAGCCGGCCCGGGGCATCCAGCCGCAGCCAGGCGCCGGCGCCGGCCTGGACCGGCGAAGCCAGGGTCTGCAGGGTGAGGGCGAAGTGCGCCACCGCGGTCGCCGCCAGCAGACGCGGCCGCCATCGCTTGGACGGCGTGAAGAAGACCACGACCGCCATCGCGAGGGGGAGCAGGACCGGGGCGAGGGTCATCGCTCTTCCTTGAGCAGCGACAGCCGCCGCGTGTCCTGCGACGCGAACTCACGGTTGATGTGGTGGATGATGATGGTCAGCACGAAGATGGCGACGAACAGGTCGAGCAGCACGCCGGCCTCGACCAGGAAGGGCATCGCCTCGACGAGCAGCAGGCCGAAGACGAAGATGCCGTTCTCGAGCACCAGGAAGCCGAGCACCTGGCTGATCGCCTTGCGCCGCGTCGTGATCAGGATGAATCCGGCCGCGACCGTGGCGAAGGAGGCCGGCACCAGCAGCGGTGCGAGCCGCGCCTCGGCGAGCGGCAGGCGTCCCGCGGCCACCACCGAGAGGACCGTGGCCAGCGCGCCGAGCAGGAGCGAGGGCAGCAGGCCGAGCGACGGCTCCACTTCGCGCTTGATCGCCACCTGGCGCAGGGCGCGGAAGAGGATCAGCGGGATGAGCCACCCCTTGAGCAGCGCGCTGGCCACGGCGAGCGCCAGCACCCGGTTGCTGACCTCGCCGTGCGCCGCCACCGCGAGCACCCCCAGCAGGATGCCCTGCAGCGCGACGGCGCGCACCACGGTACCGATCCGGCTCGAGCCGAGCGCGATCAGGTTGATCAGCAGCAGCGCCGCGACCAGCGAGCTCAACAGCGAGGTCAGGGCGATCATCGGTTGAGCAGGAGGAGAGCGAAGCCACAGGAGAGCACGGCGGCGATCAGCAGCGTCGGCACGTGCAGGAGCCGCAGCCGGGCCATCACCGACTCGACCACGCCGATGGCCATCGCGACGCCCACCAACCCGAGGAGGAAGAGGCCGAATCCGGGCCATCCCGCCACCGCGGCGGTGGGCGCCATGACGTGGAGCAGCACCGCTTCGAGAACGAAGAGCTTGAGCGCGGCGGCGTACTCGACCAGACCGAGCAGCGGACCGCTGTGATCGAGCACCATCACCTCGTGGATCATGGTCAGCTCGAGGTGGGTGGTGGGGTCGTCGACCGGGATCCGGCTGCATTCGGTCAGCAGCACGATGAACAGCCCGGCCGCGGTCAGCACCAGCGGCGCCGTGCGCTCGAGCCAGAGACCGCCTTCGGTGGCGTGCAGCATCTCGTCGAAGCTGAGGGAGCCCGACAGGCGCGACAGCGCCAGGAAAGCGAAGAAGAGCGCCGGTTCGGTCAGCCAGGCGAAGCCGACTTCGCGTGCCGCGCCCATGCCCTCGAAGGGCGAACCGGTGTCGAGCGCCGCCGTCGCGGTGAAGAACCGGCCGAGCGCGAGCAGGTAGGCGAAGAAGACGAAGTCCCCGGCGAAGGACACCGGCGAGCTGAACGAGCCCAACGGCACCATCGAGCCGGCGAACAGGGTGGTGGCGACGGCGACCGCCGGAGCGGCAACGAAGATCCAGGTCGTCGTCCGGCTGAGCACCAGCTCCTTGCGCAGCAGCTTGAGCAGGTCGTAGTAGGGCTGCCAGAGGCTCGCGCCGCGCCGCCCGGCGGCGAACGCCTTGGTGCGTTGGATCACGCCGAGCAGCAACGGCGAGACGACCAGCAGCGCAGCGATCTGGGCGAGCGCCTCGATCACGATCGGCCTCCCCGCGACCTGCGCGCGCTCACCATCCGAGCACCTCGCGGATCAGGCTGTCGGGCCGCAGATTGAAGAGCAGCAGCGCCAGGACGGCAGCAAGGACGTAGAGCACGTAGGCCTGGAGCCCGCCGTGCTGGAAGGCGCGGATCCGCGCGGCGGAACGCCGCACCTGTTCGGCGCGCGGCACCAGGAGTCGCTCGAGGACGGTGTCGTCGGCGTGGGAGCGGAAGCTCGTGGCGGCGGGGAAGATCCGGTCGATCACCGGCCGCCGCTCGCGCGGCCACAGCGCCCAGGCGAAGCGCGACGTGATCAGCTCGGCGAAGGAGGAGCCGGTGTACTGCAGGCGCGGCGAGGCGACCGCGTAGCCGCAGTCCCAGGTCGGCAGCTCCGGCTGGCGCTGCCGCGCCCGCGCGCAGGCCGGGCGCAGCGCGAGCCACGAGACCCCCACCGCGACCGCGAGCGCCACCGCGCCCGCGCTCACCCAACCGAACGGCACCAGCGCCGCGAGCGGCTGACCGCTCAGCGCTCCCCCGACCCAGACCGCCACCGCCCGCTCGAGCGCCGGCGCGACCACCACCGGCGCGACACCGAGCAACGCGCAGGCCCCGGCGAGCACCGCCATCGCCGCCAGCATGCGCGCCGGAGCCTCGTGCGCCGCTCCCGCCGCCGCCGAGCGCGCCGTGCCGAGGAAGACGACGCCGACCACCTTGACGAAACAGGCGACCGCGAGCGCGCCCGTCGCCGCGAGCAGCGGCGCCGCCAGTCCCGCCCACGCCGTGCCAGGCGCCACCGCGGCGCGCGCCAGGCCGAGATAGACCACCAGCTCGCTGGCGAAACCGTTGAACGGCGGCAGACCGCAGATCGCCACCGCGCCGGCCAGGAAGAGCGCCGCGGTCACCGGCATCCGCCGGGCCAGTCCGCCCAGCTGCTCCAACTCGCGCGTGCCGCTCGCGTGCACCACCGAGCCCGCGCCCAGGAAGAGCAGCGACTTGAAGAGCGCGTGGTTCCAAACGTGGAACAGGCAGCCGGCCAGACCGAGCAGCACCCAGTCGGCGTGGCCGCTCGAGCGCCCCGCGAGCGCCAGCCCCAGACCCAGCAGGATGATCCCGATGTTCTCGACGCTGCTGTAGGCGAGCAGCCGCTTGAGATCGTGCTGGGCCAAGGCGAAGACGATGCCGAGCAGCGCCGACGTTCCGCCCAGCGCGAGCACGATGGCGCCCCAGGAGCGCGGGCCGGCCGGCAGGAGCGAGGTCGCACGCAGCAACCCGTAGACCCCCATCTTGAGCAGGACGCCCGACATCACCGCCGAGACGTGGCTGGGGGCCGCGGCGTGCGCCGCCGGCAGCCAGGAGTGCAGCGGCATCACCCCCGCCTTGATGCCGAAACCGAGCAGCGCCAGCCCGAACGCGGCGAAGACGACGCCCGGGGCGGCCGCCGCCGGCGGCAGCGGCAACAACGCGAAGTCGCCCCGCGCCTGGGCGAGCACCGCGAAGAAGCCGGCGATGGCGAGCGTTCCGGCGTGGCTGTAGAGAAGGTAGAGCCAGCCCGCGGCGCGCACTCCCGGGGTGGCGGCATCGGTGGTCACCAGGAAGAAACCGCACAGCGCCATCACTTCCCAGGCAACCAGGAAGCTCGCGGCGTCGCGGGCGAGCGTCACGAAGAGGATGCTGGCGAGCAGCAGGCCGTAGCAGAAGCGCAGGCGCCGCCCGTGCCGCGGGTGACGCGCCGGCGGCCAGTAGGCAAGCCCATAGAGCGAGCCGAGCCCCCCGACGGCGAGCAGGGGGAGCGCGAAGAAGGCGGAGAGCGCGTCGACGCCGAGCGAGAGCCGAATGCCGGGAACGCTAGCCGCCAGCGCGACGAGCTCCGGCGGCGCGCCGGCGAGCGACTGCGCGGCGCCGCAGATTCCGAGGGCCGCCGCGACCAGCGTGCCGAGCGTCGCGAGGCGCGGACCCCAGGCGGAGCGCCAGGAGAGCAGGAGGCCGGGCACGCCACTGGCGGCGAGCAGGACGCCGGCGGCGAGGAGCAGGGTCAGCGCCACGGCACGACGCTCATCGGACGCCCGATCCGCCCACCACCGCCCAGATCAGCAGGGGGATCAGGATCGCCAGCACGTAGAGGATGTAGCGCTGCAACTGTCCTTGCGGCAGCGCGCGGAACCAGGCGGTCGCCGCGAGGGAGACCCGGCCGGCGGGCATCAGCCATCGCTCGAGGACGGTGTCGTCGGCGTGGGAGCGGAAGCTCGTGGCGGCGGGGAAGATCCGGTCGATCACCGGCCGCCGCTCGCGCGGCCACAGCGCCCAGGCGAAGCGCGACGTGATCAGCTCGGCGAAGGAGGAGCCGGTGTACTGCAGGCGCGGCGAGGCGACCGCGTAGCCGCAGTCCCAGGTCGGCAGCTCCGGCTGGCGCTGCCGCGCCCGCGCGCAGGCCGGGCGCAGCGCGAGCCACGAGACCCCCACCGCGACCGCGAGCGCCACCGCGCCCGCGCTCACCCAACCGAACGGCACCAGCGCCGCGAGCGGCTGACCGCTCAGCGCTCCCCCGACCCAGACCGCCACCGCCCGCTCGAGCGCCGGCGCGACCACCACCGGCGCGACACCGAGCAACGCGCAGGCCCCGGCGAGCACCGCCATCGCCGCCAGCATGCGCGCCGGAGCCTCGTGCGCCGCTCCCGCCGCCGCCGAGCGCGCCGTGCCGAGGAAGACGACGCCGACCACCTTGACGAAACAGGCGACCGCGAGCGCGCCCGTCGCCGCGAGCAGCGGCGCCGCCAGTCCCGCCCACGCCGTGCCAGGCGCCACCGCGGCGCGCGCCAGGCCGAGATAGACCACCAGCTCGCTGGCGAAACCGTTGAACGGCGGCAGACCGCAGATCGCCACCGCGCCGGCCAGGAAGAGCGCCGCGGTCACCGGCATCCGCCGGGCCAGTCCGCCCAGCTGCTCCAACTCGCGCGTGCCGCTCGCGTGCACCACCGAGCCCGCGCCCAGGAAGAGCAGCGACTTGAAGAGCGCGTGGTTCCAAACGTGGAACAGGCAGCCGGCCAGACCGAGCAGCACCCAGTCGGCGTGGCCGCTCGAGCGCCCCGCGAGCGCCAGCCCCAGACCCAGCAGGATGATCCCGATGTTCTCGACGCTGTGGTAGGCGAGCAGCCGCTTGAGATCGTGCTGGGCCAAGGCGAAGACGACGCCGAAGAAAGCCGCGACACCGCCGAGCGCGAGCACGATGACGCCCCAGGCGAGCGGCGGGTCGCTCAGCATCCCGGTCGTCCGCAGGAGGCCGTAGATGCCCATCTTGATGACCACCCCGGACATGAAGGCGGAGACATGGCTGGGCGCCGCGGCGTGCGCCGCCGGCAGCCAGGAGTGCAGCGGCATCGCCCCCGCCTTGATGCCGAACGCGAGCAGCGCGAGGAGGAACAGCGCCGTTCGCGCGGGCGACGCGAGCGCCGCCGGCAGCGAAGCGAACTCGACGTCGCCGGTCTGACTCTGCTGCAGCATGAAGAAGGCGAAGAGGGCGAGAATCGTCACGTGGCTGTAGAGGAGATAGAGCCAGCCCGCGCTGCGGGCGCCCGGCTCCCGCTCTTCGGTGGTGACGGCGACGAAGTTGGTGAGCGCCATGACCTCCCAGGCCACCAGGAAGGTGATGCCGTCTCGCGCCACCAGGATGAAAACCAGACTGGCGAGCAGGAGGCCGTAGCAGAGCCGCAGGCGGCGGCCGTTGCGCGGCCGACGGCGCGCCGGCCAGTAGGCCAGCGAGTAGACCGAGCCAACCGCTCCGACGACGAACACCGGCACGGCGAACCAGCCGGTGAGCGCGTCGGCGCCGAGCGACGAGCGGGCGCCGGCGAAGGGCGAAGGGAACGCGAATCGAGCCTCGCCCGTCCCGGCGAGCAGGGGCAGGGCGCCTGCCAGGCCCACCAGGCAGGCCGTCACGACCAGCGCGCTCGCCACGCGCTCGCCCCAGGGCGAACGCCGACCCAGGAAGAGGCCGGGAACTCCGCTCGCCGCCAGGATTCCTCCCGCGATCGCCAAGCGGAGCAGCGCGTCCAGCGCGGCGGGTGAGCCGTCCGACAGTGTCATGCGCGGGCGGCCGCCGCCTGGCTCCGACCGCGCTCGACCTCTTCGGACGCCGCGAGGATCTCCTCGCGCGACGCCTGCCCGAGCACCGCGTCCCTGAAACCGGAGTTGCGCAGCGCGAAGCTCAACCTCGACAGCAGGTGGAGGTGCGCGCGAACGGTCGGGCTGATCAGCGTGAAGAGCGTCGCGACCGGCTGGCCGTCGAGCGCCCCGAAGTCGACCGGGCGCTCGAGGAAGCAGAGGGTGATCAGCGGCCGCTCGAGGTGCAGGATCACCGGATTGCGCACGTGCGGAATCGCGATGCCGTCGCCGATCGCCGTCGAGCCGAGAGCCTCGCGAGCGAGGAGCACCTCGTAGAGGAATGCGCGGTCGACCTCGGCGGGCAGCCGCATGGTCTCGACGACGTGGTGCAGCACGCTCGGCTTGTCGCTGCCGCCGATGCGGTAGTGGATTCCTCCCGCGCGGAGCGCCTCCGTGAAATCGGCGGGCGAGAGCGACTCGGATTCCTCCTCGCGGAAGATCTCGGGCGAGAGCGCGATGCGGCGCGACGTCGCCCACTCGAGCAGCTCGGCGCGGTTGAAGCGGTACTGCTCGTTGAGCCGGTAGGCCGGGATCGAGCCCTGCTTGATCCAGCGGTAGATCGTCTTCTCGGAGACGCTGAGGAGGCGGGCCGCGTCTTTGACCAGGAGCTTCATGGAGCGTCCTCG
>CAYZWR010000109.1:0-11548 GCA_964481735.1 uncultured Thermoanaerobaculia bacterium
CGCCGCCTCGGATCCCTCGCGCACCACCAGCCGAATGAAGCGCAGATACATGGCGGACCTCCCTTAGCCGGCGCCGGTCAGCGCCGGCGCCCGTGGGCCACCGGACGCATCGAGCCCGAAGTCGGCGCAGGAGTCCTCGCTCATCCCGCCCGCGTCCGGCCCGGCGACGATACGGGAGTGGGCGGCGATCGCGCCGTTCAGGGCGAGCTCCGGGAGTGCACCGGCGGTCAAAGTGGGCGCAGTCTACCCCTGTTGTCCTGCGCATCGACTTCGCATGCCATCGCCTCGGTGTCCGTCGGTCCCGACCGGCGCCGGGCCGCGAGGATCTCGGAATTCCTCACCGCGGCACCCCGGATCCGCTGTCCGTTCATCGCTGGCCTGGAATCGTCATGGCGGGTGCGACCGGGTGGGGCAGCAGCCGGTGATCGACCTCGAGGGGCGTGCCGAGGCGCACCAGGACGAGCTCCGAGGGGTCGGCCGCGAGCGGCCCGCGGCGGTCCTGGCTGCGGCTGCGCGCGCGCCCGTTGGAGCCGGGGAAGTTGTTGTCGGAGGCGACCAGGAGGGTTCGCTCGTCGACCGGATACACCGACTCGAGGGTGTAGAAGGGCAGCTGGAAGAAGTCGCCGTCGCCGCCGATTCCCTGCGGATCGGGCACGGCGAGCAGGTCGAGCAGCAGGCTCTTCTCCAGGTAGCCGGCGCGCTCCGCGGCGCCGGCCGCGTCGAGCAGGAAGACCTTCTTGAAGCGCGGCGCCCGCTCGTCGTCACCCAGGTTGTCGCGCTCGATGAGCAGGAACTGGTGGTCGTTGACCGCCTTGAGCTCGCCGATCGCGAGCGGGCCGGCGGGCGGTGCGACGGCATCGGGGTAGACGCGCCTGCCGCGCGGGTCCACCAGCTGCGAGAGGTCGATCTGTTGCGCCGGCGCCTCGAGACGGAGCCTGAGGACGTCGTCGTCGAACGACCGCGTGGCCAGACGGTAGACGTAGATCCGCAGGTCCTGGGGCTCGTCACCGGTCACCGCGCCCTCGAGCAGCGCGTAGAGCGAGCCGCCGTCCGGGCTGATCGCCAGCCCCTCGAAGCCGCGGCTGGCGGCGAGCGTGGGGCGCTCGGGGCGAGGTCCGCCGGCGAGGTCGAGAGATGGGTTCTGCGGCGAACGGACGCCTGGCACCGGGACCGGCGGCTCGAGCAGCCGGCCGTCGGCGGCGACGTGCAGTAGGAACGGCCCGAACTCTTCGCTGATCCAGAAGCTGCCGTCGGGTGTCACCACCATCGACTCGGGGTCGAGATCGAAGCCGGTGAGCTGGCGCCGGGTCGGGTCGCCGCCGCAGGCGGGTGGCGGGGCTGGCAGGACGTTGAAGGAGAAACCGGGCAGGCGCCTTCCCGCCAGGGGGTCGCAGACGATCGTCCAGGGAATGTGGCGGTCGGGATCGCGCAGCACGACGGTCTCGAGGAGCTGTGGGCCGCCGGGCTTACCCCAGCGCGGGTCGAGCCGGTAGACGACGAGCTGCCAGTCGGCCGAGTTGCTGCGCCAGGCGTAGCCGTTGTCGGCGAGGGCCCACCAGGACCCGCCCGCGGCGGGAACCATGCTCGAGATCCCCTGCACCGGTTGCACCGCGAAGTAGGACCCTTCGGCCGGTCCCGCGATGCCGTTCGCCGCCGCGGCGGCGCGCTCGGCCGGGGTAAGGAAGGCCCCCGAGGGCGGCGACCCCGCGCGGTAGGTCTGGGCCTGAAGCACGCTGTGGGCGACCAGCCGGGCCTGCTGGCGGTCGACCGCCGCTGACTGCGCCGGGGCGCTCGGCGCGCCCACGATCTGACAGGCGAGCAGCATGGCGAACCGCCGGAGCAGGATCCGGCGACGCCTCGGGCTCGGGCTCATCGCTCCCCGTCCAAGCGGGGCTCCCGGAAGCTCTCGCAGCGGCTCCGGGCACGCTCGCAGAGCGCCGCGAATCGAGGTCGACTCCGCACCGGCTCGAGGAACGGGCAGTGCCGGGCGATGAATGGAAACGGGTCGAAGCCGCCGTCGACGGCCTGGTCGAGGAGATCGAGGCCGCGCTCGTAGTCCCCGGCCGCGACGAACGACTCGGCGAGGTGGAAGCGATGATGGGCGTCGAGCGGCGCGACGTCGAGGTCGGCGATTCGCGCGAGCGCCGCTTCCTGGCGGCCCGCGAGCGCATCGACGAGCGCCAGGACCTGGAGTGTGTAGGGCACGTTCGGTGCGATCTGGGTGAGCGTCCGGGCATGGTGCTCGGCCGCGGCGAGATCCCCGGCGAGCGCGCAGGAGTAGCCGGCGCACCAGTTGATGATCGGGTTCCCGGGATCGAGCTCGAGCGCGCGGCGGACGTCGGGGAGGGCGAGCTCGGGCTCGCCGAGGAACCAGCGCGGGATCCCGCGGGCCACCCAGGAGAAGGGCGAGAGCGGATCGCTCGCGACCATGTGGCGCCCGACCTCGAGGGCCTGGGCGCTCTGTCCGGCTCCGATGTAGCTCGTGCAGAGGGTGAACAGCGCGTCCGGGTCGGTGGGCTCGCGCGCGAGCACGAGCCGGCACTGGCGGACGGCTTCCTCCATGGCTCCTCGTTCGTAGGCGACCTGGCCGAGCAGCAGATGGGCGTAGGCGGCGTGCGGCACCCGGGCGAGGAGGTCCAGCGCTTCGCGCTCCGCTTCGTCGAGCAAGCCCCGATCGCGTCCGATCCCGGCGCGCAGTTGCATCACCTTCGCGGCGGTCTGCTGCGCGAGCAGAGGGGGTGTCTCCCCCTCGATCGCGATCGCCTGCCGGAGAAGCTCCATCGCTCGATCGGGAGCGTAGCGCCGCAGCTCCTGGCGTGCCTGCAAGTAGAGCTCGAAGGCCCGGATTTCGACGATCGGTCGCTCGGACAGCCGGCGGTGCTCGTCGGTGCTCAGGCGCACGTCGAGCGCCCGCACGATCTGCCGCGAAACCGACTCCTGGACCTCGAAGACGTCGTCGAGCGTACCGCTGAACTTCTCGCTCCAGAGCAGGACGTCCTGCTCGGCGTCGATGAGCTGGGTCGCGATGCGCAGGCTGCTGCCGGCCTTGCGCACGCTTCCCTCCAGCACGTAACGGACGTCCAGACTCCGGCCGAGCGCGCGAACGTCGTGGTCCGCTCCCTTGAGGCGCATCGCGGAGGTCCGCGAGATGACCCGCAGAGCCTTGACCTTCGCGAGATCGGTGATGATCTCCTCGGTCAACCCGTCGCTGAAGTACTCGTTTTCCGGGTCGTTGCTCAGGTTGACGAAGGGAAGCACGACGATCGACAGCGCCGGCGGAGCGGGAGCCGGTGCCGCCGCCCCGGAAGCGAGGCCCCGCCGCGCGGCGGAGAGCGCTTCGCAGATCTCGCGAGCGGACTGGAGTCGTGCCTCCGGCGCCTTGCGCAGGCAGCTCGCGACCAGGTCCGAGACCTCTGCCGGCAGCGCGGAGCGGAGCTGGCGGGGCGGCACCGGAGTGTCGCGGAGGATCGCCGACATGACCTCCGCCGAGGACTCGCCGGTGAACGGCCGCCGGCCGGTCGCGAGCTCGTAGAGGACGATGCCGAGCGAGAAGACATCCGAGCGGGAGTCGAGCGCCCGTCCGGCGACCTGCTCGGGCGACATGTAGGGGACGGTGCCGAGGACCTCGCCGCGGCGGGTGAGCAGGTGGGAGACGGTCGCTCCGTCCGGCTCCGGCCTGGCGACGCTCGCCAGGCCGAAATCGAGCACCTTCACGTGTCCGCCGGCGGTGACCATGATGTTCGCCGGTTTGAGATCGCGATGCACCACCCCCTTGGCGTGCGCCGCGGCGACCGCGGCGGCGAGCTCGCCGGCGAGGTCGAGCAGGCGCTCGATCGGCAGCTCGCCGGCGGCGAGGATGCGATCGAGACTCTCGCCCTCCACCAGCTGCATGGTCAGGAAGTGGACGCCTTGTTCCTCCTCGACCGAGTGCACGGTCACGATGCCGGGATGATCGAGCGCGGCCAGCGCCCTCGCTTCGCGGCGGAAGCGCTCGATCCGCTCGGGGTCGTCGGCGAACGCCGCGGGCAGGACCTTGACCGCCACGTCGCGCCGGAGCCGGAGGTCATGGGCCCGGTACACCTCGCCCATCCCACCCTCGCCGAGTTTGGCGGTGATCTCGTAGGAGCCGATCCGGGTCCCGGGCAGGATGGCGCTCATCGCGTGAGACCGGTGAGCCCGTCGATCCGGATCAGCTGCCCGCGGCGGTTGGCGAAGCTGGCGAAAGTGAGCGCCGAGCCGTCGCGGGCGACGCCGAGCGACTCGGCGTTCTGCGCCGCGTCGGTTCCGAGGACGATCTCGGGGGCGCCGAGGGCGCCGCGCTGCGGGTCGAAGGGATAGCGACGGATCTCCGACCCCTCGTCGACGAAGCGGAGCGACCAGAGGTAGGTCCTGTCGTTCTCGACCGACCAGCGGTAGCGATCGGTGGCGTCGAGCGCGGTGTCGAGCAGGGCGCCGTCGGCGAGACGGACGATGCGCCGCTCGGTGGGCCCGCGGAAAGCGACGAAGCGGCCATCCGGACTGGTCTCCGGAACCAGGTTGGCGCCGGGGTGAACCTGGGTGGCGTCGCGTCCGTCCGGGCGGATCTTCCAGAGGCCGCCCCGGCCTTCGGCGGCGTCCTGGAGCACGAAGACGATCCAGGCGCCGTCCGGCGTCATGGTCGGGTTCTGGGCGTTCTCGAGATCGGTCACCTGGCGCGGCGAGCTGCCGTCGCTCTCGGCGAGCCAGACCTGGTAGCGCCCGCTGCGGTTCGAGCTGAAGAGCAGCTTGCCGCCGTCTGGCGAGAGTGCCGGGTCCCAGTCCTCGCCCTCGTGATCGGTCAGGCGCTGGAGCTCCCCGGTCGCCCGATCGCGCCGCCAGATGTCCAGATTGCCGCTGCGGTTGGAGGTGAAGAGCAGCCAGCGGCCGTCCGGAGAGTAGACCGGCTGGCGGTCGCGGAAGGGCCCCTCGGTCACCAGCTCGGGCGCGCCCCAGCGGCCGGCGGCGTCGCGCTTCGCCTCGCGAAGGTTCTGGTCGCGCGAGCCGACGCCGACGATCAGCGACTCGGGTCCCGCGACGTCCAGGCCCCAGCCGACGTTGGCGATCGGCAGCAGGCTGCTCAGCTGGCGCTGCTCGATGTCGAGCACCGCAATCCGTCCCGAGCTGCTGACCGGCTCGCCGCGGTCGAGCAGCAGCAGCCCGAGACGGCGGGGCGAGAGCCAGGTGAGGCCGCGGACCTTGATCCCGGACTTGCCGAGCGGATCGAGAGGCAGCTCCTCGAGCGCGCCGCTCGCGAGGTCGAGCAGGCCGACGCGGTCGTTGGTCCCGGCCTGAAACGAGTTGAACGCCAGCGCGATGCGTTGGCCGTCCGGCGACCACCGCGGCTCGTTCAGGCGTGCCTTCGGATCGCGGTGCAGGACCCGTTCGCGCCCGCCCTCGAGGTCGATCTCGACGAGCTCGCCGCCGCCGCCCTCCACGCCGAGCTCGCTCACCCGGACGAAGACGATGCGCTTGCCGTCGGGCGCCCAGTCGGCCTGCATCGCCATGCGCGCGACCAGCCGTTCCTCGCGGGTGGCGAGCGAGGTGCGATAGAGATCCGGCCGCTGGAGGTCGAGTCCGGCAGTGTAGAGCACGCTCGTGCCGTCGGGGGAGATCGCCGGCAGTCCCGAGAGCCGCCGCACCAGCACGCTCTCCGAACCGCTGGTCAGATCCTTGATCCAGATCCGCTCCGCGCCGTCCCGAGTGGAATCGAAGGCCAGGGTCCGGCCGTCCGGGGAGACCGAGGGGTCGAGCGAAACCCCTGCGGAGACCAGCGTCCGGATCGACGCGTTGGCCACGCTGGGTCCTCGGTCGGACCCGCCGCCACGGGCGAGGAGCGCCGCGGCGATCGCGGCTCCCACCAAGGCCCCGCCCAGCCAGGGCAGCACCCGAGCGGCGAGGGCCGGCGGCGGGACGACGCGGGTCGCGGACTCCGTCGCCGGGAGGTCGTCCGTCCGGCCAACGGCGATCTCGTCGAGCGCGATCCGCGCGTCGGCGATGTCGTGCAGTCGATTCTTGGCCTGGCGCTCGAGGCAGCGGCGCAGCAGGCGGCGAAGCTCGACCGGAGCGGCCGGGGGCAGGGCGCTGAAGTCGATCTCGGCGCGCAGCACGGCGGCCAGGGTGTCGCTGACCGTGTCGCCGGCGAAGAGCCGCCGGCCGGTGAGCATCTCGAACAGCACGACGCCGAAGGCCCAGATGTCGGCCCGCTTGTCGACCGCGCCGCCACGCGCCTGTTCCGGGGCCATGTAGGCCGCGGTGCCGAGGATCACGCCGAGCTGGGTGCCCGCCGCGGTGAGGGTGGGGGAGTTCATCAGGGTGGGCGAGGTGGCGGGGGAGGGCGCTCCAGCGGCACCGGAGTCCATCGCCTTCGCCAGGCCGAAGTCGAGGACCTTCACCGCGCCGTCGGGGGTGATCTTCACGTTCTGGGGCTTCAGGTCGCGGTGGACGATTCCCTTCTCGTGCGCCGCCTCCAGGGCTACGGCGATCTGGCGGGCGATCGGGAGGCACTCCTCGAGCGGCAGGGCGCCCGGCTCGAGGCGTTCCGACAGGGTCGGTCCCTCGACCAGCTCCATCACCAGAGCGCGGAGGCCTGGCGCCTCTTCGAGGCCGAAGATCGAGGCGATGGCGGGATGGTGGAGCTGGGCCAGCAATTGCGCCTCGCGCTCGAAGCGCGCCAGGCGCTCGGGGTCGGCGGTGAACGCCGCGGGCAGGACCTTGAGGGCGACCTCGCGCCGCAGCCTGCTGTCGGTCGCGCGATAGACCACGCCCATGCCGCCCTCGCCCAGCTTCGCGGTGATCTCGTAGGCGCCGAGGCGCGTACCGATCATGCCGGGTCGCCCTTCCCGAGCTCGATCGTGGCGATGACCCGATTGCCGGGAGCGACGTACTCGAGCCGGTCGAAGCTCATCAGGTTGGCCATGGCGATGCCGCGCCCGTGGGCGTGGAAGATCCGGTCCGGCGAGATGGTCAGGAAGCGTCGCCAATCGAAACCCGGCCCCTGGTCGGCGATGGTGACCTCGATGCGCTGGCTGCCGCGCTCGAAACGGACGTCGACCCGTTTGTCGCGATGCTCCGGCGAGGCCAGACGGCGCTCGACCTCCTCCGCCCAGCGCTGCGCGGCGAGCAGCGCCGACTTCTCCTGGTAGCCGATGCCGAGGTTGCCGTGCTCGACCCCGTTGATCAGCAGCTCGCCGAGCCCGACCACTGCCCGCTCGGGATCGGGACAGGCGCGCGAGAGCAGCGTCGCGAGCGCGGTCGCCTCCGCGATGGTCTGCACCTGGAAGCGCCCCTCGACCAGCGTCGAGGCCGCCGCCTCGCCGCGCTCCACCGACTCCTGGAGGGCCAGACTGCGGGCGTGATCCGCCGCCGCGGCGGCGACCACGGTACGCAGCAGCTCGCGGTCGATCGGTTTGGGGAGGAAGTAGGCCGCCCCGGCGGCGACCGCCGCCAGGACCGCCTCGCGCTCCGTGCGCGCCGTCTGGAAGATCACCGGGATCGCCTCGAGCGGCCGCGTCGCCTTGATCCGCTGGAGCAGGTCGAGTCCGTTCAGCTCCGGCAGGATCCAGTCGAGCAGCAGCACGTCGAGCGTCGGGGCTCCCGCCTGCAGTCGCTGCCAGGCCTTGGCGCCGTCCTCCGCCAACTCGACCGTGTAGCCCTCCTCCTCCAGCAGGTGCTGCAGCAGATCCCGCCCGGCGGGATCGTCCTCGACCACCAGGATGCGGACCGGCCGGCTTGCGGACCGCGCGGTCACGGCGTCGCTCCCGGACCGCTCGCGGGAGCTCCGCGCGCGGGGTCGTCGAGCGTCATCAGCCAGATGTCGGATTCGTCGGTCTCGTCGATCCAGGCCAGCCAGCGGCGGTCGTTGGAGATGGAGAGATTGCGGAAGCGATGGCCGGCGGCCGCCTCGGCGAGGACGCGCGGTCGCGCCTCCGGTCCGTCGACGGCGACGATGGCGCTCTTGGCGTCGGCGACGAAGCGACCGGAGTCGTCGAGCAGGCGGATCTTGAAGCCGGCCTGGTCGTAGTGGACGAGCCTCCAGGTCCCGTCGCGCAGCGAGTAGATCGCGGCACCGGCATTGGCGCCGGCGCGCCGCACGCCTCCGGCGAGCAGCGATCCGTCCGGCGAGAACGAGCTCGGGTAGTAGGTTCCGCCGACGGAGGCGGGAAGCACGAGCTCGCGGGAGGCTCCAGGCTCGAGCGCCGGCGTGAGCTCGAGCAGGAAGCTCGCCGTGTTGCCGCCGAAGGCGATGGCGCGGCCGTCGGGCGACCAGACCGGCTCCGACGCCGTCGATCGCTGGTGGGCGAGCTCGCGCAGGCCGCCGCCATCGATGCGGATGAGGGCGAGGCCGCTGGCGAACCGGCTGGACTGGAAGGCGATGGTCTTGCCGTCCGGCGACCAGGTCGACTGGCGGCTCCGTGAGCTCCCTTCGGTGATCTGCCGGAACGAGGTGCCGTCCGCCTTCACGACGAAGATCTGTTGCGGCGGATCGGTCGAGGCGACGGCGAGCCACTCGCCGTCCGGCGAGAGCTCGACATCGTAGACCTCCATCGAGCCGGTCGGCACGGGGGCCGGAGCGCCCACCAGCACGCCGCGCACGGGATCGAGGGGCGCGCGCAGCACCGTCGCGCGGACGTTGCGGTCGGTGAAAGCGATCCGCCGGCCGTCCCGGGAGGCCGACAACCAGCCCGCCCAGCTCGACGGCGCGGTCACCGGCTCGGGATCTCCGAGTCGCCGTCCGCTCGCTTCGTCGATCGGCAGCCGCCAGAGATTCAGCGTTCCGCCGCGCGAGCTCGCGAAGTAGAGGTGCCTGCCGTCGCCCGCCCAGACCGGATTCCAGTCGAGCTCGGGATCGTCGGTGAGGCGCTCGGCCTGCGCGTAGTCCGGCTCGGAACCGTCGGCGGCCACCGTCCAGAGGTCACGCGAGAACGAACCGGGCGGCAGCCCCCAGACGGCGATCCGCCGCCCGGAAGGCGACCACGAGGGATGCATCGAGTCGACGCGGGTCACCAGGCGCTTGCGGCCGGAGTCCACCTCGATGGCCCAGAGCTCGCTGCGCCCCGGTCGATTCCAGGGCACGACGCCACCCTCGGTGGCGACCGCGAGCTCGCGTCCATCGGGCGACCAGGCGGGATGGAAGCCGAAGTCGGCGATCCGCCGCACGTTCTCGCCGGTCGCGCCCATCACGAAGATGCCGCCGCCGCGGCACTCGGAGCGGAAAGCGATCCGCATCCCGTCGGGCGAGTAGGCCGGGTCGCGATCGTCCTCGCTGCAGTCCCCGGTCAGGAGGATCGCGGTCTGACCGTCCACCCGCTGGAGGAAGAGATCGCGTTGCCCCGCGACGGCCCGCTCGTAGACGATCGCGCTGCCGTCCGGCGCGAGCGACGGCGCGCCTTCACCTCCCGGCAGCTTGGTGAGCTGGCGGAACGTCGGCCGCAGCGCCTCCGGGGCTTCGCCTCGCGGCGCCGTCTGCCGCCCGATCCCCCAACCGGCGAGGAGGCCCGCGAGGGCGAGGAGAGCCA
The DNA here is from genome assembly GCA_964481735.1 of uncultured Thermoanaerobaculia bacterium. GTDB lineage: Bacteria > Acidobacteriota > Thermoanaerobaculia > Multivoradales > JAGPDF01 > JAGPDF01. The sequence continues at coordinate 9,534 of CAYZWR010000109.1, forward strand.
CCAGCAGGGGACGGCGAAGCGCCGACCTTCCGTCCCCGGCGACGCGTGGCGCGACGGCCGAGGACGTCGAGCCGGCGATGGCGGCGCGGAGGGCGAAGGCCAGGTCGCGAGCCGATTGAAAGCGCTCCTCCGGACGCTTCTCGAGGCAGCGTCGAAGCACCTGCTCGAGCGGCGGCGGCAGGCGGCTGCCGAGCGTGGCGAAATCGGGTGGCTCCTCGCGGAGGATGGCGGACATCGTTTCGACCGACGAATCGCGCAGGAATGCCCGCCGGCCGCTCAGCATCTCGTAGAGAACCACGCCGAGCGCGAAGAGGTCGGCGCGCGCGTCGGCGGGGAGGCCGCGCACCTGCTCGGGCGCCATGTAACCCACGGTGCCGAGCACGGCCCCCGGCGCGGTGCCGGGTCCCTCCGTGGGCGCTGCGAGGAGCTGGCTGCGGCTCTCCGGCGCGGCGTTGTCCTTGGCGAGTCCGAAGTCGAGGATCTTCACTCGGCCGTCGTTCAGCAGGAAGACGTTCTCGGGTTTGAGATCGCGATGCACGATGCCGCGCTCGTGCGCCGCGGCGAGCCCTTGCGCGACCTCGGCTGCGATCTCGACCGCCTTGCGCGTCGAGAGCGGACCCTCGCGCAGGCGCTCGCGGAGCGTCTCGCCCTCGAGCAGCTCCATGACCGCGTAGGTCCGTCCGCCCTCCGAGCCGAAATCGAAGATGGCGAGGATGTTGGGGTGCGAGAGCGCGGCCACGGCCCGCGCCTCGCGGTCGAAGCGCTCGAGCAGCGCGCGGTCGGCGGCGACCGCCGCCGGAAGGACCTTGATCGCGACGTCGCGCTGGAGCTTCGGATCGCGGGCCCGGTAGACCTCGCCCATGCCGCCCTCACCGATCTTGGCGGTGATCTCGTAGGGACCGAGGCGTTCCCCGGAAGCGAGCGTCATGGGCGGTCCACCAGGCTGGTCCAATCGGTGAGCAGGGTGACCGGCGAGACCCCCCCCTCGGAGAGCGGCTCGCGCACCAGGAAGCGCTCGCCGTCGGCGGTGACGTCGTAGGTCCAGCCGAGGAACTCGACGATCTGGAAGAGCGCAACGGGCGCGCCGACCGAGAAGGTGCCCGAGGCGCTTTCGATCGGCAGGGCGGTCAGCATGTTGTCCGGGGTCTTGAAGAAGAGCTCGCCGCCGGAAGGGTTCCAGCGCGGCTGCATGCCGCCGGCGCGCGAGACCTGGACCCGCGTCCCGGGGCCCGGAAAGGGGGCGACGTAGACCTCGTACTGCCCCGACTCGTCCGAAGCCCAGGCGAGCCAGCGGCCGTCGGGGGAGATCTGGCCCGCGCAGTCGTCGGTGGCCGATCCCGCGACGACGCGCTCGGCGCCGCCGTTCGCCAGGGGGCGCAGCAGGATGTCGAACTCGCCGATGCTCGCCTCGTCGCCGCGGTCGTAGACCAGCCACGCGCCGTCGCTCGAGATCGACTGCGGCACGAGGTCCCGGCGCGACAGCGAGAAGAGCTCGGCCTCCGCCCCGCTCGCGAGATCCCGCCGCACCACGACCGAGGCTCTCGTATCGCTGCCTCGCGAGCCGAAGAGCAGGTCGCCGCCGGTCGGGGAGAATACCGGGCCGAAATCGTCGATGCCCGGGCGCGCCAGGCGCGTCTCGGTGCCCCGCGCCAGGTCGTAGACCCAGATATCGGCCTCGCTCGTGCCCTCCTCGATGCGCGACACCGCGGCCCAGCGTCCGTCGCGCGACAGCGCCAGGCCGCCCACGCCCGACAGGATTCCGGGGGCTCCGAGCTCTCCCAGCCGGCGCCCGCCGCGGTCGCGCCAGACGAGCTGCGAACGGTCGCTCTGCTCGCCGGTGAGGAAGGCGAGGAGGCCCCCCCGGTCGCTCGCCGAGAAGACGCCGTAGGTGAAGCGCCGGTTGAACAGCAGGTCCCCCACGACGGTGTGCGCCTCGCCGCCGAAGCGGCGCCGCTCCGGATCGAACGGCCTCGCGACCAGGACGCCATCGCTGGCGAAGAGGAGGTGGCCTTCGG
>CAYZWR010000110.1:0-6212 GCA_964481735.1 uncultured Thermoanaerobaculia bacterium
GAGGATCGCGATCCAGCTGTCCTTGGCGTAGAGCTCGAGGCGGGCGAGGCGCTCGACGTTCAGGAGATAGGAGCGATGGATGCGCACGAAGCGACGAGGGTCGAGCTGCGCCTCGAGGTCGGCCATGGTCTGCTGCTTCGAGTAGCGCTTGCCGCCCGAGGCGAAGGAGAGATAGTCGTCCTTCGCTTCGACGAAATCGAGCCGGCCGATCGCGAGGACGTGGATCCGACCCTCCTCGCGGATCAACACCCGCTCGAGCGAGCGCCCGGGCGGGAGCGCCGCGGCGGCGAGGCCGGCGGGCTCGCGGCGCGCCGCGCCCGTGGCCAGCCGTGCGGCGGCGCGCGCCAGCGCGGCGGCGAGCCGCTCGGGCTCAACCGGCTTCAACAGGTAGTCGACCGCGTGCACGTCGAAGGCCTTCACCGCGTACTCGTCGTAGGCGGTGACGAAGATGACCGCCACGCGCTCGCCCAGGAGCTCCAGCACCTCGAAGCCCGAGAGCTTGGGCATCTGGATGTCGAGGAACATCAGGTCGGGCGCGAGCTCCTCGGCGAGCTTCACCGCCTCGAAACCGTTCGCCGCCTCGCCGACCACGGAGACCTCCGGGTGGTCGGCCAAGAGCTCGCGCAGCGCCTGCCGCGCCAGCACCTCGTCGTCGACGATCAGGGCGCGCACCGCCGGAATCCTCTCACGCCGCCGGCGTCGCGGGGAGCAGCAGGCGCACCCGGTAGCGCTCGGGAGCGGCCTCGACGTCGAGCCGCGCGCGGTGCCCGAAGAGCGCCTCGACCCGCGCCTTGACGTTGGCCAACCCGACCCCGGCGCCGCGCGAGGTGGGGCGCTCCGGATCGCACGGGTTCTCCACCGCGAGCTCCAGCAGATCGTCGCGCCGCGCGGCGCGCACCGTGACCTCGCCGCCGTCGATCAGGTGCGCGATGCCGTGATGCACCGCGTTCTCGATCAACGGCTGGAGCACGAGCGGCGGCACCGCGAAGGTGAGCGTCTCTTCGGCGACGTCGAGCCGGGTCTTCAACCGATCGCCGAAGCGGACCTCCTCGATCGCGAGATAGGTCTCGGCGAGATAGAGCTCCTCGGAGAGCGCAATCTGTTCGCGCTGGCCGAGCCCCAGGCTCTTGCGGAAGAAACCGGCCATCAGGTAGCACATGCGGCGCGCCGCCTTGGGATCCGAGCCGATCAGCGCCGAGACCGAGTTCAGGCTGTTGAACAGGAAGTGGGGATCGAGCTGCTGCTTCAGGCTCTTGAGCTCGGCCTCGCGGGCGTGCACCTGGAGCTCGAGCGCACGGCGTTCCGCCGCCTGCCCGCGCTCGACCACCGCGAAGAGGAAGTGCACCAGGGCGGCGACCACGAAGAGCACCACGCCGAAGACGAAGAACAGCGGCAGCGCCAGGTCGAAGCGCTGCGGGAGCTCCGCGAAGCGCGGCGTGCCGGCGAGCCCGCGCGCCCAGAGCCAGCCGATCGCCGTCCACACCGCCGCCATGGCGAAGGAGGCGGCGAGCAGCATGACCACCAGGCGCGGCGCCATGGCGCGCGCCGACGGCAGCTGGCGCACCGGATACCAGACCGCGAGGCACTGGAAGCCGTAGATCAGGGCCATCGGCAGCGCGAAGGTTGCGGCCGCGGCGAGCCCGCCCGGCGCGACCACCTCGAAGAGGAGGACGAGCAGGGCGCCGAACGCGGCCACCACCACGAGGTAGAGAAAGAGCCGGGAGGGACGCTCGAGGATCGGGTGCACCGCGCCGGCTCCTCAGTTCTTCACTTCGATGCCGCCCATGAAGGCGACACCGCGGACGGTCAACCGGCCGTCGACCTTCGCCGGATCGGAGATGGGCCGCGTCTTGTCCTCGAGCGCGCCCATCACCGGCATCACCTCGCCGCGCACCTGCCAGGTCTCGGGCACCTTGATCTCGATGCCCCCCCAGACCGCGAAGGCGTCGATCACCGCGCCCTCGGGAGGGGTCTTGGCGCCGCGCAGGTCGAGCTCCACCCCGCCCATGAAAGCGCCGAGGTCGCCGCCCCGAAAGGTCGGCGAATCGCTCTTGCGCACGTTGCCGCTCATCAGCGCGAACGCGCGCACCGTCGAGCCCAGATCCTCGCCGGCGGCGCCGCCGCGACCGCCGCCCGCCCGGCCGGAGACCGCGCGGGCGACGAGCGAGCCGCCGACCAGGAGCAGGAGGAGGGGAAAGAAGAGCTCCCAGAAGCCGACGTCGATCCAACCCAGGGCCTCGGCCAGCAGCCAGACGCCGCCGGCGAGCCAGGCCCACCCCCAGGGGCTCCCCTGCGCCAGGCAGCCGGCGCCGATGGCGAGGAGCATGGCCGGGAAGAAGTAACGCAGCACGTCGCCGGCGTCGAGCAGGTCGAGGTTGTCGGCGAGCAGCAGGGCGCCGAAGCCGACGATCGCGAGACCGAGGATCATGCGCGGCGCGAGCAGCATGGCGAGCGCCGTGGGACGGCGCGGTTCGAGCTCAAGCGACATGTTCGTCCCCTTGCCTGCGCCGCGGGCGCATGAACGGCTTGGCGAGGATCTCGAGCCCGGCGGCGATGATGAAGATCGGCCAGGCGGTCCCCCAGCTCAAGCCCCAGACGTTCCAGATCGAGATCCAGCCGTAGACGCCGGCGAGGATCAGCCAGAGCCCGTTGCCGCATCCTTCGCCGCGCTGGAAGAGCAGCTTGACCGTGCCCAGCGCGATCAACAGGAAGGGCCAGTAGCTCCAGATCCGCTGCCCCTCGATCCAACCCAGGTTGGCGGCGAGCAGCGCGCCGCCGAGCACCGCGAGAAAGAGCCCCCAGACCAGGCGTCCGACGCTTCGTTCGACGATTTCGTCCATCGTGTCGCTCCTTGGCGCCGCGTTCCCCCGGCATCCAGGAGCAACCTACGCCGCGCCGGCCCGCCTGTCATCCTCCGGCCGGTGGACGGCGGCGCGCGACCGGCGAGCGCCGCCTTTGGGCTAGCATCGGGCGCGCCGATGCCCGCCGCCGACTCCACCGCCCGCGCGCCCCGCCGGGTTCTCGTCGTGCGGCTCTCGGCGATCGGCGACATCGTGCACACCCTGCCCGCCGCCGCCGCCCTCGCGGCGGCCGGGCACGCGGTCGTCTGGGCGGCGCAGCCCGCCGGGCGACCGCTCGTGGAGCGCAATCCCGCGGTCGCCGAAACGATCGCCATCCCCGGCCGGCGGCTGCGCTCCTGGGGCGAGCTCGCGACGGCCCTCCGGGCGCTGCGCGCCCGGCGGTGCGACGCGGCGCTCGATTTCCAGGGCCTCTGGAAGTCGGCCTTCTGGGCCCGTGCGAGCGGCGCCCGCCGCACCCTCGGCTTCGCCGGCCGGGCGCGGCGCGAGCCTCTCTCCGGGCTGCTCTTGGGCGAGCGCCGGCCGCTGCCGGAGGGCATTCACCACGTGATCGACAAGAACCTCGCTCTGCTCGCGGGCCTCGGCATCGCAGCGCTCGGCGAGCGCCGCTTCCCCTTGCCACCGGTCGACCGCGAGACGGCCGAGGTCGCCCGCGGACTCGCGGCGCTCGGCCTCGAGGCGCCGGTCCTCCTCCACCCGGGCGGCGGCTGGCCGGGCAAGCTCTGGCCGGCCGAGCGCTACGGCGAGCTCGCCCGCCGGCTCGCCGCGCGCGGCCTGCGGACCCTGGTCAGCTGGGGACCGGACGAGGAGGGGCTCGCCGACCGGGTGGTCGCCGCGGCCGACGGCGCGGCGCTCAAGTGCTTTCCGGCGACGCTCCTCGAGCTCGTCGCGCTGGCGCGCGCGAGCGCCGTGGCGGTCGCCGCCGATACCGGGCCGCTCCACCTCGCCGCCGCGGCCGGCACCCCGGTGGTCGCCCTCTTCGGTCCCACCGATCCGGCGCGCAACGGCCCGTGGGATCCGGCCGATCGCGTGGTGGCTCGCCGGCCCGCCTGCTTCCCCTGCCACCGCCGCGACTGCCCGACCCACGCCGGTGTGATGCGGGAGCTGCCGGTCGACGAGGTCGCCGGCGCCGTGCTGGCCCGCCTGGAGACGAGCCGGCGGGCCGGGCGCCGCGATGTCTGAGGCGGCGCGCGAGCTCCTCGCGCGGGTCTTCGGTTACGCCTCCTTCCGCGGCGACCAGGAGGCGGCGATCGACGCGCTCACCGCGGGCGAGGACGTCTTCGTCCTCTTTCCGACCGGAGGGGGCAAGTCGATCTGCTATCAGATCCCGGCGCTCCTCAGGCGGGGCACCGGCGTCGTCGTCTCGCCGCTCATCGCCCTCATGCAGGACCAGGTCGCGGCCCTGGCCGAGATCGGCGTCGCCGCCGAGTTCCTCAACTCCAGCCTCGACCTCGGCGCGCAGAACGCGGTCGAGCGCCGCTTCCTCTCGGGCGAGCTCGATCTGCTCTACGTGGCGCCCGAGCGCCTGCTCACCGAGCGCTGCCTGACGCTCCTCGCGCGCGCCCCGCTCGCCCTCTTCGCGATCGACGAGGCGCACTGCGTCGCGCAGTGGGGGCACGACTTCCGGCCCGAGTACCTGGGCCTCGTGGCGCTCGCCGAACGCTTCCCGGGCGTGCCCCGCATCGCGCTCACCGCGACCGCCGACCCGCCCACCCGGCGGGAGATCGTGGAGCGGCTGGCGCTGCGCTCGCCGCGGCAGTTCGTGGCGAGCTTCGACCGCCCGAACCTGCGCTACCGGGTGGTCGACAAGGAGGACGGCGGACGGCGACAACTCCTCAAGCTCCTCACCGACGAGCATCCCGGCGCCGCCGGCATCGTCTACCGGTTGTCGCGCGCCAAGGTCGAGTCGACCGCTGCCTGGCTCGCCGAGCAAGGCCTGACGGCGCTGCCCTATCACGCCGGTCTCGACGCCGAGGTGCGGCGGCGCCACCTCGCGCGCTTCCGGGCGGAGGACGGCGTGATCGTCGTCGCCACCGTCGCCTTCGGCATGGGGATCGACAAACCCGACGTCCGCTTCGTCGCCCATCTCGACCCGCCGCGCAGCCTCGAGGCCTACCACCAGGAGACCGGGCGGGCCGGCCGCGACGGCGCGCCGGCCGACGCCTGGATGACCTACGGGCTGGGAGACGTCGTGCAGCTCGCCGCGCTGATCGACCAGGGGAGCTCGCCCGAGCGGCGGCTGGTCGAGCGGCGCAAGCTCGACCAGCTGCTCGCCTACTGCGAGACCACCGCCTGCCGCCGCCAGGTGCTGCTGCGCCACTTCGGCGAGGAGCGCGCCGAGCCGTGCGGCAACTGCGACACCTGCCTCGAGCCGATCGCGACCTGGGACGCGACCGTCACGGCGCAGAAGGCGCTCTCCGCGGTCTACCGCACCGGCGGGCGCTTCGGCGCCCAGCACCTGGTCGACGTGCTCACCGGTACCGCGACCGAGAAGGTGCTGCGCCACGGCCACGATCGTCTGCCCACCTTCGGCGCCGGCCGCGACCTCGAGCCGAAGCGCTGGCGCACCATCCTCCGCCAGCTGGTGGCGCGCGGCTTCCTCGCGGTCGACCTCGCCGGCCACAACACGCTCGCGCTCACCGAGCTCGCCGCGCCGGTGCTGCGCGGCGAGCAGGAGATCGCCCTGCGCGCCGAGCGGGAGCGCCCGCGCAAGCCGGTGCGACGGGGCGGCGCGACGCCGCTCGACGCGGCCGACCGCGCCGCGGCGGAGCGTCTCGAACAGCTCAAGGAGCTCCGCCGCGAGCTCGCCAGGGCGGCCTCCGTGCCGGCCTACGTCGTCTTCCACGACGCGACGCTGGTGGAGATCGCGCGGCGCCTTCCGACCACGCTCGCCGAGCTCGCGACCATCCCCGGAATCGGCGAACGGAAGCTCGCGCGGTACGGCGCGCGCGTGCTCGCGACCCTCACCGCATCCGACGAGCGCAAAGTTTTTTCGTGAAACCTCTTGCATCTGGAAAAAAAATGAGCACAATGAAGAGCAAATCAATGCTCTCTCGCATCCACTGACTGTCGTGGCCTCTCTCGTCGAGAGCCGACAGCTCGATCGCGGAGCGGGAGAGAGCGATCGCAAGATCGCCTAACCCGAGGAGGCAACGCATGGCAGCGAAGAAGAAGGCTGCGAAGAAGAAGGCCGCCAAGAAGCCCGCCAAGAAGGCGAAGAAGCCCGCCAAGAAGGCCAAGAAGGCTGCCAAGAAGCCCGCCAAGAAGGCGAAGAAAGCTGCCAAGAAGCCCGCCAAGAAAGTGAAGAAGGCAGCCAAGAAGCCCGCCAAGAAGGCGAAGAAGGCAGCCAAGAAG
>CAYZWR010000110.1:6312-11335 GCA_964481735.1 uncultured Thermoanaerobaculia bacterium
AAGAAGGCAGCCAAGAAGCCCGCCAAGAAGGCGAAGAAGCCGGCCAAGAAGGCCGCGCCGAAGATGGCGGCTCCCGCTCCGCCGCCCCCGCCGCCGGCGCCGATGATGCCGGTGTCGATGTAGTCGGGCGTCGGTTCGCTTCGCAGCTCGAGCCCCGATGGCGCGTCCGCGCCATCGGGGCTTTGTTCATCGCGTCACCAGCCGCCGCCCCCACCGCCACCGCTCGAGCTGCCGCCCCCACCACCGCCGCCGCCGCTCGAGCTCGGGGCCGGCACCCCCGCCGACATCGCGGTCGCCGCCATCGCCCAGGTCGCGCTCGCCCCGGCGCCGCCGAACGCACCGCCGCCGCCGCTCCAGCCGCCACCCCCGGTCGGCGATCCGGTCGTCGTCCAGGTCGAGCCCCCGGCGGCGCGTGACGCACCGCCGAAAGCGCGGAACCAGCGATCCATCTGCGGCGCGAGGCCGAAGGCGAGCAGATAGGGGAACCAGCGATCCTCGAGCCGCGGCTCGCGGCGCGCGAGCTCTTCGACGAAGTAGCGTCGCGCGGCGGCGAGCTCGCGCCGGCGCTCCAGGCTGACCGCGCTCTCGCGGGTCGCCAGCAGATTGAGCAGGAAGCGATCGATGCCCAGCGCGAGGAGCGCCCCACCGAGCGGCGCGGCGAGCGAGACCCCGGGCCAGCGCGCGAATCCGACGATCGCCGCGAGCTGCAGGAGGAACGTCGTGGCGAGCGCCACGCCCGGTCCGAGGAGGCGGCCGACGCGCGACTGACCGACCAGCGCGCCCACCAGCCCCGGAAGCGAGGCGACCAGGAGCACCGGCAGGAGGAGGAGCGCCGGCATGCGCGAGGCCGGGAAGCCGACCGCGACGACGCCGACGAGCGTCAGCCCGGCGAGCAGCAGCTGCGCGGTCGGCAGGCGGGCGGGACGGGGGCTGTCGGCGGCGAAGCCGCGCAGCCGTTGCAGCCCGCTCTCGAGCCCGCCGCGGATCCGGCTGGACGGATCGAAACCGGTGCCGCGATAGCGCTCGCGCAGCGCCCGCGTGTCGGTCTCGCTCGCTGCCCCGAAGAGGGCATCGATCAGGCGTCGCTCCGGCTCGCTGAACGCTTCCCGCGCCACCAGGCAGCGCAGCTTCAGCTCGTGCGCGCGCAGCCACCGCCCACGGCTCACGACCTCGGAGGCGAGCTTGCCCTCCTGAGTGAGCCGGGCGAGCATCGCCGCGACCTCCGGCGCCGCGATCGTGCGGTCCCACGCGGCGCCGACGAGCTCGGGAGCGAGCGCGAAGACCTTCTCCTCGAGCCACTCCGGGCCGTTCACCTCGGGCAGCGGCGCGAAACGGCCGAGCGCCCGCTCGCGCGCCCGGAAGCGCGCCACCAGCACCGCCCATCCGAGGACCAGCGCGCCGGCGATCGCGGCGACCACCAGCCCGGCGAGCCGCGGCGGCGCGGCGAGCGCCGGTTCCGCCGCGCCGTCGAAAGCGAGCTCCGCGCGCACGACGTAGCCCTCGCCGGGGACCAGGGGGCCGGCTTCGAAGCGCTCGGCGAGCGGCGTGATCGCCCGCCAGGGTGGAGCGAGGGTCAGCCGCACGCTCAGCCGCTCGATGGTGCCTTCGCGATCCGCGAAGGCGAAGTCGTGCGCCAGGCGGTATCTCCCCTCCTCCTCGCGCACCAGGGCCCCGGTCAGCCGGTAGTCGAGACGATAGGCGAGCTCGGTGCCGTCGAACGGCGGATCGGAGGGGAGCCGGCTGCGCCAGCGCACGGTGTTCGAGCTCGTCCAGTCCCAGCGGTCCACCGCGTCGAGATCGCCCCGCACGAGCTCGCGCTCCGGTCCGATCGGTCCGGCGAGGCGCACGATGCGGTCGAGGGTCAGACGCTGGCCGAGCGCCAGGCGGAAGCGCCGCTCGCCGCCGTTCCAGTCGCCGGTGAAGCGCATGCGTTCGAGCTCGGAGATGGCGAGCGTGCCGTCGCTCTCCAACCGCGCCTCGACCTCGAGCGCGGGCCAGGAGAGCTCCCGCCCGGCGGCCGGGCCGGCGGCCAGCGCGAGCAGCAGGAGGGCGGGCAACAGGCGGCTGGGCAGGGGGCGGGACATCGGGGCCTCCGGAGCGATTCTCGTATACTACGGCGGTCGCTGACCCGACGATTTCACCCCCTCCAGGAGATCCCCCGTGTCGACCAGAAAGCTCGCTTACGTCGCCGTTCTCTTGCTGCTCGCCGCGCCGCTCGCCGCGGCCAAGGAGAAGGCCCCGGTCCCCGGCCCGTTTCAGCTGATCGTCAACGGCCCGGACGGTGTCCCGGCCCCCGACGCCGACATCGCTCTGACCTGCGCCGCGGTCGAGCCCCCGTTCAGCTTCACCGGCAAGACCGACGCCGAGGGCAAGGCGACCGGCACCCTGCCGGACTTCGTACACGTCTACACGCTCAAGGTCCAGAAGGCGGGGTACCGCCCCTTCGAGGAGACCATCGACCTGACGTCGCAGAAGCTCAAGAAGGGGCAGACCGCCCAGATCCAGATTCAGCTCGTGAAGATGGGCGCCCCGGACTACTACATGGAGGCGGTGGCGGCGATCCAGGCCAAGGACATGATGACCGCCCAAGCGAAGCTCGAGCAGGCGGTGGCGATCGATCCGCAGTTCCAGAAGGGCCACAGCGTCCTCGCCATGGTGCACCTCGAACAGAAGGGCTGGGAGGCCGGGCTGGCCGCCGCCGACCGGGCGCTCGCGCTCGACCCCAAGGACGTCCTCGCGCTGCGCAGCCGCTACGATGCCCTCGAAGGCCTCGGCCGCGTTGCGGAGGCGGAGGCCGCGCTCGCCTCGCTCGCCGCCACGGATCGTTCCCCCGACACCGCGCGCATCCTGTTCAACGCCGGCGCCGCGGCCTGGAAGAAGCAGGACGGCGAGCGCGCCCGGCTGCTCTTCCAGGAGGCCGTGGCGGTCGATCCCAAGCTCTACCAGGCGCACAGCGCGCTCGCCGAGATCTCGATCGCGGAGAAGAAGTGGGAATCCGCGCTCGCCGAGCTCGATCAGGTGATCGCCCTCACGCCGCGCAACTTCAAGGCCTACGAGCGGAAGATCGACGTGCTGCTCGCCGCGGGCGACAAGGCGAAGGCGGACGAGGTAGAGAAGGCGCTCGAAGCGCTCAAGGCGACGCCCGCCCCCTGAGGCGTTCCGCGGGACGCGGCGCTATGCTCCGAGGGGCATGGCGCCGCGCGACCGCCTTCCGCTCGCTCTCCTCGCCGCGACCGGCGTCGTCCTCGTCGTCTCGGGCATCACCCCCCACGACCGTCTGACCTGGCTGCTCGAGGTCTTCCCGATTCTCGCCGGGGTGCCGCTCCTGGTCGCGACCTATCGCCGCTTCCCGCTGACCCACTTGGTCTACCTCCTGATCTTCGTGCACGCGACGATCCTGGCGATCGGCGGCCACTACACCTACGCGCTGACCCCGATCGGCTTCTGGCTGCAGGAGGCCTTCGGCTTCGCGCGCAACCACTACGACCGGCTGGGCCACTTGGCGCAAGGGTTCGTGCCGGCGCTCGTCGCGCGCGAGATCCTGCTGCGCCAGACGCCTCTGCGGCGCGGCGGCTGGCTCTTCTTCCTGGTGCTCTCGGTCTGTCTCGCGATCTCGGTGCTCTACGAGCTCATCGAATGGTCGGCGGCGCTGCTCTCGGCCGAGGCGAGCGCCGCCTTCCTCGGCACCCAGGGCGATGTCTGGGACACCCAGTGGGACATGTTCCTGGCCGGCGTCGGCGCGCTCGCCGCCCAGCTCCTCCTCGCCCGGCGCCACGACCGGGAGCTCGCGGCGCTCGCTCCACCGACGTGAACCGTCGCCATCTGGTGTGGGCCCTTCTGGCGGCCGCCGCGCTCGCCTACTGGTGGGCGGGCCGGCCGCGCGCCGAGGCGGGCGCCGAGCCGGTCGATTGGCGGCGCGATCCCATCCAGACCCCGACGGAGCGCACCCCGTTCAGCCTCGAAACCACGCGCGGCACGCTCACGCTCACCCCGCGGGCGAGTTATGACATCGCTGCCGTGGTCGCCTCCACCCGGCGCTATCGCTTCGACCCCATGGCCTTCCTCTCGCCGCTCGATCTCGCGCTGCTCTGGGGGGAGTTGCCGACACCCGCGTTCGCGGACCGCATCGACTACTCGCAAGACTGGCGGGCTTTCACCTGGCGGACCGCCGATCGGGGGCTGGATCCCGGCTACGTCATCCGGCACGCGGCCAACACCCACCTCATCCCCGCCAACCGCAACCTCGAGCGGGCGGTGCTCGCGATCGACGCCGGCGACGAAGTCCGCCTCCAGGGCCTGCTGGTCGACGTCGCCGGCCCCGCTCTCGCCTGGCACACCTCCACCGTGCGCAGCGATCACGGCGACCATGGCTGCGAGATCCTCTGGGTCGAGGCGGTGGAGACCGGCGGGCGGCGATATCGTTGAGCCCCTCGAGCGGAAGGAGCGCACCATGAAGACGCGGCTGGTCGATTTCGCGGCGCACTACTGGGGTGAGTACCTGGGCAAGATCGCCACGGCGATCGAGCCGCTCGGCGAAGCGGAGATCTGGTGGCGGCCCAACCCGGCGAGCAACTCGATCGGCAATCTGCTCGTCCACCTCGAGGGGAACCTCCGCCAGTGGGTGATCTCCGGCCTCGGCGGCGAGCCCTACGAGCGGCACCGCGACGCCGAGTTCGCCGCGACCGGAGGAGCTCCCAAGGGGGAGCTCCTCGCCCGCCTGCGCGCCACCGTGACCGCCTGCCAGGCGACCCTCGGCCGGCTGAAGCCGGCCGAGCTGGCGCGCCGGCACACCATCCAGAAGTACGACATCGAGGGCTACCGCGCGCTCTTCCACACCGTCGAGCACATGAGCTACCACACCGGCCAGATCGTCCTGCTCGCCAAGATGCAGGGCGCCGCGCTCGACTTCTACCCGCAGCACCGGGGCGAGTAGGTCCCAGGATCAACAGAACGGCCCTCCCCGTCACCGGAGAGGGCCGTGGGTGAGCCTAGCGGACCGGCGTCGGTCAGCCGTTGCGGCGCA